>DASREB010000112.1:0-10916 GCA_035652275.1 Burkholderiales bacterium
CGGCCCCTTTGGCGCCAAAGGCGTGGGCGAGACCGCGACGTTCGGCGTGTCGCCGGCGATCGCGAATGCGGTGCACGACGCCATCGGCGTACGCCTCACCGAGCTGCCGCTGAATCCCGAAGCGCTATGGCAGGCATTGCAGCAGCGATGAGGCGCGCAGTTCACTTTACGCTGAATGGCGAGCGCGTCGAGGCGCAGGTCGCGCCGCACGAGTCGCTCGTCGAAGTGCTGCGCGAGGAATTCGGCCTCTTCGGCGCGCGGGAGAGCTGCGGACAGGGGCTGTGCGGCTGCTGCACGGTGCTGGTCGACGGCGTCGCGGTGTCCGGCTGCCTGTATCTCGCAACGCTCGTGGAAGGCGCGCAGGTCGAGACGGTCGAGCGCAGCGCGACGCTCGATGAGGTGCAGGAGGCGTTCATCGAGCGCTCCGCCTTCCAGTGCGGTTTTTGCACACCTGGCTTCGTGCTGATGACGCGCCAGCTACTCGCCGAGAATCCGGACCCGAGCGAGGTCGAGATCCGCCATTACCTCTCGGGCAATCTGTGCCGCTGCGCGGCGTACCCGGAAATCATCGAGGCGGTGAAGCTCGCCGCGAAGAAAAGGCAGCGAAGCTAGCAGTCAGGCGGTCGAAGGTGTCGGCCCGCTTTACACCTTGCCACGAGCTTATTGCGCGGAAGCCGAAACCGGGTTTAAGTTCCACAAAATGCCGGAATGGCTGTCGTCCATGCCGATATTTCCCGCCAAGAGACAAACGCAAGCGGCAATGCTGAAGGTGGCCTTTGCGCGGGTTTCGATCACGCGCCGCGAGCCGTCCACTGTAGCGTCAGGTCACCCGGGGAGACCGTGGTGACGCTGCAGTCGGTGCGCGTGGAAGTCCGCCAAGCATGGCGCGAAATCGGGTCGGAGAAGTGGATGCCGACGTGGCTTGTAATCGCCGCGTTCCTTAGTACCGGTCTCTTTAGCTGCGTGCGTTGACGGCTCGGCGTCCTTGCGGCGCGAACGCGTTATTCGCCGCAGCGGCCCGTTCGACGGCGGCTTAATCGACGCCGCCCTTTCGCTCAAGACTCGAAAAACTCTTTGACCTTGTCGAACCAGCCCTTGGCGCGCGGGTTGTGGCGCGCGCTGTCCTGCGCGCTGATCGCTTCGAACTCGCGCAGGATCTGGCGCTGGCGCTCGGTGAGGTTGACCGGCGTCTCGACCACCACGTGGCAGAAGAGGTCGCCGGGCGCCTGGCTCCGCACGCCCTTGATGCCCTTCGCTTTCAGGCGGAAGGTGCGCCCGCTCTGCGTCTCGGCCGGCACGCGAATCTTCGCCGAACCATCGAGCGTCGGGATGGAGATCTCGCCGCCCAGCGCTGCCGTGCTGATGGAGATCGGCATCTCGCAATGCAGGTCGTCGTGGTCGCGCGTGAAGACCGGATGCGGCTTGATGTGTACCTGGACGTAGAGGTCACCCGGCGGGCCGCCGTTCACCCCCGGCTCACCTTCGCCGGACAGGCGAACGCGATCGCCCTCATCCACGCCGGCGGGGATCTTCACCGCGAGCGTCTTTTGCAGCTTGATGCGCCCGCTGCCTGAGCACTGCACGCACGGGTGCGCAATGATGCTGCCCGAGCCGTGGCAGCGCGGGCAGGTCTGGGCGATGGAGAACGGGCCCTGCGAGACGCGCACCTGGCCGGCGCCGCGGCACGAGGGGCACGTCGTGGGTTGCGTACCCGGGCGTGCGCCCGAGCCCTTGCAGATGTCGCAGGTCGACATCGCCGGGATGCGGATCTTGGTCTCGAACCCGTGCGCCGCCTGCTCGAGCGAGATCTCGAGGTTGTAGCGCAGGTCCGCGCCGCGGAACACGGTCGAGCGTCCGCCGCGCGCGCCGCCGAAGATCTCGCCGAAGATATCGCTGAAGATGTCGCCGAAGTGCCCGCCCATGCCGGCGCCGGCACCGGCCGCGGCATGCGGATCGACGCCGGCGTGGCCGAACTGGTCGTAGGCCGAGCGCTTCGGCGGATCGCACAGCACCTCGTAGGCTTCCTTCGCCTCCTTGAAGTGCTCCTCGGCGCGCGGATTGTCCGGGTTGCGGTCCGGATGCCATTTCATGGCCAAGCGCCGGTAGGCCTTTTTCAGGTCTTCTTCGCTCGCGTCGCGGTTGACGCCGAGCACTTCGTAGTAATCGCGCTTCGCCATTCAGCTACCCCACACAAACGAACGGGCCCCTGTGGAGCCCGTGCGTCACTCCGTAACCCGACGACCCTTACCCCGCCTTCTTGTCCTTCACTTCGGTGAACTCGGCGTCGACGACGTTCTCGTCCTTCTTCGCTTCGCCCGCCGCGGCCTCGGCACCGCCGCCAGGGGCCGCACCGCCGCCTGCCGCTGCCTTCTGGCTCTCGGCGTACATCTTCTCGCCGAGTTTTTGCGCGGCTTGCTGGAGCGCCTGAGCCTTCCGGTCGATCTCGTCCTTGTCTTCGGACTTGAGCACGCCCTCGGCGTCCTTGATCGCGGCCTCAATCTTGTCCTTCTCCGAGGCATCGATCTTGTCGCCGTATTCTTTCAGCGAGCGGCGTGCGGAGTGTACCAGCGCCTCCGCGGCGTTGCGCGCGTTGACCAGCTCGAGCTGCTTCTTGTCGTCGGCCGCATGTGCCTCGGCGTCCTTCACCATGCGCTGGATCTCCGCTTCGGTGAGACCCGAGCTCGCCTGGATCTTGATCTTGTTTTCCTTGCCGGTCGCCTTGTCCTTGGCCGAGACGTGCAGGATGCCGTTCGCATCGATGTCGAACGTCACTTCGATCTGCGGCATGCCGCGCGGCGCGGGCGGGATGTCGGTCAGGTTGAACTGCCCGAGCGACTTGTTGCCCGACGCCATCTCGCGCTCGCCCTGCAGCACGTGGATGGTCACCGCCGTCTGGTTGTCATCCGCGGTCGAGAACACCTGCGTCGCCTTGGTCGGGATCGTGGTGTTCTTGTTGATGAGCTTGGTCATCACGCCGCCCAGCGTTTCAATGCCGAGCGAGAGCGGCGTCACGTCCAGCAGCAGCACGTCCTTGACGTCGCCTTTCAGCACGCCCGCCTGGATCGCGGCGCCGACCGCGACCGCTTCGTCCGGGTTGACGTCTTTTCGCGGCTCGCGGCCGAAGATTTCGCGCACCGTGTCGATCACCTTCGGCATGCGCGTCTGGCCGCCGACCAGGATCACATCCTGGATGTCGGAGACCTTGATGCCCGCGTCCTTGATCGCGATGCGGCAGGGCTCCACGGTTTTTTGGATGAGCTCGTCCACCAGGGACTCGAACTTCGCCCGCGTGATCTTCATCGTCAGGTGCTTGGGCCCCGACTGGTCCGCCGTGATGTAGGGCAGGTTGATCTCGGTCTGCTGCGAGCTCGAGAGCTCGATTTTCGCCTTCTCCGCGGCCTCCTTCAGGCGCTGCAACGCGAGCACGTCCTTCGAGAGGTCGAGCCCCTGGTCCTTCTTGAACTCGCCGACGATGTAGTCGATCAGGCGCTGGTCGAAGTCCTCGCCGCCGAGGAACGTATCGCCGTTGGTGGAGAGCACCTCGAACTGCTTCTCGCCCTCGACGTCGGCGATCTCGATGATCGAGATGTCGAACGTGCCGCCGCCCAGGTCGTAGACGGCGATCTTGGAATCTTTCTTCAGCTGCTTGTCGAGCCCGAACGCCAACGCAGCCGCGGTCGGCTCGTTGATGATGCGCTTGACGTCCAGCCCGGCGATGCGGCCGGCGTCTTTCGTCGCCTGGCGCTGCGAGTCGTTGAAATAGGCCGGGACCGTGATGACGGCCTCCTTGACCTCTTCACCGAGGTAATCCTCGGCGGTCTTCTTCATCTTGCGCAGCACTTCGGCCGAGACCTGCTGCGGCGCGGTCTTCTTGCCGCGCACCTCGACCCAGGCGTCGCCGTTGTCGGCGCGCGCGATCTTGTAGGGCATCAGATTGATGTCCTTCTGCACTTCCTTTTCCTCGAAGCGCCGGCCGATCAGGCGCTTCACGGCGTAGACGGTGTTCTTGGCGTTGGTGACGGCCTGCCGCTTGGCGGGCGCGCCGACCAGGACCTCGCCGTCCTCCGTGTAGGCAACGACCGAGGGCGTGGTGCGCGAGCCTTCCGAGTTCTCGATCACCTTGGGCTTGCCGCCCTCCATGATCGCGACGCAGGAGTTCGTCGTGCCGAGGTCAATGCCGATGATTTTTGCCATGTGATGTCCCGTTTTAATCTAAGTCTGCGTCGGATATGGGGTTTGCCCCGGTTTTTTCAATCGGCTTCGCCACCGTCACGAGCGCCGGGCGCAGGATCCGGTCGTGCAGCTGGTAGCCCTTCTGCAGCGTCGCCACCACGGTGTTCGGCTCGGACTCGGACTCGACCGCGGCCATCGCCTGGTGGCGGTGGGGGTCGAAGCGTTCGCCGGCGACCGGCGCAATCGGCGTAATGCGCGACTTTTCGAGCGCGCTGGCGAGCTGCCGCAGCGTGAGCTGCACGCCGTCGCGCAGCGCCTGCGAGCTCGCCTCGGGGTTGGCGAGCGCCGCCTCGAGGCTGTCCATCACCGGGAGGAGCGATTCGGCGAAGCGCTCGAGCGCATATTTCTGCGCATTGGCCGCTTCGGCCTGGAAGCGCTTGCGCGCGTTTTCGGCATCGGCAAGCGCGCGTAGCATGGCGTCTCGGCTGGTTGCGGCCTGCGCTTGGGCCTCTATCAGTTGTTGCTCGAGGGGCTTATCGGCCTCTTGGGGCTGAACGGTCTTCTCCTGCATCTTGTCGAATTGGGGACGGGCAGGCGCCATTTCAAGCGCCCGGCTTCAATTACAACTTACTGATTAGACGATGAAAGCTATCAGGATTTCGCTGTACGTGATCGTGGGGCTCGTGGTCCTAGTGGTCCTTGCCGTGGCGATTTTCGCCGCCACCTTCGATCCGAACCGCTACAAGGGCGAGATCGAGCGCCTGGTGAAGGACCGTACCGGCCGCACGCTGCAGCTGAAGGGCGACTTGAAAGTGGCGGTCTGGCCGAGTCTCGGCGCCGACGTCAATGGAGTCGCGCTCTCCGAACGCGATCCCAAGCAGGAGTTCCTGAGCCTCGACAGCGCGCATGCATCCGTGGCGTTGCTGCCGCTCCTGCACGGCAGCGTGGTGGTGGACGGCATCCGGGTCTCCGGCCTGAAAGCGCGCGTGGTGAAGGAGAAGGACGGTCGCTTCAACTTCAGCGACCTGATGGAGCAGCCCGCGCCGGCGCAGCAGGACAAGCAGGCCGGGAAATCGCAGCCGCCGGAGAAAAAGGCTGCTGAGCGCCAGCAGGCCGGCGGCAAAGGCGTCGCCTTCGATATCGCCAGCGTGCAGGTTGATCGCTCGGCGTTCAGCTACATCGACCGGGCGAGCGGCCAGGAGCTCGCGGTCTCGGATCTCAAGTTGAGCACCGGCCGCATTGCCGAGCGCGCCGATGGCAAGCTCGACCTGAAGGCCAGCGCCAAGGGCAAGAACCCGGACCTCGACCTCAAGCTCGACGTCACCGGCGGCTACAAGGTCGACTTGCCGGCGCAGGCGTTCGAGGTGTCCAAGCTCGACGCCAAGGTAAACGGCGCGGCCGTCGGCATCACGAACCTCGACCTGAAGGCGAAGGGCGACGTCGCGGCCAATCCGCAGAAGAACGAGTACCGGGTGAAGGGCCTCGCTCTGGACGTGAAGGGCGTGCAGGACAAGCAAAACCTTGAGGCGCACGTTGCCGCGCCGGAACTGGTCGTCGCCGCCAACAGCGCGAAAGGCGCGGCGGTCACCGCGCAGCTGAGCCTCAAGGAGGCGGCGCGCGACATCCAGGCGAATCTAAAGCTCGCCGGCGTCGAAGGCTCTGCCAAGTCGCTCGCCATTCCGCAGATCAATGCGGATATCACGCTCGCCGGACCCGATATCCCGCAGAAGAGCGTGAAGATCCCGGTAAACGGCAGCGCGCGCGCCGATCTCGAGAAGCAGACCGCGGCCGCGGATCTCACCGCCAAGTTCGACGAGTCCACCATCCAGGCGAAGCTCGGGCTCGCGAAGTTCACGCCTCCGGCCTACACCTTCGACGTCAACGTCGACCGGCTGAATCTCGACCGCTATACCAAGCAGCAGGAGAAAAAGCCGGTCTCCACGCCGACGGAGGAAGGCAAAGCGCCGCCCGCCAAGCCGGCGCCGCAACCGGCGCCGTCGGCGCAGAAGAGCGAGGACACGCCGGTGGATCTTTCGGCGCTGAAGGGGCTGAACGCGAACGGCAGGCTGCAGATCGGCGCGCTGCAGGCGAGCGGGCTGAAGCTCGCCAACCTCAAAGCCGAGGTGCGCGCAGCGAACGGCAAGCTCGATATCGCGCCGCATTCGGCGAATCTCTACGACGGCTCGATGTCCGGCGCGCTCTCGGCGCAGGCCGATGGGCGCGTCGCGCTGAAGGAGACGCTGAACGGCGTGAATGTCGGCCCGCTGCTGCGCGATGTCGCACAGAAGGATGTGCTGGAAGGAAAGGGCACCGTGGCCCTGGACGTCAATGCCGCGGGCAAGTCGGTCAACGCGCTGAAAAAGGCGCTTGCCGGCACCGCGCGCGTGCAGCTCAAGGACGGCGCGATCAAAGGCATCAACCTGGCGGAGGTGTTCCGCCGGGCGAAGACGGCGCTCGGCTCATCGGAAGAAAAGGCGCAGGCACGCGAAGCGCAGCAGACCGACTTCTCCGAGATGACCGCGAGCTTCAACATCAAGAACGGCGTCGCGCACAACGACGATCTCGATATGAAGGCGCCGCTCTTTCGCGTGACCGGCAAGGGCGACATCGACATCGGCAACTCGAAGATCGACTACGTCACGAATGCCACGGTGGTGGCGACCACCAAAGGCCAGGGCGGCGCCGACCTCGCGCAGCTCTCCGGGCTCACGGTGCCGGTGCACCTCGTCGGGCCGTTCGACGCGCTCAAATACCAGGTCGACTACACGGCCGCCGCCACGCAGTTCGCGCGCTCCAAGGCGGGCGAGCGACTGAAAGGCGCGTTGGAAGAGCGCCTCGGCATCTCCAAGCCGCAAGCGGGCGGCGAGCAGGCCGCGCCCGGCGGCAATCAGCCGGGGCAGGGCAGCTCGGGCAACAACGCGCTCGACAAGCTCAAGGGGCTGCTCGGGCGCTAGGCTCGGTGACAAGCGCGGCGAGCGCGGCGATCCACTCGGGCGAATCGTTCAGGCACGGAACGAGCTCGAGCGATTCGCCGCCCGCGTCCTCGAAGCGCTGCCGCGCGCGGATGCCGATCTCTTCCAGCGTCTCGAGACAATCGGCGACGAAGCCCGGGCAGATGACGTCGAGGCGGCGCAGTCCGTCGCGCGCCAGCTCGATGAGCGTCTGTTCGGTGTAGGGCTCGAGCCAGCGCGCATAGCCAAAGCGCGACTGGAACGTCACGCGCCA
This sequence comes from Burkholderiales bacterium, assembly GCA_035652275.1. Classification (GTDB taxonomy): domain Bacteria; phylum Pseudomonadota; class Gammaproteobacteria; order Burkholderiales; family SG8-39; genus SCGC-AG-212-J23. The sequence goes on from DASREB010000112.1 coordinate 7,399, forward strand.
TTCGGCATCGCGCAGGCCGAGTGCCCGCGCGAGCAGTGCAGCGCTGGTGCGGCATTCGCGCTCGTAACCGCCTGCCGCGCGCTGCGGCAATCCGTGGAAGCTGATCACCAGCATCAGCGCCCGACCGCGCTCGTCCCAGTGGCGCCGCACGCTCGCCGCCAGCGCGGCGATGTAGGCCGGATGATCGTGGAAGCCGCGCACGACCGGGATACCGCGCGGCAACACGTCGAGCACGCTCGCGGTGGTGCTATTCGCGTACTGCGGATAGAGCGGCACGACGACCGGGTCGGGCAGACCGCTCAGCGCTGTTGCGATCGCCGGCTCGCCGTAGCGCATCGCATAGCGCACCGGCCGCTCCAGTCGTTCCGCGAGGAGCGCGGCCATGCGTGCCGTGTACACCGCGAGCGGCGAGCCTTCGGGCATCCAGATCTGGGCGTACTTGTGCGCCGATTGTCGGGCGCGCAGCGGCAGCACCACGCCGTGCAACAGCGGCAGCCAGATCGGCCGCGGTAGCGGTACGACGCGCGGGTCGGAGAGAAACTCGGCGAGATAGGTGCGCACTGCCGCCGCCGTCGGCGCGGCCGGCGTGCCGAGATTGACGAGCAGGACGCTCTTCAAATAAACGGGGTCAGATGAACATTTCCGGACGGTGAGCGCAATTTAGCGCGGTGTCCCGAAATGTGGATCTGATCCCATTAATCAGTGGTTGGAGAGTGCGCTCGAAAGGAGCTTGGCGGTGACGTCGACGATCGGAATCACGCGGTCGTAGGCCATCCGCGTCGGGCCGATGACGCCAACCGTGCCGACCACTTCGCCGTCGACCTTGTACGGCGCGGTCACGACGCTCACGTCATCGGGCGCGGTGAAGCCCGATTCACCGCCGATGAAGATCTGCACGCCTTGGCCGCGCAGCGAGACGTCGAGGATCTGCAGGAGCGAGGTCTTGCGCTCGAAGAGCTCGAAGAGCTGGCGCAGCCGCCGCATGTCCTGCGAGAGGTCCTGCAGGCTGAGGAGGTTGCGCTCGCCCGAGATCACGTATGCCTCGCTGCCTTCGGTCATCGCGCGATTGCCCGCATCGACCGCAGTGGTGAGGAGGCGGATCATGTCCTGGCGCAGCTCGCCGAGCTCCGACTGCAGCCGCGCGCGCACGTCCTCGAACGCCTGGCCGGAGTAGTGCTGGTTGATGTAATTCGCCGCCTCGATGAGCTCCGAGGAGCTGAAGTCGCGCTCGGTAAAGAGAATGCGGTTCTGCACGTCGCCGTCGGGCGTGACGACGATGAGCAGCACGCGCTTCTCCGAGAGCTTGAGGAATTCGATGTGCCGGAAAGTCATCGCCCGGCGGCGCGGCGTCATGACGACGCCCGCGAACTGGGTGAGCTGAGACAGCAGCTGCGACGCCGCATGGATCACGCGCTGCGGATTGTCCGGATGCAGCTCGCCCTCCATGCGCTGCACCGCCTGCGATTCGAGCGGCCGGATAACGAGCAGCGTGTCGACGAAGAAACGGTAGCCGAGCGGCGTCGGCACGCGTCCCGCCGAGGTGTGCGGGCTGGCGATGAAGCCGAGCTCCTCGAGATCCGCCATGACATTGCGGATCGTCGCCGGCGAAAGATCGAGCCCGGAGAACTTCGACAGCGTGCGCGAGCCGACCGGCTGACCTTCCGCAATGTAGCGCTCGATCAACGTCTTGAGCAGGATCTGGGCGCGCTTGTCGAGCATGCGATTCATTGTACACTCGCAGCCGCGATGCCCTCCGTAGCGAAACCGAGCTTCAGCCGCGTTGCGCTGATCGGCAAGCTCGGCAGCGCGGAGATCGGCGCGTCGCTGCGCGAGCTCGTCGCGTTCCTCAAGTCCCGCGGCTGCGACGCGCTGATCGAAAAGGAGACCGCTGCCGAAACCGGCAGCGCGGGTCTCGACTACGCCGCCATTGGCAGCGCCGCCGATCTCGCGGTGGTCATCGGCGGCGACGGCACACTGCTCGCCGCCGCACGCAATCTGGTGCGTCACCGCGTGCCGGTGGTCGGCGTGAACCTCGGGCGCGTCGGCTTCATGACCGACATCGGCCATCGCGACATGCGCTCCGGCATCGGCGCGATCCTCGACGGCAAGTACAGCATCGAAGAGCGCGCGGTGCTCGACGCCGAAATCCTGCGCGGCACGCAGTCGGTGCTGCGCACCATCGCGCTCAACGAAGCGGTGGTCGGCAAGGGCTCGCAGGGGCGCTTGATCGAGTTCGAGCTTTCGCTCGACGGCGAATTCATCTATTCGCTGCGCGCCGACGGCATGATCGTCGCCACGCCGACCGGCTCGACCGCCTACGCGCTCTCCGCGCAAGGCCCGATCCTGCATCCCGCCGTGCCGGCGCTCGCGCTGGTGCCGCTCGCGCCGCACACCCTGTCGGCACGGCCGGTGAGCGTGAGTGACCGCAGCGTGGTCGAGCTCAGCCTCAAGCAGGCGCTCGATGCGCGCGCGCATTTCGACGGCCTCGCGCTCGCCGACCTGCGCGAGGGCGACCGGCTGGTGCTGAAGCGCTCCGCGGACGTGGTGCGCTTCGTCCATCCGCCGGGCTACCGCTACTTCGCCACGCTGCGCGAGAAGCTCGGCTGGAGCGAGGAGCGCGTCAAGCCCGAATAGCATGCTGCGCGCGCTCGAAGTCCGCGACTTCGTGCTGATCGAGCGCGCCTCGCTCGAGCTCGAGGCCGGCTTCAGCGCGCTCACCGGCGAGACCGGCGCGGGCAAATCGATTCTGGTCGACGCGATCGAGCTGCTGGTCGGCGGCCGGGCCGATGCCGCGTTCGTGCGCGAAGGCGCTGAGCGCGCCGAGCTCTCCGGCGAATTCGAGGCATCCGAGGCGATGGAAACCTGGCTCGGCGAGCGCGACCTCGCCGGCGATCCGGGGAGCGTGGTGCTGCGCCGCTCGCTCGATCGGGCGGGCCGCTCGCGCTGCTTCATCAATGGCCACGCCGCGACGCTCGCGCAGCTCAAGGAAGCGGGCGAGTGGCTGGTCGACCTCCATGGCCAGCACGCGCACCAGTCACTCTTGCGCGCGGCCGCTCAGCGCGAGCTGCTCGACGCTCATTCGAGCTGCGAAACGCTGGCGCGCGAGACCGCGCAGGCCTTCCGCGACTGGAAGCGCCTCGAGCAGGTCGCGGCGGAGGCGAGCGCCCAGTTCGCGCAGCGCGAAGCCGAGCGTGTCGATATTGCGGAGCGGCTCGATCATCTGCACAAGCTCGCTCCCCGGGACGGCGAGTGGCAGGAGGTCGCGGCCGAGCACCAACGGCTGCAACACGGCTCGAGCCTGCTCGCCGGCGCGCAATCGTCGTTGGAAGCGCTCGCCGAGGCCGACGGCGCGGCGCTCGCCCAGCTGCACGCAGTCGCAAATCGCTTGCGGGCGCTATCGGAGCACGACAGCCACCTGCAGCCGGTGCTCGCGCTTCTCGAGTCGGCCGAAGTGCAGGCCGGCGAAGCGGTGCGCGAGCTGCGCAGCTACGCCTCGCGTGTCGAGCTCGATCCCGAGC
>DASREB010000113.1:0-4140 GCA_035652275.1 Burkholderiales bacterium
TGCGTACCGCAACCTGCCCTTCTGGCTCGCGAGCCTGGTGGACCGCATCGTCATCGTGCTGGTGCCACTCGCGGTGGTGCTACTGCCGGGTCTCAAGGTCGTGCCGTGGCTTTACAAGTGGCGCATCAACGCGCGCATCTACCGGCGCTACGCCGAGCTGATGGCGCTCGAGCGCGTCGCCTTCAGCGAAGCAACGCCAAAGCAGCGCGCCGATGTGTTGAAGCGCCTTGACGAGATCGAGCGGCGCATCGTCAGCGACAAGCTGCCGCCCTCCGCGGCCGAGCAGCTCTACGTCCTGCGCCAGCATATTCACTTCGTCCGTAACCGCCTCCTGCAGGAAGCCCCGAGCTCGCCGGCGCCCGCCGGACAGCACGCTTAACGCCGGCGACGCGCTCTCTCGCGCCGAATGTCGTCGATCACCTTCGCCGGTCGGAGCTTCAGCGCGCGCGCGATGCGCCGCGCGAGCTGGAGGTTCGGCAGCGCTTTGCCGTTCCGATAGTGACTGATGCGGCTGTGCACGACACCGAATCGCGCGGCGAGCGAGGCGTCGGTCTCGCATCCGAGCTCCGATTTCGCGGCGTCGAGATAGGCGTTGATGTCCATCGGCTGTTTCGCTATGTCAATTCGCGCCCGGCCTTACGTGCGACTCGTGCCGTGCACAATCGGTTTCATGACATCGCGCAAAACGAGACCGGAGGATTCCCATGCAGAACGCCGAGTGGCAGGCCGAGATCGTCGCCGTGGAGGAAGCAGCCAACGCGGCATTTCTCAATCGCGATTTCGGGCGGCTGGACGAGCTCTTCTCCGATGAGCTGCTGGTCAACTCGCCGATCAATATCGTCAACACCAAGTCGAAGCTCCTCGAGCTACTCAATGCCGGCATCATCGGACACGTCTCGAGCTCCTTCAAGCACGAACTGATCCGGCGCGACGGCGATCTCGTCATCGTCATGGGGTCCGATACGGTGAAGAACTCGAACACCGAGCCGACGCTGCGGCGGCGCTTTACCAACATCTGGCGCAAGGAAGACGGCCGCTGGCGGCTCTACATCCGCCACGCCAACGTCGTCGCTACCGGCTAATTTGCCGGTCCCAGCGTCGTCACGCCTGCCTGCCGCAACACCGCTCGTCCCTGCGCGGCGAGCGGCGCGCCGCCCTGCGCGTACAGCCGGCCGATTTCCATGTCGGCGCATGTTGCGAGCGTCTGTTTCGCCTGAGCGACGTGCTCGTCCTCGAACGGAACCGCGACCCGCTGCCTGAAGCACTCTTCGATGCCGAGGTAAAGGCGCCCGGGCACCGGAGTCGGTGAACTCATCGCCAGCAGCCGCAAGGCGCCAAGCTCGTTCCGCAAGAAACGCTCAGGCGCCTCGCGTGCTTCCACCGCGCGGTAGATCGACTGGTCGGTCACGCGTACCGCGGCAATGACGACCGCCAGTGCGGCGACCGCGCAGATCACGGCGAGCGCCAGCTGGAACTGACTGACGTGAGGTCTGCGCTCTGCCGCTGCCGGCGCGGCTGGCGCGTCGAGCGGCGGCAGGTCGTCGAAACGGCGTTCTAGCGCGCCCGGGTTGAGCATGGCGTTCTTACGGCTCCCTCATTAGATGCCGACGCGCCCGCGCCTTTCAATCGTCAGGCGCTACTGTTTCACCGCGGCGAGCAGCCGCTTGACAAAGCCGTCGAGCGCGTCCCGCTCGATCCAGCGCACCACGGCGACCAGTTCGTTGTCGGGATCGACATAGACCATGTTGGTGCCGTTGCCCAGGTGCGCAAAGGCCGACGGCGGCGCGCTCGGCAGGAGCTTGCGGTCGCGATTGTTGTACCAGTTCATGAAGCCATAGCTTGGCTGCACCGGCGTCGGCGTGAGCGCCCATTGCACCCACTGCTCGGAGATGAGCTGGCGGTCCTGCCACCTGCCGCGGCGCAGGGTCAGCACGCCGAAGCGCGCCATGTCGTACGCATTGATGAACATGCCGCCGCCCCAATGACCGCCACCGGAGACCGATTGCACCGGCTCGCCATCCAGCACGACCCAGGAATTCTCGTAGCCGTACCAGCGCCAGGTGTTCGAGGCGCCGATCGGCTCCATGATCGTTTCCTTCAGCACCTGCGGCAGCGGCCGCCGCCAGACATTGAGGAGCGCGAGGGCAAAAACGTTCACCCGCACATCGTTGTACTTGTACGACGTGCCGGGCGCATTGCGCTTGCGCGTCAGCCACTCCTGCGGCTTGTCGGTCGGGCGATCCGCCCAATCGGGCTTGCCCCAGAGCGTGCCTTCCCAGTCGCTCGTCTGGCGCAGCAGATGGTTCCAGGTGATCGTCCGGTTGTGCGGCGTTTCGAAGAGATAGAGGAGCTCGCTCTCGCCATTCACGACGATCGGCGGTACATAGTCGCGCACCAAATCGTCGATGTTGCGGATCAGCCCGCGGTCGTAGGCGACGCCCGCAATGCTCGACAGGAAGCTCTTCGTCACGCTGTGCGTCATATCGACGCGTAGCGGCTCGCCCCATTCGGCAACGATGTACCCGCGCCTGACGATCACACCGGTCGGCTCACCGCGGTCCTTGATCGGGCCGATCGGATTGCCGTGCGGCTCGCGGCCGAACGTCTGATAGTGATTCAGCGTCAGATCGCGCGGATTCCGCGACTCGGCCGCAATGGCGAAATCCACTGCGTCCTTCAGCCGCTGCGCGTCGAGCCCAACCTCGGCGGGCTGCTTGCGCTGCCAGGTGGCGTCCGGGTAGTACGGCTGCGCCCAGGCGCTGAGCGCCACCAGCAGCAGCAGGAAGGCGCGCATGATTACTCGTCGAGCGCGCCGCGCAGCTTCTCCGGCGCGACGCGCACGTCGACGCCGGCGCGCTCCTCTTGCAGCGTCATCGCCACCCGGAAATCGCGGTCGATCCAGCCGCGCTCGATGGCGCGCGTCAGCTCATCGAGCGCAACCTGCCCGATCTGCATCGGCACGCCGGCCTCGCGCGCGAGCTCGAGCGCGAGCTTCGCGTCCTTGTGCGCAAGGCGCAGGCTGAACGCCGCCGGGTCGTATTTTCCGGGCAGGAAGTGCTCCGCCAGCCGGTCGAACGTGCGCTTGCGGCCGCTCGCGCCCTGGCGCAGCGCGCGGAAGAGGGAGAGTGGATCCACGCCGGCTTTCACACCCAAGGTAAAAACCTCGGCCATCGCCGCGTGGATCGCGAAGCTGCCGCAGTTGTGCGCAAGCTTCGCCACGGTGCCCGCGCCGATCGCGCCGATGTAGAGCGGCTGGTCGCCGATCGCACGCAGCACGCTCTCGTGTCGCTCGTAGGTTGCGCGGTCGCCGCCCACCCAGATGGCGAGCTTGCCGCTCTGCGCGCCGGTCGGGCCGCCGCTCACCGGCGCATCCAGAAACTGCACGCCTTGCTTCGCGAGCTCGCCGTGCAGCCGCCGCACGCGGCTCGGCGAATTGGTCGAGAGGTCGAACCACGCGGTGCCCGAGCGCAGCACGGGCTTAAGCTTCGCTGCGACGGCGTCGACCTCGTCCGGTCCCGGCACGGAGGTGAAGATGAGCTCGCAGCCCTGCACGGCATCGGGCGCACTCGCAAACCAGTTGAAACCCTCGACTCTGCGCAAATCATGCGCGCGCAGCTCGTGACCGGCGCGCTGCAGGTTGCGCGCCATGTGGCCGCCCATGGTGCCGAGCCCGATGAACGCGACCCTCATGGCTTGTGCTCGGCAAAGACCTCTTTGGCGAGGAGCGCTGCGCTGCCGGCGTTCGGCCAGCCGCAATAGAACGCGAGATGCGTGATCAGCTCGATGAGCTCCTCGCGCTTCACGCCGTTGTCGAGAGCGCGCCACAGGTGACCGCGCAGCTGGTCTTCGCGCGCGAGCGCCACCAGCGCGGCGACCGTGATCAGGCTGCGATCGCGTTTCGCCAGCCCCGGGCGCTCCCAGATGTCGCCGAACACCACCTTGTCGGTGAGCTCGCCAAGCTTCGGAAAGACATCGCGCACTTTCGCGATCGTGGACGGCCGTGCCATGCGAACCTCCTCCGTGGTATCGAGGCGAACGACTCTATCATGCGCTAGATGAGCACCGCGCTTCCCGAATCGCCGTACGCCTGGCTGCGGCTCGCCGCCTCGCTCGCGCTGATGACGCTCGGCGGCGTGGCGA
>DASREB010000114.1:0-16162 GCA_035652275.1 Burkholderiales bacterium
GCGCGTGAGGCCGGCGCGGCCGGCTTGCCGGGTTCGCTCTTGGAGAGGCGCACCTGGTCGGAAGGCGCGGGTGGCTTCGGCGTCTCGGGCTGCGATTCGATGCGCCCGGCCGCCTCTTGCTGCGGGGCCGCCGCCTCGGCGGGCGCCGGCACGGCGGCGAGCCGGCTGCGGTACTCCATCCACGAATCGTGCTGTTCCTTGACGAGGCGATTCGCCTCTTCGCGATCGATCGTGCCGATCGCGTCGGGCTCCGGCAGGTTCAGGATCTTGCCCGTGCGCACGAGGTTGACGTTGCCGCGGATGAAGGCATCCTCGTTCGCGCGGAAGATCGCGATGAGCATCTGGTTCAGGCTCACGCCTGGCGGCAGATTCGCTTTCGCGATCCCAGCGAGCGTGTCGCCGCGCTTCACTTCATAAGCATTCGTTGCCGCGGCCGGCTTCTCCGCGGCGGGCTTCTCCGCGGCGGGCTTTTCCTCGGCGGGCTTTTCGGCGAGTGGCGCCTGCTCCACTGGCGCTGACGGCGTCGCCGTGACCGGCGGCGTTGTCGGTGCAGCCTCCGGCGCCGGCGTGGCAGCAGCGCTCGGCGCCTCGGCCGCGGGCTTCGGCTCCTCGGCCGCCGGTGGCGGCGTCGGCGCCGGTTTTTCGGCGGCCGGTGCCGGTGCAGGAGTCGGTGCAGCCGCAATCGCCTGCCGGCGACTGCGGTATTCAGGCGGATCGAGCAGGAAGGTGTATTCGCGCACCAGACGACCGCTCGACCACTGCAGCTCGATCAGGAGATCGAGAAACGGTTCGCTGATCGGATCGCGCGTCGTGACGCGCAAATAGGGACGCTTGTCGCGCCGCTCGATGGAAACGCGCACCGTGTTGAGCGCTGGATTTACGTCGATGCCGGCCTGCGCGAACAGATCCGCTCCCGCGAGTCGCGCAGAGAGCGCTTCGTCTTCGCCGGGCGCGAGCGACACGATCTCGATCTCCGCCGAGAGCGGCTCGCCGAGCGTCGAGAGCACCGTGAGGCGACCGAGGCCGGCTGCATGCGCCGCCGCCGCAAACAACAACGATGCGGCGACTCCAGCGACGATGCTGATCGTTCTACGCAGCACGGTTCCCCACCCCCGAATTATTCTTTGGCCGGACAACTACCTTAACATCATGGCCTTACGGCTGCAAATTGAGGACTTTTCTTGGTTTTCTCAGGTCCTCACGCCGGCATCGAGCAAAATGCGCAGCATGCGCCGCAGGGGCTCGGCGGCTCCCCAGAGAAGCTGGTCGCCCACCGTGAATGCGCTGAGATATTCGTCTCCCATCGGCAGCTTGCGCAGCCGGCCGACGGGGACCGCCAGCTTGCCGCTCACCGCCGCCGGCGTGAGCTCGGCAAGGGATTCCTGACGCCGGTTCGGCACCACCTTCACCCAATCATTCGCCTGCGCCACCATGCCCTCGACCTCGTCGAGCGGCAGCGCCCGGCGCAGCTTGATGGTGAGCGCCTGGCTGTGGCAGCGCATCGCGCCCACGCGCACACAGACGCCGTCGATCGGGATCGCGCGAGCGCCGTTCTTGCCGTTTCGGCCGAGGATCTTGTTTGCCTCGACCTGCGCTTTCCATTCCTCGCGGCTCTGCCCGTTGCCCATGTCCTTGTCGATCCACGGCAGCAGGCTCGCGGCAAGCGGATAGCCGAACTCGGCTTTCGGCATGGTCCGCAGGGAATCCGTCACGGCGCGGTCGATGTCGAGGATTGCGCTCGCCGGCTCGTCGAGCAGCCGCTGGGCGCTGCGACCGATGTGCGCCATCTGCGCCGCGAGCTCGCGCATATTGGCGGCGCCCGCGCCGGACGCCGCCTGGTAGGTCATGCTCGTCAGCCACTCGACCTCGTCGCGCTGGAAGAGCCCCGCCATGCCCATCAGCATCAGGCTCACCGTGCAGTTGCCGCCGATGTAATCGCGCTTGCCGTCAGCCAGCGCCTGCTTGATGAGCGGCATGTTCACCGGGTCGAGGATGATCACCGCCTCGTCCTTCATGCGCAGCGCGCTCGCGGCGTCGATCCAATAGCCTTTCCAGCCTTCACGCCGCAGCTGCGGATACACCTGGTTGGTGTAATCGCCGCCCTGGCACGAGATGATCACCGGAGCCGCTTTCAGCGCCGCGATGTCCATCGCGTCCTTCACCGGCTCGACGCTCTTGCCGATGGCGGGCGCCTGCGTCCCGGCGCGCGTTGTCGAAAAGAACACCGGCTCGATATGGTCGAAGTCGCGCTCCTCGCGCATGCGGTTGACGAGCACCGAGCCCACCATCCCGCGCCAGCCGACGATTCCGACTCTCAGCATTGCCATAGTCTATAGAGCGGCCAGCACGGCGTCGCCCATCTCCTGCGTGCCTACCTTGCGCGTTCCCGCGGTATGGATGTCCGCGGTGCGCAACCCGGCTTTCAGTACTTCGCTCACTGCTCCTTCAACGCGCGCCGCGGCCTCCGGCTGACGCAGGGAATAGCGCAGCATCATGGCGGCCGAGAGGATCGTGGCGAGCGGGTTGGCCACCGCTTTTCCAGCGATATCGGGCGCCGAGCCGTGGATCGGCTCGTAGAGCCCCTTGCCTTTCTCGTCGAGCGCGGCGGAGGGCAGCATGCCGATCGAGCCGGTGAGCATCGACGCTTCGTCCGACAGGATGTCGCCGAAGAGATTGCCGGTGACGATGACATCGAACTGCTTCGGGTTGCGCACGAGCTGCATCGCGCAGTTGTCGACGTACATGTGCGTGAGCTCGATGTCCGGGTACTTCGCCGCCTCGCCGCTCACCACCTCGCGCCAGAGCTGTGACGTTTCGAGCACGTTCGCCTTGTCCACCGAGCAGACTCTCTTGCCTCGCCTGCGCGCAGCATCGAAGGCGACGCGGGCGATACGCCGGATCTCGCTCTCGCGATAGCGCATCGTGTCGAAGCCCTCGCGTTCGCCACCCGTTTGGCGGATGCCCTTCGGCTCGCCGAAATAGATGTCGCCCGTGAGCTCGCGCACGATGAGGATGTCGAGCCCCGCCACCACTTCTGCTTTGAGGGCGGAGGCCGCGGCGAGCTCAGGGTGCACGCGCGCCGGTCGCAGGTTGGCGAAGAGGCCGAGCTCCTTGCGCAGCCCGAGGATCGCCTGCTCCGGGCGCTTCGCGCGCTCGAGCGAGTCGTAGCGCGGGTCGCCGACCGCACCGAAGAGCACCGCATCGGCCTCCTTCGCGAGCGCAAGGGTCTTCGCCGGCAGCGGATCGCCGGCGGCAGCGTAGCCGGCGCCGCCAACGGGGGCTTCCTGCATCTCGGCCGGCAGTGCGAGGCGGCGCAGCACTTTCAGCGCCGGCGCCATGATCTCCGGCCCGATGCCATCACCGGGCAGGATGGCGATGCGCATCTAGAAGTACCAGGGATACTGCGTTTTTCGGCGCGTCTCGAACTCGCGGATTTTGTCCGCGTGGCGCAGCGTCAGGCCGATCTCGTCCAGCCCGTTCACCAGGCAGTACTTGCGGAACGGGTCGATCTCGAAGCGCATCGTGAGCGCGCCGTCAGTGGTGGCGACGGTCTGGCGCTCGAGGTCGATGACCAGGCGAAAGCCCGGGAAGGCGTTGCATTCGTGAAACAGGCGATCGACTTCCGCTTCGCTCAGGATCACGGGCAGCAGGCCGTTCTTGAACGAGTTATTGAAGAAAATATCGGCATAGGACGGCGCGATCACGCTGCGAAAGCCGTAATCGATCAGCGCCCAGGGTGCGTGCTCGCGCGAGGAGCCGCAGCCGAAGTTTTTGCGGGCGAGCAGGATCTGCGCGCCCTTGTAGCGCGGCTGGTTCAGCACGAAGTTCGGGTCCTTGCGCCAATCGGCGAAAAGGCCCTGCGCGAAGCCGGTGCGCTTGATCGACGCCAGGTACTGCTTCGGGATGATCTGATCGGTGTCGACGTTCGCCCGGTCCAGAGGAACGACCACGCCGTTCAGCACGGTGAATTTCTCCATCGCTAGCTCCAGCGGCTGCCTTTTAGGTCCATCGTCTAATGTCGACGAAGTGGCCAGCAATTGCCGCGGCCGCCGCCATGGCGGGACTGACGAGGTGCGTGCGCCCGCCGGGACCTTGCCGGCCCTCGAAGTTGCGGTTCGAGGTGGAAGCGCAGCGCTCACCCGCAGAGAGCCGATCGGGGTTCATGCCGAGGCACATCGAGCAGCCGGGCTCGCGCCATTCGAAGCCGGCGTCGCGAAAGATGCGATCGAGCCCTTCGCGCTCGGCCTGCTGCTTCACCAGGCCGGAACCGGGCACGACCAGCGCGAGCTTGACGCGGCTCGCCACGCGCCGGCCTTTGACGATCGCCGCGGCGGCGCGCAGGTCCTCGATGCGCGAATTGGTGCACGAGCCGATGAAGACCTTGTCGATCGCGATATCCGTAATCGGCGTGCGCGGCTTCAGGCCCATGTAGCTCAAGGCGCGTTCCATCGCCTCACGGCGCTGAGCGTCCTTCTCGCGCTCGGGATCCGGAACCGCGTCTTCCACGGTGGCGACCATCTCCGGCGAGGTGCCCCAGGTGACATGCGGTTTGATCTCGCGCGCGTCGATCGTCACTTCGCGATCGAACGTCGCGCCCGGATCGCTCTTCAGCGTGCGCCAATAGGCCGCGGCCGGCTCCCACAGCGGACCCGATGGTGCGAACCTGCGGCCGCGCAGGTACTCGATGGTGACTTCATCGACGGCGACCATGCCGGCGCGGGCACCGGCTTCGATCGCCATGTTGCAGACCGTCATGCGCCCTTCCATCGACAGCGAGCGGATCGCGCTGCCGGCGAACTCGATCGCGTGCCCGGTGCCGCCGGCCGTGCCGATGCGCCCGATGATGGCGAGAACGATGTCCTTCGCCGTCACGCCGCGGCCAAGCGGGCCTTCGACGTTGACGCGCATGTTCTTCATCTTCTTGGTGACCAGGCACTGCGTGGCGAGCACATGCTCGACTTCGGAGGTGCCGATGCCGTGCGCGAGGCAGGCAAAGGCGCCATGCGTACTCGTATGCGAGTCGCCGCAGACCACCGTCATGCCGGGCAGCGTCGCGCCCTGCTCCGGGCCGATGACGTGCACGATGCCCTGCTGCTTGTCGAGATAGGGAAAGTAGACCTTGGCGCCGAACTGCCGCATGTTGGCGTCGAGCGTCTCGATCTGCAGCTTCGCGAACGGATCGCGTACCCCGGCCAAACCTTCTTCCCAGTGGGTGGTCGGCGTGTTGTGATCGGCCGTCGCGACGACCGACTCGATGCGCCAGGGCTTGCGTCCGGCGGCACGCAAGCCCTCGTAGGCCTGCGCGCTCGTCACTTCGTGGACCAGATGGCGGTCGATGTAAAGCAGCGTCGTGCCGTCGGGCTCGACGTGCACGACGTGGCTATCCCAGAGCTTGTCGTAAAGGGTCTGCGGCATTCCTGGTTTCCGCAATGCGGAAACCAGGAATTATGCCATCAGAACCGGAGACTTAGGCTTACTTTCCGGCGCTCGCCGTGCCGCCCTTGGTCGCCGCTTGATAGAGCGGCATCACTTTGTCGGCGTCCTGCTTCACGTCGGCGATGCGGCTTTCGTTCGACGGGTGCGTGGAGAGGAATTGCGGCGGCTGGCTACCGCCGAGCTTCGACATTTTTTGCCACAGGTTGACGGCTTCGTGCGGGTCGTAACCGGCGCGAGCCATCAGCTCGACGCCGATGCGATCGGCTTCGGTCTCCTGCTGTCGCGAGTGGGGCAGGCTGATCGTCACATCGGCGACGGTCTGCGCGAGCTGCGTGTTCACGCCGGTCACCGCGCCCAGGATGCCCACCCCCAGCTGTTCGATCATCTGCTGCGAAGCCTGCTCGCGCCCATGCTCGCGCAAGGCGTGCCCGATCTCGTGGCCCATCACCGCCGCGAGCTCGCCATCGGTCGGCTTCAGCTGGTCGATGAGGCCTGTGTAGACGGCGATCTTGCCGCCCGGCATGCACCAAGCGTTGACCTCCTTGGAGGAAAGCACGTGCATTTCCCATTTCCATCCCGGAGCGTCAGGCCGCAGCGCGCCCGTCGCGGGGATGAGGCGGCTGGCGATGCGCTTTACGCGCTCCACCGCAGCGGGGTCGCGGTCGAGGGCGTTTTGTTTCTGTGCCTGTGCGATCACATCGTGATAGGCCTTGTCCGCGCTTTGGTTGATGGCATCGGCCGAGACCATCATGTGCTGCGGCCGGTTGACCCCGACCGCGCTTTCCTTGGTGGTCTGCACCGTCTGGCAGGCACTGCAGAGGGCGGCCAGCGCCGCCGGAATTACCCAAGATCTCAGGCTCATCGGTTGTCTCACGTAATGGCGTTAAGGAGCTTACAACCCCGCTCGTTTCACGGGATAGGCAAAAAAGAGGCCCATTAGGCCCGCGGCGGCGGAGAGCGAAAAGGCGAGCCCCGGCCCGGCCGCCTGCCATGCCCAGCCGGCGCCGAGCGCACCCAACGCGCCGCCAGCGCCGTAACCCACACTGGAGAAAAGCGTTTGCCCGAGCGCTTGCGCATGCGCGGGGAAAACGCGCTGCACCGCGGCGACCGCGGCGGCGTGGTATGAGCCGAATGTCGCAGCGTGCAGCACCTGCGCCGCCAGGAGCACCGGCAAGCATTCGGCCATCCAGCCGATCGCGAGGAAACGCACCACGCCGCAGGCCGCGCTAATGAGGAGGATCGTCGAGAGCGCATAGCGGCGGAAGAGCGCCGGCAGATAAAGGAACACCACGACTTCGGCGAGCACGCCGAGCATCCACAAAAAGCCAATCAGCGACGCGCTATAGCCAAGGCGCTGCAGATGCAGCGTGAAGAAGGCGTACAGCGTGCCATGCGCAAACGCCATGCAAAGCGCCGAAACGAGCAACATCGCCGCGCTGCGACTCACGCGCAGGCGCGCGGCGGGCGGCGCAACGTGTGCCGCAGTCGCGGGCAAGGCGAAGCTCGCGCCAAGCGTGGCGGCGGCGAACACAAAAAGCGCGAAAGGCACGAAGCGCACGCCGTGCACATCGAGCCATGCGCCGCCGGCGAGAACCACCGCCATGAAGCCGATCGAACCCCACAGCCGGATTGGGCCGTAGCGGCCGGGCTGGCCGCCGAGCACGTTCAGCGTGATCGCTTCGACGAGCGGCAACGCCGCGGTCGAAACCAGGCTGGTCGTCGCCACCAGCCATGCGATGGCGCCGAAGCTGGTCATCGCCGGCAAGAGTGCATAGCAAAGGACATTGGCTGCGCAAGCGGCGACGACGATCGCGCGCTGCGCGCCGCTGCGATCGGCGATCACGCCCCAGGCGGCAGGCGCCGCGACCCGCGCGAGCTGCGGCAGCGCCAGCACTGCGGCGATCTCGGCCGGCGTCAGACCGCGGCTCGCGAGGTATGGCGGAAAGTAAGCCACCATCAGCGCTACGTCGGCGAACGACGTAAAGTAGAACGCGCCCAGGCGAAATGACACGGGCATGGCGGCTAAATTAGCATCGCCGCGATGTCGCGCGGCGCGCTCTACCTCGTCTTCACCGCCTCCGGGCTTGCCGGGCTCATCTACGAGTCCATCTGGACGCAGTACCTCAAGCTCTTCCTTGGACACGCGGCTTACGCGCAATCGCTGGTGCTGGCGGTGTTCATGGGGGGCATGGCGCTCGGTGCCGCCGGCTGCGCGCGTCTTTCGACGCGCATTGGCAATCCGCTTCTCGTCTACGCCGGCGTCGAAGCGCTGGTCGGGGTGGCCGCGCTCGTCTTCCATCCGCTCTTCGTCGCGCTCACCGACTGGTCCTACGACGAGCTGCTGCCGGCACTCGCCAGCGCTCCGCTGGCGGTCACGGCGAAGGTGACTCTCTGCGCGCTTCTCATTCTGCCGCAATGCGTGCTGCTCGGCGCTACTTTCCCGCTGATGAGCGCAGCTCTGGTGCGCGCCGCGCCGCGGGCGGCGGGCGAATCGCTCGCGATGCTCTACTTCACGAACAGCCTGGGCGGTGCGATCGGCGTGCTGGCAAGCGGCTTCATCCTGATCGCCGCGCTCGGCCTGCCCGGCACTCTGCGCACTGCCGGCGGCGTCAACATCGCGATCGCGCTGGCCGTGGCCCTTATCGCCCGTCCCGTGCAGAGCGTGCGCGCCGCGGCGCCGCGCTCGCGGGCGACCGATCTGCTGCTGATGGTCGCGTTCTTCACCGGGCTCGCCTCCTTTATCTACGAGATCGCCTGGATCCGCATGCTCTCGCTGGTGCTCGGCGCATCGACGCACTCGTTCGAGGTGATGCTGGCGACGTTCATCTTCGGCCTGGCCGTGGGCGGCCTTGCAGTGCGCCGGCGCATCGACGCCGCCGCGGAACCCATGCAGCTCCTCGCCTGGGTGCAGATCGCCATGGGACTCGCGGCCGCGGCCACGCTGCCCGTGTACGACGCGAGCTTTTCACTGATGGAAGCGCTGATGCACGCGCTCGCGCGCACGCAAGGCGGTTATCTGCTTTTCAACATCTCGGGGGCCGGGCTCGCCGCGCTCGTCATGCTGCCAGCGACTTTCTTCGCCGGCATGACGCTGCCCCTCATCAGCGCGGCGCTGCTGCGCCGTGGCCGCGGCGAGTCTGCCATCGGCCAGGTTTACGCGGCGAACACGCTCGGCGCGATCGCCGGCGTCGTGCTGGCGGTGCACCTCGGACTGCCGCTCCTCGGCCTCAAAGGCACGCTGCTTAGCGGAGCGCTGATCGACGCCGCGCTCGGCCTGGTGCTGCTCGCGCAGGTGCGTGTGCCGCTCGCGTACGCGGGCGCGCTATGCGCCGCGGTGTTCGTGGCGCTGGCGCTCGGCGTCGAGCTCGATCCCAACAAGATGACGGCCGGGGTGTTCCGCCACGGCGATCTTGGCTCGTCGCGCAATGCGCCGGTGCTTTTCAACAAGGACGGCAAGACCGCGACGGTTCACCTGGTGAGATACCCGGAAGCGACCAGCCTGCGCACCAACGGCAAGTCCGACGGCTCCATCAACATGGACCGCAACGGCCAGCGCGGGACCGACGAGATCACCATGGTGCTGACCGGCGCGCTGCCGCTCGCGTTGAAGCCGGACATCCGCAGCGCTGCGGTCATCGGCATCGGCACCGGCCTGACGACCCATACGCTGCTCCAGCATCTGGATATCGAGCGCGTCGACACGATCGAGATCGAGCCGGTGATGGCCGAAGCCGCGCGCGGCTTCGCGCCGCGCAACAGCGGCGCCTTTGTCGATCCGCGCGGCACGCTGGTGATCGACGACGCCAAGAGCTACTTCTCGACGCACGGGCGGCGCTACGACCTCGTGATCTCGGAGCCTTCCAATCCGTGGGTGAGCGGCGTCGCCAGTCTCTTCACGCGCGAGTTCTACCGGCGCCTGCGGCCGCATCTCACTGACGAGGGGCTGCTCGTGCAGTGGTTTCAGTTGTACGAGATCGATGCCTCGCTCGTCGCCACGGTGCTCGGCGCGCTCGGCGAGGTGTTTCCGCACTACGCGATCTACGCGCCGAGCGACCATGACGTCCTGATCGTCGCCTCACCGGCGCCGATCCCCGCCGCGGCGCAGGCGCGCATCTTCGAGCAGCCGGGCGTCGCCAAGGAGCTCTGGACGGTGCACGTGCTGACGGCCGGCGATCTGGATGCGCGCTACGTCGGCAATCGCGCGACGCTCGAGCCGCTGCTTGCGAGCTACGCGATGCCATCCAACTCCGACTACTACCCGGTGCTCGATCTCAACGCCGCGCGCGAGCGCTTCATGGAGAAAAGCGCCACCGACCTGGTGGCGCTCGGCACGCTCGGCCTGCCGCTCCTCGATCTGCTCGAGCCGTCGCGCCCGCAGCGGCCGCCGAACCCGCTCTATCAGGGCGCATACGCGTTCGAGCGGCTGGAGAACACGCGGCTCGCCTGGTATGCGCGCAATTACCTGCTCGGCGGGACGCCCGAGCCGCAGGCGGTGCCGCGCATGCTGCAGAAGGATCTGGAGCTCTTCAAGCTGCGGCTGCTGGAGTGCCGCTCGCCGCGCACCGAGGACGTCTGGCTGCACAGCGCGCTGCGCGTGGCGGAAACGATGACGCCCTATCTTGCGTGGGAAGACCTCGCGCCGCTCTTTGCACGCATCGAGCGCCTGCCGTGCGCAGCGACGCTGGATGACGACCAGCGCCGCTGGCTCGCGCTGTTCCGCGCAGTGGCGATGCGCGATGCGCGCCGCATGGGTGTGTATGCCACTGCGCTGCTCGCCACCGAGCTGGAGGCCGGGCGCGAAGCGCGCGAATACCTGCTGCTCGCGGCGATGGCGGGCGACATCGCGAGTGGCGATCGGCCCGGCGCCCTGGAGGTCTGGAGCAAGTACGCGCCCGCCCAGCGCCAGCGTGACAGCGTCGCGTTCCGGCTGCTGCGCTGTCATGCGCGCGCGGCCGACTGTGCGGGCGAATTTCGCTAAAGAGTCTACAGACGTCGCGCCCGCGAAAGCAGTGGCCCCAGTTTCTTGCTCTAGAGCTTGTTGACGACTTGGAACAGTACGCGACGTGGGCTTCCTTGATAGACAACGCCGCCGGCCGGAGTGATCTCGGTTTGGGGAGGGGCTTCTAGACCTTCGATGACGTTGATGACTATTTCTCCGGACCAGCGAGACGGCTTTTGGCATCCGAAATAGTCGGTCACAATCTCGACGCGGTCTGACCTGCTTCGCTCTCCGATGCGCGATGTCGCTTTCTCGTCATTCGCGTCGGGTAGCGAAAACAAGCGGCACGGGTCCCTCATCAATTGAGCAATGCTCATCAAGATCTCTGGTTTGCGATTGACGCTTGCGTCAATCTGAAGTGCGACGCAATTCCGCAAGAGCCAATAAGTACAGCCTCCTGGGCTTCCAGTGCCGGTGGAGCCGAAGCCAACGTCCGCGGGCGACGATACCGGCGGTGCATTGACATCAAAACGCTTCTGCGCGCGCACCCCAGGAACCTTGTCGATTATTAAACGCGCCAGCGCAGTTGAAACTGTATCGGCGACAGCAGCTTTCTGCCACGCGTATAGGCAATAAAAAAGAACAAGAACAAGCACCGTAAGCGCGGAAAAGATAGCGCGTAGGTTCACAGACAGTTCTAGCGCTTTCTTTTCTTCGCGTAGGGGTTGCGCCCGGTGCGGAACTCGATGGCGAGCGGCGTGCCGACCAGCTCGAACGCATCGCGGAAGTAACCCTCGAGGTAGCGCTGGTAGGACGCCGGCACGCGATCGAGCGCGTTGCCGTGGATGATGATGCGCGGCGGATTGATGCCGCCCTGGTGCGCGTAGCGCAGCTTCGGCCGGATCAGGCCGGTTCTCGGCGGCGCCTGCCGCTCCACCGCCGCCTGCATGGCGCGCGTGAGTTTCGGCGTGGGCAGCCGCGCCATCGCGGCAGCGTGCGCGCGATCGACCGCGCGCATCAGCTCGGCCAAGCCTTTGCCGCCCTTGGCGGAGATGAAAAGCGCTTCGGCGAAGCCGAGGAAGCCGAGCTTCCATTGCAGCTCGCCTTTCACGCGATCGCGCGCGGCCTTGTCCGCCGCGTCCCACTTGTTGACGGCGAGCACGACGGCGCGGCCGCGCTCGAGGATGTAGCCGGCGACGTGCGCATCCTGCTCGGTGATGCCTTCGGCTGCGTCGACCAGAAGGACGGCGACGTTCGCGGCCTCGATCGCCTGCAGCGCTTTCACGATCGAGAAATACTCGGGCGGCGTGCCGGTCTTGCCGCGCCGGCGCACGCCCGCAGTATCGATCAGGGTGTAGCGGCGTCCGGCGCGCTCGAACGGCACTTCGATCGGGTCGCGCGTGGTGCCCGGCTGATCGAAGGCGATGACGCGCTCTTCGCCGACGAGCGCGTTGATCAAAGTGGATTTGCCGACGTTCGGGCGGCCGACGATGGCGACGCGGGCATGGCGCTCGTCTTCCTCGTCGGGCTCCGCCTGCGGCGGGAAAGGCTCGAGCACCGCTTCCAGCAGCTCGCGCACCCCTTCGCCGTGCGCCGCCGACATCGCCGCGGGGTGGCCGATGCCGAGCTCATGGAATTCGGCGGCCGCCGTGTCGGGCTGCATGCCTTCGGCCTTGTTCACCGCGAGCCAGACGTTCGACTTGCGCCGCAGGCGCTCGGCGATGTCGCGGTCGCCGCTCGTCAGGCCGGCACGCGCATCGACGACGAAGATCACGGCGTCGGCCTCGGCAATCGCCTGCTCGGCCTGGCGCGCCATCTCGACCGCGATGCCCTCGCCCGCGCGCGGCTCGAAGCCGCCGGTGTCGATGGCAATGAAGTGCCGCTCGCCGGCACGGCCTTCACCGTAATGGCGATCGCGCGTCACGCCCGGCAGGTCGTGCACGATCGCCTCGCGGCTGCGCGTCAGGCGGTTAAAGAGGGTCGATTTGCCGACGTTCGGGCGCCCGACCAGCGCGAGCACGGGCTTCACAGCGCAAGGGCATGCAGTCCGCCGTCCTGGGTTTGCACCAGCACGCCGCCGGGCAGCGGCAGCGGCGGCGCCTTCACCGGTCCGCCGCGCGTGGCATAGCGCGCGACGAAGGCGCCAGTCTCGCGCGCGACGAAGTGCACGTAGCCCTCGAGGTCGCCAACCGCGATCAGCTCGCCCACCGGCTGCGGCAGCGAGAGCTGCCGGTTGGCGAGCTTCTCCTGCTTCCACACCGAGCGGCCGTTCGTGCGATCGAAAGCCTGCAGCGCGCCCTTGTCGTCCGCGACGAAGGCATAGCGTGCATCGAGGCTCACGCCGGTAAGCGTGGAAATATCGCGCGCCCACACCTGACGGCCGGTGGCCGTTTCATAGCAGCCGACGCGCCCCTGGTAAGTCGCGGCGCAGACTTCCTTGCCTTGCACCACCGGGTCGCCGACCACGTCGGTCACGCGCTCGAGCTCGGTGCCGCCCTTGGGCAGCGCCACGGTCGCCTCCCAGCGCACGCCGCCATTGTCGAGCGCGATGGCAGTGAGCTTGCCGCCGGCGAAGCCGACGAACGCCGTCTCGCCGTCGACCGCAATGCCGGAGGGCGCGCGGATGATGAGCGACGAGGGCGCGCGCTGATAGAGCCAGCGGCGCTTGCCGTCCTTCGCGCCGAAGGCGAACACGCGGTTGTCGATGCTGCGCACCAGCACGAGATCCGCAGCCACCGTTGGCGGTGCGATCGCCTCGCTCGAGATGCGCGCGCTCCACAGCCGCTCGCCTTTTGCCGCATCCAGCACGATCAGCTCGCCGTGCTCGTTCGCCACCGCCACGATGCGGCCGTCGGTGCCGACACCACTGGAGAGCTGTGTGCGTAGCGAGGTGCGCCAGGTGGTACGCCCGCTCGCCGCATCCACCCGGATCACGGTGCCGTCGCGCCCGGCGCCGTAGACCGCGCCGTCGGCGAACGCCGGCTCGAAAACGAAGCTATCGGCGTTGCCCGCTCGCGCGGTCCACGCCTGTCGTACCTGCGCCGACTCCTTGAGCTCGGGCAGCGGCGCGGGCTGCGGACCGCTTGGCGTGGAGCACGCGGTGAGCACCGCCAGCGCAAGAAGGAGATAAATTCTCATCCGCCGAGCGCCTCCAGCCGCATGCGCACGCTCTCGCGGAACGCGGCGCTGCCGCTGCCCGCCTTGTCGAGCGCGACGCGGTAGGCGGCGCGCGCCTCGTTCGGCTGCTGCTTCGCGACGAGCACGTCGCCCTTGGCCGCCGCGTATTGCGAGTCGTAGGAGCCCCCATGCTTCTCGTCCAGGAGCTTGAGCGCTTCGTCGTACGCTTTCTCATCGAGCAGGATGGCGGCGAGCCGCAGCCGCGCCAGATCGCGGAAGTCGTCGGTGCGCGCGTGCTCAAGCACCCAGTCGAGCTGCGCTCTGGCGCCTTTCGCATCGTTGTGCTCGTAGTAGTAGCGCGCCGCGAGCAGGGCGCCCATCGACGCGTACAGCGTGCGCGGATAGTTCTCGAGCAGCGCGCCGTCGGCGTCGCGCAACGCCTTGGCGTCGCCTGCGCGTGAAGCGCGCACGATCGTGTCGTACAGCGCGCCCGCCTGCGCCGCCTGGTTGCGCTCGTACCAGCGCCAGCCCTGCCAGCCGGCGAAGGCGACCGCCGCCGCGGTAATCGCGGTCACGATCAGATTGCCGTGCTGCTTCCACCAGGCCTTGAGCTCGGCGACCTGTTCCTGTTCCTCGAGATCTAGTGCCATCAGTGCGCCTTCTGGTTGAGCAACTGTCTGACGCGGGCCGCGACTTCGGCGAGCGGCACCTCGCTCTCGTGCTGCGTCGCGAGGTCCTTCAGCGTCACGGTAGCGCGGGCGAACTCCTCGGCGCCGGCAGTGACCGCGATGCGAAAGCCCTTGCGGTTCGCGTATTCGAACTGCTTGCCGATCTTCGCACGCTCGAGATACACCTCGGTGTTGATGTCGCTCGCGCGAAGCGCCGCCGCGATCGCGAGATAGCGCGGCATCGCTTGCGCATCGAGGGTCGTCACCAGCGCCTCGGCCGGCGTACGCGCCAGCGGCTGCAGCAGATTCGCGTCTTTCAGCCGGGCGAAGAGCCGGCTCAGGCCGATCGAGATCCCGACGCCGGGCAGGCGCGTGTTGCTGAAGTAGCTCGCGAGATCGTCGTAGCGCCCGCCCGAGCAGATGCTGCCGATGTCCGGATGGGCGCTGAGCGTCGTCTCGTAGATCGTGCCGGTGTAGTAGTCGAGCCCGCGCACCACGCTCAGGTCGATCGCGAACGCGGCGTGCGGCACGCCGAACTGGCCGATCGCGTCCACCACTTTACGCAGCTCGTCGAGCCCGGCCGTGTAACTCTCGTTGCGGTACGCAAGATCGGTAAGCAGCGCGAGCGTCTCGCCGGTCTCGCGGCGCGCAGAGATGAGGCGATAGAGCTCGGCGGCCGCCTTGGGGGCCATGCCCTGCTCTTCCAGCTCGCGGCGGATCGCCTCCTCCGGCTCCTTGCCGGTCTTGTCGAGCGCACGCAGCACCGCGTTCGCTGCCTCCTCGCCGATGTCGAAATGGCGCAGGATGCCTTTCAGCAGCTTACGGTTGTTCAGGCGGATGCGGAAATCGCCGATCGCCATCTCCTTGAACACCGCGTGGATCACGCTCGGGATCTCGGCCTCGAACCAGTAGGAGAGCGACTCGCGGCCGATGATGTCGATGTCGCACTGGTAGAACTCGCGAAAGCGACCGCGCTTCACCTGCGGGTTCTCGCCGCGCCAGACGCGCTGGATCTGGTAGCGACGGAAGGGGAAGGCGAGCTCGCGCTCGCGCATCGCGACGTAGCGCGCAAGCGGCACAGTGAGGTCAAAGCGCAGCGCGCCCTTGGCCGCGGCCTCGTCGTCCTCCTGCGCCGCGAGGCGCGAGAGGGCATAGATCTCCTTCTCGCTGCCGCCCTTGGAGGTGAGCACCTCGATCCTCTCGGCCGAGGGCGTCTCGATCGGCAGGAAGCCGTAGCGTTCGAAGTTGCGGCGGATGAGCTCGAGCAGCGCATTGAACTGCAGCTGATCGTGCGGCAGGAACTCCTGATCGAAGCCCTTCAGCAGGGCCGGGCGTACTTTTCGCATGGGGGGCGCGTCAGGCGGCCTTGGCGCCGTACTTTTCGCGGACGTAATTTTCGACGATCGCCTGGAACTCTTCAGCGATGCGCTCGCCCTTCAGCGTGACGCTCTTGCGGCCATCGACGTACACCGGCGCCACCGGCACCTCGTGGGTGCCCGGCAGGCTGATGCCGATATTCGCGTGCTTCGATTCGCCGGGACCGTTCACCACGCAGCCCATCACGGCGACGCGCATCTCCTCCACCCCGGGATAGGCGGCGCGCCAGGCGGGCATCTGCGCCCGCAGATACGACTCGATGCGCTGCGCGAGCTCCTGGAAGTAGGTGCTGGTAGTGCGGCCACAACCCGGACATGCGCTCACCATCGGTGAAAAGGCGCGCAGGCCCATGGTCTGGAGCAGTTCCTGCGCCACCTGCACCTCACGCGTGCGGCTGCCGCCGGGCTCCGGCGTAAGCGAGACGCGGATGGTGTCGCCGATGCCTTCCTGCAGCAGCACGCCCATCGCTGCGGCGGAGGCCACGATGCCCTTGCTGCCCATGCCGGCCTCGGTAAGGCCGAGGTGCAGCGCATAGTCGCAGCGCTCGGCAAGCGCCCGGTACACGGCGATCAGATCCTGCACCTGGCTCATCTTGCACGAGATGACGATGCGATCGGCAGCGAGT
>DASREB010000115.1:0-5077 GCA_035652275.1 Burkholderiales bacterium
AAGCGGTTGCCGATATAGCGCTTCAGGTCGACAATGCCCTTCGCCGTGACGATGCCGTAGCTCGTCCCTTGCGCAGTTCTAAACGTAGCGAGTCTCATAAATGTCCTCTCCAGCTCCGGTACCGAAATTCGCTTTCAGCCATATGGGGATGTTCGTCGCCGATCTCGCGCGAATGCGGGATTTTTACACACGCGTGCTCGGTTTTACCGTCACCGACTCCGGCGACATGGAGACGCCGCGCGGGCGGTTGCAATTCGTGTTCCTCTCGCGCGACCCGCGCGAGCACCACCAGATCGTGATGGTGAGCGGCAAGCCGCGCGATCTCGGCTTCAACCCGATCAACCAGATCTCCTTCCGCATGGCCGAATTCAAGGGCTTACGCGAGATGTACCGCCGCCTGGTGGCGCAGCAGGTGGAGGAGCTTCACCCGGTGTCGCACGGCAACGCACTCTCGGTCTACTTCCACGACCCGGAGGCGAACCGCATCGAGCTCTTCGTCGACACGCCGTGGTACGTGCAGCAGCCGCTGCGCGTGCCGATGGACATGCGGCTCTCGGACGCCGAGCTCTGGTCCTGGGCCGAGCGCGAGGCAGCCAAGCACCCCGGCTTCATGCCGGTCGAGGAGTGGCGCGCCGAGCTCGCGCGCCGCATGGCGGCGTCGTAGTCGCGGCCGTGGACCGGCGCGGCGAATGGTTCGTTCCCGCGGTCGGCCCGGAACGCTTGCGCCTCGCAGTCGGGCTGCTGTTCCTGCCTTACACCGCGATGGTGCTCGGCTTCACCCTCATCGGCTCGATGCTCGCGCCGGCGATCCATTGGGATCGTGTCGCGGCGATCGTCCTCATCTATTTCCTCGCGCTCGGCATCGGCGCGCACGCGCTCGATGCGCTCGGCAGCCGCGAGGGGAAGCCCTGGGGCAACGCCTTCAGCCGCACGCAGTTGTGGACGGTCGCGATCGCCAGCGTTGTCGCTGCCTATGCCGTCGGCGTCTGGTACATGGTGCGCTACACGCCGCTCCTGTGGCTGATCGCGATTCCAGAGGGTTTTTTCCTCCTCGCGTACAACCTCGAATGGTTCGGCGGCCGCTTCCATCGCGATTCATGGTTCGCTGTTTCCTGGGGCGCGCTGCCGGTGCTTGCCGGTTATGTCTTGCAGACGAACGCCATCTCGCTCGCTGCGCTGCTGATGGCGCTCGCCATGGCAATGCTGAGCCTCGTCGAAATCAAGGCGTCACGGCCCTACAAGGAGCTCAGGCGCGCGGGCGTCGTTGACGCGCGGAGCGCGACGCTCGAAGCGATTTTAAAGAGCGTCAGTCTGGGAGTGCTTGCGCTCGCCGCCGGCATGGTGGCGTGGCGCCTCTACGGCTGACTACTTGCGGGCGCTGACGATCGCCGAGCCGTAAGCGGTCAGGTGCTCGACGCGGATGTCGCGGAAGCGGTGCTGCACCAGCAGTGCCTGCAACTCGGCCAGCCAGCGGGTGCCCTCGATGAGCGCGGGCAGGCCGTAGTAAATCTCCCGCCACGCCGGTAGCAGGGCGCCGCCGATGATCTGCAGCGCCTTGAAGTACACACGCCATATCGCCACCAGCGCGCGGTTCGGCGGGTAGGTGAAGTCGTGCATCAGTAGCACGCCGCCGTCTCGCAGCATCTCCCGGCACTGCGGCACCAGCCGCGGAAGATCGGCGTACTTGGCGAGGTAGGACGAGGTGATGCAGTCGAAGGGCTGCGTCGAGCGGTAGTCCTCGGCGCTCGAGAGTACGAACTCCACCCGGGATAGCTTGCGCCGTGCGATCGAGAGATATTCGTCGCGCAGCTCGACGCCGACGATATGCGCACGCGGAAAGCGCCGCGCGATGGCGGCGGTCGAAATGCCGGTGCCGCAGGCGAGATCGAGGATGCGCGTCGCGTCTGCCGGGATCAGTTCGACAATGCGCCGCTTCCACCAGCGGTCGATGCCGAAGGTGGCGGCATTGACGACGAGATCGTAGGTGCTGCCGGTGCCGTGGAAAAAGCGCTCGACCAGCTCGAGCCGCGCATCGGTTAAATGGGGACGCATCCCATTTAAATAGGGACTGTCCCTGTTTTTCTGGGCTTCAGCCACCGATGACGGCGATGGCGTTGATCTCGATCAGATAGTCGGGCGAGGTCATCTTGGTCACCTCGACCATGGTCGAAGCGGGCGGCGGTGAGCCGAAGTATTCGCGCCGCACCTTGTGGATCTGGTCGAAGTGCTCCATGTTCCGCACGTAGACGTCGACGCGGCAGATGTCGTCCATCGTCCCGCCCGCCGCTTCGACGGCCGCTTTGAGGTTCTCGCACACCTGGCGCGTCTGCGCCTCGATGTCGCCGATGCCGGCAATAGTGCCATCCGCGCGCCGCGCAGTCATGCCGGAGATGAAGACGAGCTTCCCTTTCGCCTCCGTTGCGATTGCCTGCGAGAAGTGTCCCGAGGGCTGGCGAATTTTCGCGCTCTGAATCTGTCGTTTGCTCATCGCCGGGTCTGTCCCTATTTAAGGCGTTAGCAAGGCGAGCGCGTCATCGGCCGTCATGACATCGCCGAATTGCTGGATCACGTTCTCGAGTGTCGCCAGGTGCTCGTCGTCGGAGAGCGCCGCGGTGCAGTCGCAGAGGAGCACCACCTTGTAGTCGAGCATCATCGCGTCGCGCGCCGTGCATTCGCAGCAGACATTGGTCTTGGTGCCGGCGATAAGCAGCGTATCGATGCCGCGCTGCTTGAGGATGCTGCCCAAATCGGAAGCCCCGCCGATGAGAGCGCTATAGCGATTCTTGGTCACCTGCAAATCGCGAGGCGTCACGCCGAGCCCGCCCCACAGGTGCTGCAGCTCGTGGCCGGCGGAAAGCGCCTGTGCGGCTTGGCTGCGGTTTTCGGGTTTGACGAAGACGTCGAAAAACGGGCCCCAGTCCCTGCCGTCGGCGGCATTCTGATGCAGCACCCAGATGACCGGCACGCTGCGCTTGCGCAGCTCCGCGCTAAGGCGATTGATGGTCGGGACGATATCGCGCGCGCCGGGAACCTCGATCGGCGCCCCTGGCGCGACAAACGCATTCTGCATGTCGATCACGAGTAGGGCGGTGCGCCGAGCGTCCAATCGCTCGTAGAGGTGCAGCCGCCCGCGGCGTGCGATGACACGGTGGATGATTTCCGGCCGGATGGCGACCTCGTGCATCAGAACTTCTCGACCCAGGGTCGCAAATCCACCTCGAAGGCCCAGGCCGAGCGATGCTGCCGGTACACCGCGAGATAGGTCTCGGCGATGGCGTCGGGGCGCAGCATGCCATCCTGGCCGCGCGCCGGGGCGCGCGCATCGCCGCCCGCGCGCTCGATGCCGCCGTCGATGACGAAATGCGCGACGTGGATGTTCTTCGGGCCGAACTCGCGCGCGAGGCTCTGCGC
Organism: Burkholderiales bacterium; assembly: GCA_035652275.1. GTDB lineage: Bacteria > Pseudomonadota > Gammaproteobacteria > Burkholderiales > SG8-39 > SCGC-AG-212-J23. The sequence continues at coordinate 3,412 of DASREB010000115.1, forward strand.
GAGACCACGCAGCGCGAACTTGCCCATCGCGAACGGCGCCGACTCGGCGTAGCCCTTGACGCTGGCGGACGCGCCGGTGAAGAAAAGCGCGCCGCGGCCGCGCTCCACCATGCGCTTGAGCGCCGCCTGGGCGACGAGAAAGCCGCCGTACGCCGTCACCACCATGGTCTTGAGCACCTCGGCGCGATCGAGCTCGAGGAAGGCCCCGCGCACGCGATAGCTCGGGTTGTAGATGACGAGATCGGGCGCATCGATGGCGGAAAAGAGCGCGTCGACCTGCGCGGCATCGGCCGCGTCGCAGGCGATGGCGCGTGCGTGCGTCTCCGCGACGAGCGCCTCGAGCTTGCCGACGTGCCGCGCGGCGAGCGCGATGCGCATGCCGGCGGCAGCGCACTTGCGCGCGAGCGAGGCGGAGAGGCCGCTGCCGGCACCGACGATGAGCGCGAGTTCGGAACGGGTTTGCACTATGATGGAACGAGCGTGAGGGACAAGTTCACCTATGTTGCCATGCCGACGCGCGTTGTGTTCGGCGCCGGTGCCGTGGGTGAGCTCGCCGCGGAAGTGGCGCGCCTGGGCGCGAAGCGCGCGCTCCTCATTTCGACGCCGGGCCGCGCGCAGATGGTGCGCTCGGTCGCCGGCGGGCTGCAGATCGCCGGCATCTTCGACCAGGCGGTGATGCACACGCCGATCAAGGCGGTCGAGGCGGCGCGCGACATGGCAGGGTCGCTCGAGGCGGACTGCTGCGTCGCGATCGGCGGCGGCTCGACCATCGGCTTTGGCAAGGCGATTGCGCTCAGCTCATCGCTGCCGGTCATCGCCGTGCCGACCACGTACTCCGGCTCGGAGATGACGACCATCTGGGGCATCTCGGAAGCCGGCGGCAAAAAGGTCGGGCGCGATCCCAAGGTGCTGCCCAGGGCGGTGATCTACGACCCGCAGCTGACGCTGGAGTTGCCGGTCGGCGTTTCGGCGGCGAGCGGCATGAACGCCATCGCGCATTGCTGCGAGGCGCTTTATGCGCACGACGGCAATCCGCTCGTCTCGCTCATCGCCGAGGACGGCATCCGCGCGCTGGCGGCGGCGCTGCCGATCATCGTGCAGGCGCCACGCGATCTCGAAGCCCGGACATCCGCGCTCTATGGCTCGTGGCTCGCCGGCCTATCGATCAGCACCACGGGGAATGCGCTGCACCACAAGCTCTGCCACGTGCTCGGCGGCTTCGGCCTGCCGCACGCCGAGACGCATTCGATCGTGCTGCCGCACGCGATGGCGTACAACGCCGCCGCCGCGCCCGAGGCAATGCGCCGCATCGCGCGCGCCATCGGCGCCGAAACCGCTGCCTTTGGACTGTGGGACCTCGAGCACCATCTCGGGCTGCCGATGAAGCTCGCCGACATCGGCATGAAGGAGGCCGATCTCGAGCGCGCCGCGCGCATCGCAGTGCAGGCGCCGTATCCGAATCCGCGCCCGGTCGAGTACCAAGGAGTGCTCGAGCTGCTGCACAATGCCTACGAAGGAAAGAAGCCATGATCGCCGTCATCTTCGAGTTCACGCCGGCCGAGGGCCGCTTTCCGGATTACCTGGCGCTGGTCGAGACCCTGCGCCAGGACCTCGCCGAAGCCGAAGGCTTCATCTCGCTCGAGCGCTTCGAGAGCATCACCAGCAA
>DASREB010000116.1:0-3246 GCA_035652275.1 Burkholderiales bacterium
TGGGCAGAAAGGGATTTTTGTAATTCCTGCCGTCGTCGCGATGCCACGACTCGCGATTTACTTGATAGGATTTAACACGTGATGGACGACAACATTAATTCCGCTTAGTCATCAGTTCATCACGCTAAGAAATGAATATCACCTCACGGCAGCTAAAAGCCTTCCTGCTTACGGCGCGCTATCAGAGCTTCTCGCGCGCGGCAGACCAGCTATTCATCACGCAGTCCGGAATGAGCGTGCTGGTGCGCGAGCTCGAGGAGCAGCTCGGCTTTCGCCTGTTCGAGCGCACCACGCGCAAGGTGACGCTCACCAAATTCGGCTCGAGCTTCCTGCCGATCGCCGACCGCAGCCTGATCGAGCTCGAGCAGGCCGCGGCGAATATCGGCCGCTCGGCCTCCGCAGAGAGGGGCGTGCTCTCGCTCGGCGCGACGCCGTTTGTCGCGGCAGACATCCTGGCACCGGCGCTCGCCGTCTATGCGCTGCGGGACGCGGGGTTGCATGTGCGGCTGGTCGACGCCGAGGGCCCGCGGCTTCTCGATATGCTGCAGTCGGGCGAGCTCGATGTCGCGCTCACCGCCATGCATCACGACACGCCGGGTGTGCGCCGGGCGCCGCTCGCGCGGTTTGCACTGATGGCGATCGCCGCGCGCGACGGCGTGCATGCAACCTCAGGCGAGGTGCGCTGGAGCGAGCTAGCGCGTGATCGCCTGATCGCGTTTCCTTCCGGAAACCCGATTCGCGAGCTGATGGACGAGCATCTGGGACGTGCCGGGCGCCGCGAGCCGCCCGAGATTGTCTGCAATTATCTCGAGACGCAGATCGCCATGGTCGAGGCCGGCAGCGGCGTCGCCGTGGTGCCGAGCTTCGCGATGCATGCCTGCGCGAAGCGCGCCATCTCGGCATACGCGCTGGTGGCGCCGCAGGTCGCTGGCAACGTGTACTGGCTGGTGAACCGTGCGCGCAAACTGCCGGCGGGGAGCGAGGGCTTCAACGCCTTCCTGAAGGAATACATGTCCGCGCTGCCGGCGGAGCCGGTGCCGCACGCGGCGCAGGCCGCGTAGCTACTGGACTATCGCGGTACGGAAGGCAGCCGGGGATTCGTGCGCGATCGCGCGCCCGGCCGCGCCTTGCAACGCCACGGCGGAAAGTCTGAGCTCCGCGCTCCCCGAGCGCAGCGGCCGGAAGGTGACCACGACGAAATCCGCATCGGTAGGCGCCGCGTTGCCGGCGCTCGCGCCGACGAAGATCGAGCCATTCGGGTTCACGCGATAGGTAAAGCGGCCTTCAGCGAAGAGCTCGCCCGGCCGCACCGCCACGGGCTCGAGCAGCTTCGCGTCGTAGTCGAGCTGCAGCGGCAGCGCGCGTACCGGTTGCGCGGAGGTGAGCTTGAGCGTCACTTCGAAATCGTTGCCGGCCTTGACCTGCTTCGGCCCTTCCCAGCGCAGCTGTGCCGGGCGGCTGTCGCCCGCCGCGGCCCGCGAAGGCGGCGTGCCGTTCACGCGCGCGACCGTCGGCGGCGCTGCCATCTCGAGACGCAATCCGCCCACCGCGAGTTGCTGCCGTTCGTCGAGCGGCAGGTAGACGAAGGTCACCGCGTCAGGCGTGATCGACTCGATGCGATACACGTTGTCCAGCGTTTCGCCTTCGCGCACCGTGAAGACGCGATCCTCGCGCGCGAGCACCACCTGCATGCCGCCGTCGTAGGTCACCTGCCCGGCGATGCGGTAAGGAAGGGGCGGCGCGACCGGCTTCGGCGGCGCTTCCACCACCTGTCGGCGCACGGGTGCCGGCGGCGCCCAGGAGCGCGCGCCGAACGGCTCGCCGCGTGGCTTGCCGATCGCCTGCCGCGACGGCAACGCGGCGAAGCGCTCTTCGGCGGCTTGCGCACTTGGCGCAGCGGCGCCGGACGCCGGCGTCGCCGGCAACGGCTCGCCGCGCGAATGGAGCAATGCCGCAACGCCGGCCGCGACGACCGCGACGCCAGTAAGGGCAATGCCAATCCAGATACGTTTTTTGTTCATCCCCAGCCTGCCAGTTAAGCGCATTCGCCACCGGCTGTCCATCACCCGAAGTGACCCACATTCCTTATTTTTTAAGGTCAGAGCGGGTGGAAATCGCGTCAATGCGAGCGACCGTATTGCACCCGGTCAAGACAGCGTGTCGGTTGACCTAGATCAAATCGCCGATCCGGCCGTTTTGGCTCAATCGGTCAACCCTTTCTGCAAGAATATCAAAGTGCTCGAACCCTGGTAAGCCGGCGCTGTGACGACACACAGCATCAAATGGTTCTGGTTTGCTTCGCCGCAAACTTTTTCTCCGCTAGCGGCAACGATCGCGCGGATCGCCGCCGTATTGGCGCTGGTTTTTGCGCTCGCGGGCCTCTATGTCGGTTTTTTCGTTGCGCCGTCGGACGCCCAGCAGGGCGAGGTGTACCGCATCATTTTCATCCACGTTCCGGCGGCCTGGATGTCGATGTTCATCTATGTCGTGATGGCGTTCTGGTCGGCGGTCGGTCTTGCGATGCAGACGCGCCTTTCGGCCATGATGGCGCGTGCGCTCGCGCCCACCGGCGCGCTTTTCACGTTCATTGCCCTTTGGACGGGGTCGCTGTGGGGCAAGCCGACCTGGGGCACGTGGTGGGTCTGGGATGCGCGGCTCACTTCCGAGCTGATCCTGCTCTTCCTTTATTTCGGTTTCATGGCGCTTCAGGCCTCGATCGATGATCGGCGGCGCGCCGACCGCGCTGGCGCGCTCCTCGCGATCGTCGGCGTGGTCAACATTCCGATCATCTACTTCTCGGTGCAGTGGTGGAATACGCTCCATCAGGGAGCGTCGGTCAGCTTCAGCCGCGCGCCGAGCATGGCGGCGACAATGTTTACCGGGATGATCCTCATGGCGCTCGCCTTCTGGATGTACAGCATCGCCGTCGCCATGGTGCGCGTGCGCTGCGAGATCGCTGAAGACGAACGATGAGCTCTCCGAACCCGAAAACCCCCCGGTGCTTCGCGCCACCGCCCCTGTCACGGGGGCGAAAGGCATGAGCGAATTTTTCGCGATGGGCGGCTACGCGTTCTATGTGTGGGGTGCGTATGGCGTGACGGCCGCGGCGCTCGGCGTGGCCACCGCGCTGGTGCTGAGCGCATTCAACAAGAACCTGGTGTTCTTCTTCACGCCCTCGCAGGTCGCCGCGCACGAGGCGCCGGTCGGCCGTACCTTTCGCATCGGCGGCATGGTGGTGCCCGGCAG
>DASREB010000117.1:0-98756 GCA_035652275.1 Burkholderiales bacterium
CCGATCGACGTTCAGGTCTGCCGACCGCGAAAGAGGGTTCAGCCGGGCGACAGCCAGCCCCCGCTCATTCGAACCGAGCGCGGTGCGGGCTAGGTCTTCACTGCGGGAGTCGAGACGGTCCGTTAATTGGAGTGTCAGGCCTTCGGGGCGGGTGCAGAGCGGAGTTTCGCGGCCATATTCACCAAGTCGGCGAGGGAGTCGGCCTTCATCTTTCGCATCACCTGGCCTCGGTGTGCCTTCACCGTGATCTCGCTGATCCCGAGCTCGTCACCGACCTGCTTATTCAGCAGGCCGGAGACGACCAAGGCCATGACCTCCCGCTCGCGACGGCTTAGGGATGCGTGGCAGTCCCGCAGTGCCCGCATCTCCGCCTCGTGACCAAGTGCGATGGAGCTGCACTCCAGGGCGTGCCGGATGGCGCTCAACAGCACCTCGTCGGCAAATGGCTTCGTCAAGAACTCGACAGCCCCCGCCTTCATCGCTTTGACCGTCATCGGCACGTCGCCGTGGCCGGTGATGAAGATGATCGGCATGTCAATTCGATCAGCGGCGATGCGCTTCTGCAGATCCAGGCCATTGAGGTCCGGAAGACTGACGTCAAGGATCAGGCAGCTCGGGGCAAGGAGTCTTGGGCGGGCGAGGAAAGCCTGCGCCGACGCAAATGTCTCCGGCTGCCAGCCGGCGCAGCGGATTAGCAATTCCAGCGATTCGCGCACCGAGACGTCGTCGTCAACGACGAACACGATCGGTTTGACGTGCGCCATGGGCGATGAGCTCGATTTATGGTCCGGTCCACTGGCTGGATTCATGTGACCCCAGAGGGTGCGAGAGCGTAGCCGATAGCTCAGCTCACTCGAAAAGCAACCTTCAGCGCCCGAAGCAAGGCCGCCTCGCTGAATGGCTTGAACAGGCACTCCACTGCACCCCGTTCCAGCACCCGCGGACGCACAGTCTCGTCTTCCACACCGGTGATGAAGACGATTGGAATCTCTTGCCGGCGAAGCGACAATTCCTGCTGGAGATCGAGCCCGGACATGCCCGGCATGGCGATGTCGAGGATCAGACATCTGGTCTGGCCGACGCAATCGGACGCGAGGAACTCTTCCGCCGACGAGAACGCCTGGGCTGCAAAGCCGAACTCCCTCAGCAAGTCGGGCAGCGACTCGCGCACGGACTCGTCGTCGTCGACGACCGAGACGAGGGAGCGGTCGACCATCATGGATTACCCATGACGTCGGCTGTCACATTGTGCGGTGCGCGAGGGATAACAAATGAAAAGGTGGCTCCCGGACCATCATTTGCTGCTGCCCACAGACGGCCATGATGACTCTCGATGATGGAGCGACTGACAAATAGACCGATTCCCATACCGGCCGGCTTGGTTGTGTAGAACTCTTCGAAGAGCTTGTCCATATACTGAGGTTCGAGACCCACCCCCACATCCTGCACCCTAAGACGCACACCGTCGCCTTCGTCCCGTTCGGTTCTGATCACCAACTGCCGCGGACGATCGTCGACTCCGCTCATCGCGTCCGCGGCGTTCAAAAGCAGATTCAGGATCACCTGCTGAAGCTGGACACGATCGCCCGTGACAAGCGGAAGGTCGTCGGCAAGCTCCAGCCGCAGGATCACCCGGCTTCTCTGGAGTTCGATCATCGACATCGCAATCACGCCTCGTGCGACCTCATTGAGGTCCACCGAATCGGTCTTGGCGTCCTTCTTGCCAAACAGCCCACGCAGTCGTGTGATCACATCAGACGCACGATTGGCATCGCGAATCATGCGTCGCGCGGTTTCGCGCGCACCGTCGACGTTTGGAGGGTCGGCGGCCAGCATCCGCAGACAGGTGCTGGCGTTGATGACGATGCCCGACAGCGGCTGGTTGACTTCGTGCGCGATCGATGCCGTCAATACTCCGAGACTCGTGACCCTGGCGACGTGTGCGAGCTCCGAACGGGCCTTGCCGAGCGCCTCTTCCGAGCGTCGGGCCTGCGTAACGTCTTGAACCGCGCCGATGTACTCCAGTCGACCATCCTGGTCTCGGGTCCCGTGAGCGACTATATGCAGGTGCTTTACAGAGTGGTCGGGCATCTGCAGCCGGTGCTCGTATTCAAAGTCACTGCCGTCGCCTCGCGCCCGCTCGATGATTTCGTGCATCAACGGGAGGTCTTCGGGGTGCACTCGAGTACCGATCAGCTCGAGCGTCACCGGCACACTCTGGTCAAACTCGAAAATGCGATAGACCTGCTCTGACCACATGATTTCGTCCGTCGCGACGCGCCAGGAAAAGCTTCCCGTCAAGCTGAGACGCTGGCCTTCCGCGAGAAATGCCTCGCTTCGTCGAAGGGCCGCTTCGCCCTGAGCGCGTCGAATGCCTTGTGCTATCGTGCCCGCGATTGTGCTGAGCGTTTCTGCGGTGGCTCGACTGATTGGCTTTCGCGAGAACATCGTCAGCACGCCAATCGCCTGACCGCCCACCACCAATGGATAGCCGGCAAAGGCCACCATTCCCTCGTCCCGAGCCCAGTCTGAATCGCTCAGGAGAGGATCGTTCACGACATCATTCGTGACGTACGGCGTCCGTTCTTGAACGATGAGACCGATTCGCAAATATCCGACGGGTACGCGACTGTGCGCGCCATCGAGATGCGTGTACATTCCCGCGCTGGCTTGGAGTTCGAGGACGCGCTTATCTTTCGTGATGACCCAAATACGAGCTAGCGCGGCGTCCAGATGTCTGGCGACGGCTTCGGTACAAGCTTGAAGTATTCCGCGCAAGGAATTCTCGGTTGCGAGCGCTGAGTGCACATCCGCTTGAACCGCGACTTGGCGGGTGCGCGCCGCATAAACCGCCGCCGCAAAATGGCTCAAATTGGTCATCACGCGCAAGTCTTCTGCGTCGAAACGGCGACTCTGGTCGTGGGCAATTACCCAGATCGTTCCGATAGATCGTCCACCCACGTAGAACGGGAGCAACAGCCCCTCTTCGATGTACGGCGCCACCGAGGCCAAGTACTTGAAATGGCGTTCCGGGCGTGAAAACAATAGCGGGACGTTGCGGTCCAAGACCGTGCCACACGGGCCAAAGCCTCGCGGCGTACCGCCTCCTAGGTGAGGCGCCCACCGCCCGGCCACTGCAGCCCAGCGGAAGCGCTTTTGGTTTCCGTCCAGCAGGCTGAGGCCCGCCGAGTGCGCGCGGCACAGGTCCAGAGCGGTCTCCGCCAGCTTCTGCAGAATGTCGTCGGGCGACGCCGTCATTGCCTCCACCAACGCGACCAAGGCGCGGTTCTCGGATGCATGGTCGGGAGCGCGGGTTGGTCGCAGACTCAGCTCAGGTGTCGAAATGACGGACTCCAGATCACGAACATCCTGACCGGCAACATTCTGGTCGGCGACATCCTGATGCAAATCAGAAGTGCGACTCATGTGCGACTCCCGTTGGATCAGCCTTCATTTTTTTCATTACTTTGTGACACACCGGTGGTGCGTTGACGTCAGCGTAGGACCGAAACGCCGCAGGTCAGGCGCATGCTCTTGGCTCGCCGCGAACAGCAGGCCGCGCTCGTACTGCTCCGCAGCCAATTCGTTGCCGACGAAGGTGAGCAAGACTTGCTGGAGCTTGTGCTGCTGGCTGACATCACGCGCCTGTCCCTGATGAGTCAGGAACATTGCGTATGAGAGACCGTCACCCATAAGCCGCACCTAATTTTTTACCTCTTCGCTGACCGCGTCAAGCTTAGAAGCAATGCGTGCGGTCGTCTGTGCGCTCGCGCGCCAGCGGGACGCTCAACTCACTGGACGAGCGGCAGCCGGCGGCATACAGCGGGCCTTCACCCTACGGTGTGCTCGTCACTGCGCTCAGTACGCAGGTTTACGTGGGGCCCGTTTTGCACCGATTGCATCACGGGCGTAAAGGCAACTCAATAAGACGATGGTATCGGTCAGATGTTGGCGAGACCATCGTCCAATAGATTCGCTTGCAAGCCTCTGCTCTGATCGCGTCTGGCTTCTCGCAATAGAACTTCTTCAGAAAGGCATCGACCGGAGTCTCGGAGGAAGGATGCAAACCCACGCCGTACTTGACCCTGTCGAGCGAACGACCGATACGGAGCTTATTGCAAGGATCCTGGCGGGCAACATCCGCGCGTTCGAGGTGCTGATGTATCGCAACAAGCAAATGCTTTTACGAACAGCACGCGCCATATTGCGCGACGACGCGGAGGCGGAAGACGCGGTGCAGGAGGCGTATTTGCGCGCCTACTGGTCGCTTGGCGGCTTCCGCGGCGAGGCAAAACTCTCGACTTGGCTCGTCCGCATCGTCGCTAACGAAGCGCTCGCGCGCCTGCGACAGTCACGGCGCCGCGGCAACATCGTGCCGATACGCGCTAATGATGGTCGCGACCTCGTTCCCGAAGCCGTGGCTTCTTCGGCCGATGGTCCACAGTCCCGAGCCGAGCGCAACGAAATCCGGCGACTGCTGGAGGCGAAAATCGACGCGCTACCGGATGCGTACCGCGCCGTATTCGTGCTGCGTGCGCTGGAGGAGTTCTCGGTCGAGGAGACCGCCGAAGCCCTCGGCATTCTCCCAGCCACGGTCAGGAGCCGCTTTTTCCGTGCGCGACGCCAACTGCGCGAAGCGCTCTCCCAGCAGCCCAGTCTCACTTCCAATGACGCCTTCCCCTTCGCCGGCAAGCGCTGCGCCGGCATTGTGGCCGCCGTTAGGGCTGGACGGATCGATGACGAGCTCGATCCTTCTGCTTTCGAAGACCGCATTCTCGCCGCGGACCGCGTCGCCGCCTAGCCTGGTTCGTGCGACGGGAACGCCAGCCGTGGGTGCTGCATCAGATGTCCGTCCAGGGAGACCCGACATGGCTGCAGGACTACGACCCACCTCCATCGCGAACCTACCTCATGCAGAGCTAAGGCGCCGCATTCCCAGCGGCGACACTGGAGCTTTCAGCGATCTCACGGGGCAACACAATCGCGGGCTGTTCCGCACGACGTGCTCGATGCTGCACGACGATGCGCAGGCCGAACATGCCGAAATTCAAGCCGCGCAGCCGGCAACAAGGCACATTCTCGTGGTCGACGCTGACGCTTCGAGCCGTGAGTTGATTGCGGATTACTTGAGGCAGAACGAATTGCGCGTTACCACGATGGCCGGCGGCCCGGAAATGATGGCGGCGCTGGTGCAGGAAGTGATCGATCTAATCGTCCTAGACCCGAAGCTCGGGGACGAGGACGGCACGACGCTTACGCAGCGCCTGCGCGACAAATCTGAGATGCCCATCATCATGGTCAGCAAGCTCACCGAGGAGGCCGACCGCGTGATGGCGCTGGAGCTCGGCGCTGATGACTATCTGACCAAGCCGTTCAGCCTGCGAGAGCTGCTCGCGCGTATCCGCACTATCCTGCGTCGGCGGCGCGTCGACGTGCGCCAGGGTCGCCCCAAGGGCGTGCGCGCCTACCGCTTCGGGGGTTGGCAGCTGAACCTCAATAGCCGTCGCCTAACCGCGCAGGATCGCGAGCCGGTGGCGCTCACTAATGGAGAGTTCAATCTGTTGGTCGCGCTGCTCGGCGCACCGAATCGTGTCCTGTCGCGCAATCAGCTCCTGGATCGATCGCGCCTGCACAACGACGAGGTATTTAATCGCTCGGTCGATGTACAGATCATGCGCCTCCGACGCCTCATCGAGCGCGATGAGGCCGAGCCGCGATACATCAAAACAGAGCGCGGCACGGGCTACGTCTTCAATGCGGCGGTCGAGGCCCTGTACTGATGATCGATACAACGGCAGCCGTGCGAGGCGCCGCAAGGCGGTGAGCCTGGAATCGGGGAAGGCGGCTGCGGCAGCGTACGACCGCCGCGTAGGTGCTGCCCCGCGTGGTGAGCGACCCGCGCCCGCGGCCCCTGTTCTTCCCCAACGCCGCTTTGCAGGCGTGAGCGCGGTTCAGCAACCTCAGCACCTTTTCGAGACCGCTGACCGATGGCGGACCGGGGGAGCCGACGACGCAGGAACCATCAGCAGGAAGCATCGTTGTCAGGTCGCTCGTCTAGGGCCCGCATTAATTGCAACCGCCAGCGAAAAGAGGCCAACAACCTTACACACAGGTTGTCGGCCTCCTGATGCGGCGCCATTTCGTCGTCTATAGCGACTTCAAGTACTCGACCAGCTCCGCTTTTTCCTGGCTGGTCAGCCCGAGCCTGAAGTTGCGATCGTAGTGGTCGATCACCGCCGCCAAGTTCGGGAAGCGCCCATCGTGGTAAAAGCCGCCCTTCTGGTGTGTCCACAGTCCCGCGAGCGGCGCGGTCCGGTACATCAGGGTCGGCGAGCGGCGGGCCTGGAACGAATCAATCTCGGGCTGGGTCGAGTCGACGAATATCTCCTCCGGCTTGTGCAAGTTGTGCCCCGGCTCGGTGAAGAGCGGCGGAACGTGGCAGGTCGAGCACTGCGCTCTTCCGTTGAACACCTCTTTCCCGCGCTCGGCCGCTGCCCTGTCGAAACTGCCCTTGGGCGGCGTTGGCGCCGGGATGGCGAGCTGATAGAAGTGCAACGCGCCCAACTTCGACGTGACCAAGTCGGGGGCGCCGCGTACATTGAAGGAGCCGCTTCTCGCCGCGACCGGGTACTGAGCCTCGGTGTCCTTGGTGCCCCCCAGGCGAAGGTCGAAGAAGACGCCCGAGCCGTGCTGCTGGGTCACGGCGACGTAAGCGTTCCAGTACGGGACCGAGCCAGACCCGGTCCAAGTGTGCAGGTTCACCCCGGCGAGGCCGAAGGCAGGCGGAATCAGCGTGCACGCCCGTCCTCCATCCGGCCGCAAGCCCTTGCCGTCCTTGTCGAGCCACGCGTCGTAGCAGCCAGGACCCCAGCTGGTGAGCACTTTCTTCACCGTGGCCTCGTCGACCTGGAGAAGATCGGTGAAGGGCTTGAGGTTTGGAGCGAGCGAGACGATGAGGCCGACGTTGAGATCGCGATTGGCCCAGCCGTCCAGGCGCTTGCCGATGCCCGGTGCGAAGGAGTCGTGCACCTTCGAATGGCAAAAGGCGCATTGGGTTCCGAGCGACGTGATCCTGCCCACGTTGTCGAATCGACCGGTCAGTCCGACCACGGCGTTGAGCTTGAGCAGTGCCAGCGTCGTGGCGGGATCGTCGAGGTTGACCTTGCCCGCCTTGAGCTGCGCTTTCAATTGGTCAGGCAAAGCATCCACGTCGACTTTGAGGCCGACCGCGAGCGCGGTCTTCGGGCTGATTCCGGGTCCCACGCCGCCGTTTTGCGCGCCCGCGATGGCTCGGTGCAGCTGCAGGGCATCGCCGAAGAAGGCCTCGGAGCCGTAGGTGTCGAAGCGGAAGATCTGCCTGCCTCTTTCGAGCATGTCTTCGGCGTGCGCGTTGATTTGGCGGTCGTTCTCGGAGAGCCGCTTCCGGCGGTCCCCATCCCTCGATTCGCCCCTGTCGTTGGATTCCTGCGCTTGAGCACTTCCCTGCTTGCCGATGCCGGCTCCGAACCCGACAAGCATGACGAGCCCGATGACCGAGGCACCGATGACAGGTCCAATCAATTTAAATCTCATGGGAACTCCTTGTGCTGCAGGGTTATTGGGTTTCTGCGTCTTTAAATGCGACGAGTGCTTGTCCGCGCTTTGAGCCTCCGACTGTGAACTGCAACTTCCGGCGTCGCCACACACACGTTCAACATGGCGTGCCGACAAGCAGCGCGCTGCACCCAAGTTGAGCCTCTTCGCTGACCGTCAAGAAGTGGGAGCCGGTTTTGCACGGATTGCATCACGGGCGTGAAGGCCACTCAATAAGACGATGGTATCGGTGTCTACTTAAGTCGCTCTGTCACCTTTCTGACCGCCGACACGTAACGCAGCACGCATCGCGGTACGTGTGAGAAGGCGGCTGCCTATGCTGCGCTCGCATCGCTCGCAACCCAGGATGGAAATTGCACGATGGACCCGACCACGACCAATGGCGGCACGCAGATCTATTAACAGATGTCGGCCGACACCATCGTCCAATAGATTCGCTTCCAAGCCTCTGGTCTGATCGCGTCTGGCTTCGCGCGAGCGAGCTTTTCAGAAGGGCATCGATCCATGGCCCAAGACGGAAAATCGAACAGCGCTGACCGAGCGCAATTTTTGTTGCAGCCTCAGCCATGGCAACCGAAGACTTCTACCGGAAGGAGCGAGCCGGCTCGACGCAAAGCGGTCCACCGTCAATTGACGTCTAGCAGATGCGCGAACTCGTATCTCACCAATTCGTAGCATCGCAGGAGTTGCAGCTGTAACGCGTTCGACTACGAAAATAGTACGATTGCCATCGACGTACGTAGGCGTACATTCGTCGCACCACGGAGTGCACCGTGAATCCGAATCCCTCACGCATTGCGGCGCTCGAAGCCTTGACGGATAGCCAACTCGTTGCAGTGATCGTGGCGGGCGACATGCGCGCCTTTGAGCGGCTGATGAGCCTGCACAAGAACAGGCTTTTTCGAACCGCGCGCGCCATATTGCGAGACGACGCCGAGGCGGAAGATGCCGTTCAGGAGGCGTTTCTCCAGGCGTATCGAGGTCTTGGCTCCTTTCGCGGCGAGGCGAAGCTTTCGACCTGGCTGGTGAGCATCGCAGTGAACGCGGCGCTGATGCGCCGTCGACGCCATGTCCGGGAACCATTGGCAATGCCTCTGGACGGCACTGGCGGCGCCGCGGAGCGCGAGGGGATTTCCAGGGCGCCCGGCCCTGAGGGCCTCGCGGCGCGCGCAGACATTCGACAGCTGCTCCAGGATCAGATCGACGCATTGCCCGATTACTATCAGGCGGTATTCAGGGCGAGAGCGATCGATGGGCTCACGGTTGCGGAAACGGCCGCCACCCTTGGAATTTCGGAGGCGACAGTTCGCAGCCGCTATTTCAGGGCGCGCAGCCTGCTGCGAGAGGGTCTGACGCGGGAATCCAACAAACCGGCGAGCCTCGAATGCCCGATCGTCATCACCGACCGGGACCGCAAGCGTCTAATGCTGCTAAAGCCGAATGCTGCCCTCCTGCGCGAAATCGACCGCGCAGTGCTGATTTCGCCCCAAGCGGCGACCGTCGCGCATGCCGTAACCATGAATACTCAGGTCTTTTATACGGATGAGACAAGGGGCGACCAACGGCACCTCAACCTCGTCTATCCGCAAGAAGCCGGCGGGTGCGTATGCTGCGTGTCCGTCCTGGATCCCATAGGTACGGCCCTATTCGGGCTGTCGGCCGGGCAAGCGATCGAATGGGATTTCCCTGATGGCAGCCACCGCCTGCGCGTGAACAACGTGATTCATCATGACTGCCCGATCAATACACGGAGTCCGGCTTAAGTAGCAGGCGTCCAAAAGCACGAGCCAAGACGACGCTCGAGCGCCGTATGTGCCGCCGCACTCCCACCCGTGCTCGCTCCGCCAGCCACGGCGGCGGCGAAACGGACCGGCTCACCGGCTGAGCAGCCGCACCAGCAAGATGACAATGATCGCCAGCAACGCAACGGCCAGAGCCCAGCCAAGCGCTCCAAACCCCATCATCCAACCCATCATTGAATTCATCATCGAACCCATTACACCGCCCTCAGTGCACGGAAGCGGCAGATCTTTGCGCAGGATGCGCCTTCGCCTCGGCGGACGCCATGCGACGGCACTCCTGCGCGCAACGCCAGCACGCTTTGGCGCAATCCTGGCAATACCTCATCGCATGCCGCGCGCATTCCTCGCCGCAGATATCGCAAACGGCAGCGGACAACCGGCAGAGCACGGCAGCGAGCTCGCTGCCTCGCGACATGTAGCCGGCTGCCAGCCTGCTTATGTGCGCGCAATCCATATCGAGCTGGATACACCGGACCATCTTTGCTGGGTCCTCCTCCTTCAGGCAGGCGGCCGCGCAGCGATGGCATGCGGCTGCACACTCATTGCAGGCGCTAATGCAAGAATTGAAGTGATCTTGATACATATCCGTCTCCTGTTCGCACTTAGGCACGGGTGATCCGCGCAAATGCCGAATGGTTGTGAATCGACTCGAAGTTTTCCGCCTCGACCGTGTACGCGCCGACGCGCGGATCGCGGTTGAGTGCCAGTGCCACATCGCGCACCACGTCTTCGACGAACTTGGGATTCTCGTACGCGCGTTCCGTGACGTATTTTTCATCGGGACGCTTGAGCAGCCCATACACCTCGCAGGAGGCGCTGCGCTCGGCGATGCCGATCAGTTCTTCGATTCGCATCTCGTCCGTCAGCTCAGCTTCGATGGCAATACAGGAGCGCTGGTTATGGGCGCCGTACTCGGAGATCGCCTTCGAACAGGGGCACAGGCTGGTCGCCGGCACTGCCACGCGCATCGAGAACGCGGACTCTCCTTCGTCGTCCAGGGTGCCGCGCCAGCAGACCTCGTAGTCCAGCTGGCTCTGAACGCCCGAGACGGGCGCGGCCTTGCGTACAAAGTACGCAAACCGCATCTCGATCGTGCCGGCCGGTGCCCGCAGCCGTTCGAGCATGTCGGCTACCAGGGCCATGAAGCGCGGCATGTTCAGCGGCTGGCGTTGTGAATCGAGCAGCTCGACGAAGCGCGACATATGGGTGCCCTTCTCGCTCGCCGCGAGACCGACGGTCATAGAGAATGTCGCGATCACGGGCACGGAACCCTCCTCCGCTTGAATGGCGATGGGATAACGCAGGCCCTTGATTCCGACGGCGTCGATCTGCACGTTGCGACGGTCGGGCCGGGATTGAACATCCTCGAGGGCAATTCGCTCTGGCGCATTCATGATCGCGCGCGGATCTCGGGAAACTCGCCCGACACACGCTGGCGCTGCGAGTTGGCGAAGAAGTTGTTTTCCCATAGACCGCCGCCAATCACGTAGGCCGAGGCTGCCGTAAGGCTGCGTTTTGCGATGCGTGCCATGGCGATTCTCCTAGTGCGCCACCAATGGGATGCCACGGCACGCGCCAGCGTTCCCTTAAGCATCGGTTTTCTTCGATGAGCATTGTTGGACTGAGGGACCAATAAGTTTCGTTTTACTTCATCTCGTCCGTGGCGGACCATGCGCAATACATGACAGCCAGCGGGACATACGATGAACGCCAGTGACATCATGACTTCGCCCGTTATTACTGCGGGTCCCGACACGCCGATAGCCAAAATCGCGGCGCTGCTCCTCGGCAAGCACATCAGCGCGGTCCCGATCGTGGAGGATGGCCGCCTCGTCGGCATCGTCAGCGAAGGCGATCTCCTGCACCGGCACGAGATCGGCACCGATCGCCGTGCGCGCGTAGGCTCGTGGTGGCTGCGCTTGTTCAGCGAGGACCGGTCTGCCTCGCAATACGTCAAGTCACACGCGCGGCGGGCGCGCGACGTGATGACGCGCGATGTGGTTTCGGTCGCGCCCGAAACGCCGATCGCCGAGATCGCCGACCTGCTCGAGAGCCGAGGCATCAAGCGTGTGCCGGTGGTGCGCGACGGCACGCTGGTCGGCATCGTGAGCCGGGCCAATCTCGTGCAGGCGCTTGCCGTAGCGCACCGCGAAAAACGTAAGCATCCGGGTACCGATGATGCCATCCGCGAGCGGCTGCTCATGGAGCTGGGGCGTCAGTCCTGGTGGCGGCCGATGAGCTCGAACGTGCTCGTCAGCAACGGCGTGGTGCACTACTGGGGCACGATCGATTCGGAGGACGAGCGCCATGCCGCCCGCGTCGCGGCCGAGAATATAGCCGGTGTGCACGGGGTCGAGGACCACCGTCGTCTGTTCCAGCCAGTGGAAGCGATGGCGTGAGGCTTTGAAAGGAGATCGAGATCCTTCTTGGAATAATCGGTCTGGGCCGCATGGGGGCCGCCATGGCGCGGCGCCTGATGAAACGCGGGCACGGCTGCGTCGTCCATGATGTCCATCCGCAAGCCATTGAGCAGTTGGCCGCCGAGGGCGGCATTGCGGCATCTTCGCGCGAAGACTTCGTAGCCCGGCTGCCCAAGCCGCGCGCCATCTGGTTGATGGTCCCGGCGGCGGCGGTCGATCAGGAGCTCTCGGCGCTGGTCCCGCTCCTCGACGAAGACGACATCGTCATCGACGGCGGCAATTCCTACTACCGCGACGACATCCGGCGTGCGGGCGAGCTGAAGAAGCGAAAGATCCATTATCTGGATGTCGGCACGAGCGGCGGCGTCGCTGGGCTGGAACGCGGTTATTGCCTGATGATCGGCGGCGAGAAAGCGATTGCCGAGCACCTGGCGCCGATTTTCGCCGCCCTCGCCCCGGGCGTGGAAGCCGCGCCACGCACGCCGGGGCGCACGAGGAATGAAAGCACCGCGGAGGCGGGCTACCTCTACTGCGGTCCGCACGGAGCGGGCCACTTCGTGAAGATGGTTCACAACGGAATCGAATACGGTCTGATGGCGGCGTATGCCGAGGGACTGAACATCCTGCGCCACGCCGACGCCGGGGATAGGCCCCGCAGTACGGACGCGGAAACTACGCCGCTGCGCAACCCAGAGTTCTATCGCTACGAGCTGGATCTGGCCGAGATCGCCGAGCTGTGGCGTCGCGGCAGCGTGATCGGCTCGTGGCTGCTGGATCTCACTGCGCACGCTCTCGCCGGCGATCCGGCGCTCGAGCGCTATGCCGGTCGAGTATCGGATTCGGGCGAAGGGCGCTGGACCATCGCCGCTGCGATCGACGAAGGCATTCCGGCGCCGGTTCTCAGCGCCGCGCTCTACGAGCGCTTCAGCTCGCGCGGCGAAGCGCAATTCGCCGGACGCGTGCTGTCGGCGATGCGGCACGAATTCGGCGGGCATGCGGAAACACCCGGGCACGAGCCGACGCGATGAGAACGGCAGCGCCGTCTTCGGACGCCTTTGTGTTCTTCGGCGCCGCCGGCGATCTGGCCCATAAGAAAATCTTCCCGGCGCTGCAGGCATTGACCCGCCGCGGTCGCCTCGAGATGCCCGTCATCGGCATCGGCCGGAAGGCCTGGAAGGCGGAGGAACTCCGTGCCCGGGCGCGCGACAGCGTAGAGCAGCACGGCGGGCTGGATCCCGAGGCGTTCCCGAGACTCTGCTCCCGACTGCAGTATGTCGAGGGCGACTACCGCGACGATGCTACGTTCGCCCGCCTGGCCCAAATGCTGCGCGGCTCGTCCCGGCCGCTGCATTACCTCGCGATCCCTCCCAGCATGTTTGTTCCTGTCGTGCACGGGCTGACCAAGGCCGGCTGCACCAAGGACGCGCGGGTTATCGTGGAGAAACCTTTCGGTCGGGATCTCGCTTCGGCGCAAGCGCTGAATCGCACGCTGCACCAATCGTTTCCGGAGGCGGCGATCTTCCGCATCGATCACTACCTGGGCAAGGAGCCCGTCGAAAACCTGCTGTATTTCCGGTTCGCCAACGCATTCCTCGAACCGATCTGGAACCGCAATTACGTGGCGAGCGTGCAGCTCACCATGGCCGAGGATTTCGGTGTCCAAGGGCGCGGACGCTTCTACGAAGAAGTCGGCGCGATTCGGGACGTCGTGCAAAATCATCTGCTGCAGGTGATCGCCCTGCTGGCGATGGATGCCCCGGTCGGCCGCGATGCCGACGCGATGCGCGATGAGAAGCTGCGTATCTTCAGGGCGATGCAACCAGTTGCGGCAGGCGACGTGGTCCGCGGCCAGTTTCGCGGCTACCGCAGCGAGAACGGCGTGGCACCCGCCTCGCGCGTCGAGACGTTCGCCGCGCTGAGGCTGCACATCGATACGTGGCGCTGGGCCGGCGTGCCGTTCTACATCCGCGCCGGAAAGCGGCTGCCCGTTACTGCGACCGAGGTGGTTGTGAAGCTGCGGCCTCCGCCGCGAGCCGTGTTCGACGACGTCGGCGCGGGTGAGCCGAATTATTTCCGGTTTCGGCTCGGCCCGGACGTGCTGATCGCGACTGGCGCGCGGGTAAAAGCATCCGGGGAAGCCATGGTCGGCACACCGGTCGAGCTCATCGTGCGTGGGAATGCCGCCGATGCGATGCAACCGTATGAGCGGCTCCTTGGCGACGCGCTGCTTGGTGACGGATCGCTTTTCACGCGCGATGACTGCGTCGAGGCCGCCTGGCGCGTGGTGGAGCCGATCCTCGAAGACACCGGGTCGCCGATCGAATACGCGCCCGGTAGCTGGGGGCCGCGTGAAGCCGAACGAATTGTTGCAGGCGACGGCGGCTGGCACAGCCCCGCGCCGGCGGAAGAGCGCGATGCCGCTCCCTATTGAAGACTACGCGCTGATCGGCGGCTGCCACACCGCTGCACTGGTGGGCCGCGACGGCTCCATCGACTGGCTCTGCTTTCCTCGTTTCGATTCAGGCGCGTGTTTCGCCGCCCTGCTCGGCGAGCCGCGGCACGGGCGCTGGCTCATCGCACCGGCGGGCGCTGTGCAGCGCACGCGGCGGCGCTACCGCGAAGGCACGCTGATCCTGGAAACCGACTTCGAGACCGCCGAAGGCGCCGTGCGCATCACCGATTGCATGCCGCTTTCCAACAAGCGCTGGGATCTGGTGCGCATCGTCGAAGGCTTGCGCGGACAGGTGCCCATGCGCATGCAACTCGTCATCCGCTTCGATTATGGCTCGATCGTTCCATGGGTACGCCGGCACGGCAACGCTCTGGTGGCGACCGCCGGACCGCACACGATCGAGCTCCACGCCGGCGTGGCCACGCGCGGGCAAGACATGACGACGGTGGCCGAGTTCGTTGCCCGCGAGGGCGAGCAAACGCCGTTCGTGCTCAATTACCACGCTTCTTACGAACCGGCGAGTCCGACGGTGGACGCACAGCAGGCGCTGGCGGCAACGGAACGCGACTGGCGGACATGGTTCGCGCATTGCACCTATCGCGGACGCTGGCGCACTGCCGTGGAGCGCTCGCTGATCGTGCTGAAGGCGCTGACCTTCATGCCCACCGGAGGGATCGTCGCCGCGCCCACCACTTCTTTGCCGGAGCAACCCGGGGGCGTGCGCAACTGGGACTACCGGTTTTGCTGGCTGCGCGACGCCACGTTTACGCTCAACGCTTTTCTCGCCGCCGGCTACCGTGACGAGGCGGCGGCCTGGCGGGAGTGGCTGCTGCGTGCCGCCGCCGGAGCGCCCGGCGACTTGCAGATCCTCTACAGCCTGACTGGAAAACGGCGCGTCGACGAAGTGGCACTCGACTGGCTGCCGGGCTATCAGGGCGCGGCGCCCGTTCGGATCGGAAACGCCGCCGCGAAGCAGTTCCAGCTCGACGTCTACGGCGAGGTCGTGGACACGCTGCATCTCGCGCGCTGCGCGGGACTGCCGCCCGAAGCGCATGCCTGGCGGATCGAACGAGCGCTGCTTGGCTTCCTGGAACTGAACTGGCAAAAACCCGATGAAGGCATCTGGGAAGTCCGGGGGCCGAAGCGGCACTTCACGCATTCCAAGGTGATGGCCTGGGTCGCGTTCGACCGGGCGGTGAAAGCGGTCGAGAAGTTCGGGCTCGACGGTCCGGTCGAGCATTGGCACCAGGTGCGTAACACGATCCACGCGCAGGTCTGCGAAAAGGGCTTCGACGCGCGGCGCAACGCCTTCGTGCAGTCGTATGGCTCGGCTGAGCTTGATGCGAGCCTGCTTCTGATGCCGCTCGTTGGTTTCCTGCCGGCCGACGATCCGCGGGTACACGGCACGGTTGAGGCTATCGAGCGCGAGCTGCTGGTCGATGGCCTGGTGCGGCGTTACTCGGCCGCCAGCCGCGTGGATGGCCTTCCGCCCGGCGAGGGGACGTTCTTGCCCTGCTCGTTCTGGCTTGCCGACAACTTCGCGCTGCTCGGCCGCCAGGAAGATGCGGAGGCACTTTTTGAGCGGCTGCTTTCGCTAAGCAACGAAGTCGGCCTGCTTCCTGAGGAATACGACCCGCTCACACGGCGCATGCTCGGCAATTTCCCGCAGGCGCTTACCCACGTCGCGCTCGTGAACACCGCACGGCTGCTGTCTGACTCGGCGCGCCGGTCGCGGCTCTCCACCGCGGGAGGCGAGCGTGCCGGCGCAGTCGCCTCGATTTCCGCATGAAACCTGAACTCACTCGCTCGATCGACCAGCTTTGCATCGACACGATCCGCACCCTCTCGATGGATGCCGTGCAGCAGGCGAAGTCCGGCCATCCCGGCACGCCGATGGCACTCGCACCGGTGATCTACACCTTGTGGCAGCGTTTTCTGCGCTTCGACCCCGAAGACCCGATCTGGCCGAACCGCGACCGGTTCGTGCTCTCCAACGGGCATGCCTCCATGCTCCTCTATGCGAGTCTGCATCTGGCAGGTGTCAAGGCGGTCGACGCGAAGTACGAGCGCCTTGGCGAGCCCGCCGTCTCGCTCGAGGACATCAAGCGCTTCAGGCAGCTCGGCAGCAAGTGTCCCGGGCACCCGGAATATCACCTGACCTCGGGCGTGGAGACGACCAGCGGACCGCTTGGCCAGGGATGCGCCACGAGCGTCGGCATGGCTATCGGCGCACGCTGGCTCGCGCAGCACTTCAATCGGCCGTCTTTCGCGCTTTTCGACTACGACGTGTACGTGCTGTGCAGCGACGGTGACATGATGGAAGGCGTGTCGAGTGAAGCGGCATCGCTCGCCGGTCACCTGATGCTTGGCAATCTTTGCTGGATCTACGACAACAACCGCGTGACGATCGAAGGCCATACGGACCTCGCCTTCAGCGATGACGTCGCTGCACGCTTCCTCGCCTACGGATGGAACGTCCAGAGGGTCGGCGACGCCAACGATACTGACGCGCTGGCGCATGCCATCGAGGCTTTTCGCGAGACGGGCGACGTGCCGACCCTCATCGTCGTGGACAGCCACATCGGCTACGGCGCCCCGCACAAGCACGATACGAGCGCCGCGCATGGCGAGCCGCTCGGCGAGGAAGAGATCCGCCTTGCCAAGCGCAGCTATGGCTGGCCCGAGGACGCGCAGTTCCTAGTGCCCGACGGTGTGCGCGAGCATTTCCGCGCCGGCCTCGGCGCGCGCGGTCTGCGCCTTCGACAGGCCTGGTCCGCGCTCTTCGCGTCCTACCGCACAAGGTACCCGGAGCTTGCAGGCGCGCTCGAGCAGATGCAGCAGCGCGAGCTGCCCGAAGGCTGGGACGCCGCCCTGCCGGTCTTTGCCGCGGATGCAAAGGGGCTGGCGAGCCGCGATTCCTCGGCCAAGCTGCTGAACGCGATCGCCCGCAAACATCCCTGGCTCATCGGCGGCTCGGCGGATCTCTCTCCCTCCACCAAGACGCATCTCACCGCCGAGGACGCCGGCGACCTGGAAGCGGGAAATCCCGGCGGCCGCAACCTGCACTTCGGCGTGCGCGAGCACGCTATGGGCGCGATCCTGAACGGTCTCGCGCTTTCCAAAATTCGCGCCTTCGGCTCGGGCTTCCTCATCTTCTCCGACTACATGAAGCCGCCGATGCGCCTCGCCGCTCTGATGGAGCTGCCGGTCATCTACGTGTTCACGCATGACTCGGTCGGCGTAGGCGAGGACGGGCCAACGCACCAGCCCGTGGAACAACTCATCGCGCTGCGCTCGATCCCTGGCCTGATCACGCTGCGCCCCGCCGATGCCAACGAAGTGACCGAAGCGTGGCGCACCATCATGCGTCTCAAGCACCAACCTGCATGTCTGGTGCTGAGCCGCCAAACGCTTCCCACTTTCGACCGCGCGCGCTATGCAAGCGCGGCCGGCGTAAGCCGCGGCGGCTACATCCTTGCCGGCGCCGAGGAGACGGCGCCAGCCGTCATCCTTATAGGAACAGGCAGCGAGGTCGCGTTGTGTCTCGACGCATTCGAGAAGCTCAAGCAGGAAGGCACTGCGGCGCGGGTCGTCAGCCTGCCGTCCTGGGAGCTCTTCGAGCAGCAGGATCGGGCCTATCGCGATCAGGTACTGCCGCCCGAGGTCCGCGCGCGCGTATGCGTAGAGATGGGCTCGGTGATCGGCTGGGATCGCTATGCCGGCGCCACCGGCGCCGTGATCGGCATGCACACGTTCGGCTCCTCCGCGCCGCTCAAGGATCTGCTCGCGAAGTTCGGCTTCGTGCCCGAGCACGTGCTCGCGGCGGCGAAAGAGCAGATCGCCCTCACCCAAAGGAAACTCCGATGAAAACCGAACGCCAAAGGAAGCCCGATGCCAACCCGCTCGAGTCGCTGCACGAATGCGGTCAGGCCGTATGGCTCGACTTTCTCTCGCGGCGCTTCATCGCCGAAGGCGGCTTGAGGCGGCTGGTCGAGCACGATCGCCTTGCAGGCGTCACTTCCAATCCCACGATTTTCGAGAAGGCGATCGCCGGCAGCGCCGACTATGACGCGGCGCTGCAGGAAGCGGAGCAGCAAGCCGATGTCGGCGTCATGGCGCTCTACGAGCGGCTCGCGCTCGAAGACATTCGGCATGCGGCGGACGTACTGCGTCCGGTTTACGACGCCACGCACAGTCAGGACGGCTACGTCAGCCTGGAAGTTTCGCCGTACCTCGCGAACGACACCGAGGGAACGGTGACCGAAGCGCGGCGCCTATCGCAGGCCGTGGCGCGCGACAACGTGATGATCAAGGTGCCGGCCACGCAGGCGGGCTTGCCCGCGATACGCCGGCTCACCGCCGAAGGCATCAAGGTCAACATCACGCTGCTCTTCTCGCAGCAGGTTTACGAAGAGGTTGTCGAGGCGTATCTCGCCGGTCTTGAAGAGTTTGTCGCACGCGGTGGCGACCCGCGCAAAATCACGAGCGTCGCCAGCTTTTTCGTCAGCCGCATCGACGTCGCAGTGGACAAGATCGTCGAGCAGCGGCTGCGTGGGAACCCGGATGCGGGCGAGCGCGAAGCGCTTTCCCGCCTGCGCGGCAAGGTGGCGGTGGCCAATGCCAAGCTCGCCTACCAGCGCTACAAGCGTCTCTTCGCCGGCGCGCGCTGGGAGAAGCTGCGCGCCAAAGGCGCCCGCGTCCAGCGACTGCTCTGGGCGAGCACCGGCACGAAGAATCCGGCCTACAGCGATGTGCTCTATGTGGAGGAGCTGATCGCGCCCGATACCGTCAACACGATGCCGCCCGCGACGATGGACGCGTTCCGCGACCACGGTCGGGTGGAGCTCAGCCTCGAGCGGCGCATCGACGATGCCGAGCAGCTCATGGCGGCGCTCGATCGGCAGGGCATCTCGATCGACGCGCTGACCGCGAAGCTGACCGAGGACGGCGTGCAGACGTTCAACGACGCTTTCGACAAGCTGCTGGGTGCGCTCGCCCGCAAACGCGCGGCGCTTCTCGGCGATAAGCTCGATCGCCAGGACATCAGGCTTCCCGCAGCGCTTGAGAAGCCCATAGCCGACTCGCTCGAGTCCTGGCGGCATGAAGGCGCCGTGCGCCGCCTGTGGGCGGGCGACGCAGGCCTCTGGACCGGCAAAGACGAAGCGAGTTGGCTAGGCTGGCTCGGCATCGTCGAGAAGCAGCGCGAGCGCATCGCCGCGCTCGAGGCGATCAGCGACGACATCCGCGGCGAGAGCGTCTCGCACCTCGTGCTTCTCGGCATGGGAGGCTCGAGCCTCGGCCCGGAAGTGCTTGCGGAAACATTCGGCCGCGAGCAGCAGGGCCCCGAGCTGCGAGTGCTCGATTCGACCGATCCGGCACAGATCCGCAGCGTCGAAAAAAGCATCGACCTCGCCCGGACACTGTTCATCGTCTCGAGCAAATCCGGCAGCACGCTCGAGCCGAACATCCTCGAGCAGTATTTCGATCAGCGTGTCACGGCGCTGCTCGGCTCGGATCGGGCGGGCGCGCGCTTCATCGCCGTAACCGATCCGGGATCGTCCCTGGAGAAGCTCGCCGAGCGTAAACGCTTCCGCCATATCGCGTACGGTGAGCCGAGCATCGGCGGCCGTTATTCGGTGCTTTCCGATTTCGGCATGGTTCCGGCCGCGGCGATGGGCGTCGACATCGGCAGGCTGCTTAGCGCGGCGCAGCGCATGGTGCGCTCCTGCGGCGAGAATGTGCCGCCCTCGGAAAACCCCGGCGTGGTGCTCGGCACCGTCATGGGCGTTCTCGCAAAGTCCGGGCGGGACAAGCTCACTGTCCTCACCTCCCCCGGTATCGCCGGCTTCGGCGCCTGGCTCGAGCAGCTCGTCGCGGAGTCGACCGGCAAGCTCGGCCGGGGGCTGATTCCGGTCGATGCCGAGCCCTTGGGGACGCCGGACGTATACGGGCGGGACCGCTTGTTCGCCTACCTGCGGCTGGCGGGCGAAGCCGATGCGAAGCAGGATGAAGCGATCATCGCGCTGGAACGCGCGGGGCATCCCGTGGTGCGCATCGTGGTCGGCGAGCGCTACAACATCGGCCAGGAATTCTTCCGCTGGGAAATCGCGACCGCGGTTGCCGGCGCGATCCTGGAGATCAATCCGTTCGACCAGCCGGATGTCGAGGCGAGTAAGCTCAAAACGCGCCAGCTCACCTCCGCCTACGAAAAGACCGGCAAGCTGCCGCCGGAAGGCCACGAAGGCAAGGCCCTCGCAATCGATGACGGCAAGCTCGTCGAAGCTCTCGCAGCGCACTTCGAAAGCCTGTGGGCCGGCGATTACTTTGCGCTGCTCGCGTACGTCGAGCGCAACGCCCGGCATCGCGACGCCTTGACGGAAATCCGCCGCATGATTCGCGACAGCAGGCACGTGGCGACCTGCCTTGGCTTCGGACCGCGCTTCCTGCATTCGACGGGGCAAGCGTACAAAGGCGGACCGAACAGTGGCGCGTTCCTGCAGCTCACCTGTGACGATGCCGCCGATCTCGCGGTGCCGGGACAGAAATACAGCTTCGGCCTGGTGAAGTCGGCCCAGGCGCGCGGCGATTTGGAGGTGCTGGCCGAGCGCGGCAGGCGGGTGCTGCGCGTGCATCTCGGGGCGGATGTCGCGGCGGGTCTCGCCGCGCTGAAGCGTGCGGTCGCGCAGGCGCTGCCGGCGAGTCGATAAGCGTGAGCGTCCGTAGCCGGCCGCGGCCGGCGACGATCTCGGCCTTGATCTCGGACGTCGACGGCACTCTCGTCACCGATGACAAGCGCCTCACCGAGCGAACCTGCACCGCCGTTGCCCGGCTGCGCGACGCCGGCATCGCGTTCACCATCATCAGCAGCCGCCCGCCGCGCGGCCTGCGCATGCTGATCGAGCCGCTCCGGCTCAACGCGCCGCTCGCCGCCTTCAACGGCGGCCTGCTCGTCACGCCCGAGCTCGTCGTCACGGGCGAGCCGCATTTCCTGCTGCCGCCCGTAGCGCGGCGGGCGATCGACTTCCTGCATGGCCGCTGCGCCGACGTCTGGCTCTTTACCGCGGACGAGTGGCGCGTACGCGATGCCAACGGCGCTTACGTACCGCGCGAAGAGCGCACGGTAAGGTTCGCGCCTCGCGTTGTTGCCGACTTCGCCGATACCGAGCACGTAGGAAAAGTGGTGGGCGTGAGCGAAGACTTCGAGCTGCTGCGCCGCCTGGAGATTGACGCGCGTGCAGCCTTCAAGGACGAGGCGGCCGTCGCGCGCTCGCAGCCCTATTACCTGGATTTCACCCACCCGCTTGCGAACAAGGGCGTGGCGTTCTCCGCGCTGGCGAAGCTCCTCGCGCTGCGCGAGGAGCGCATCGCCGTCATCGGCGACGGCATGAACGACATCGCCATGTTCGAGCGCGCGGGCATGAGCGTCGCCATGGGCAACGGGTTCCCCGAGGTGCGCCGCGCCGCGCGCTTCGTCACGGCGAGCAATGGGCAGGACGGATTCGCGCAGGCCGTGGACCAGTTCGTCCTCCAGCAAGCATGAAGAGAATTTCGCTCGTGGTTGCGGATGTCGACGGCACGCTGGTCACCGAGGACAAGGTGCTTACGCCGCGCGCGCGGCAGGCGGTGAGAGCGCTGCACGCGGCCGGCATTGGGTTTGCGATCACGAGCGGCCGGCCGCCGCGCGGCATGGCGATGCTCGTCGAGCCACTCGCCCTCGAGACCCCTATCGCCGGCTTCAACGGCGGCGCCTTCGTGCACCCCGACATGGCGGTGATCGAAGAGCACCTGCTTCCTGCCGAAGTCGCGCGGCGCGCCGTGGAAGTGATCCTCGGCCACCGCATGGACCTCTGGGTCTACAGCGCTCAGAACTGGCTGGTGCGCGATCCCAAAGCTGCGCATGTTGCGCGCGAGCAGTGGACCGTCAAATTCCCGCCGACGGTGGTCCACGACCTCGCGGCCGCGCTCGAGCACGCTTCCAAGATCGTCGGCGTGAGCGACGATCATGCGCTCGTCGCGCGCTGCGAAAAGGATGCGCAGACGGCGCTCGGCGAGGCCGCTTCGGCGGCGCGCTCCCAGCCGTACTATCTGGACGTCACTCACCCGGCCGCGAACAAGGGCACGGTGATCGCCACGCTCTCGCGCCTGCTCGCCGTCCCGGCCGACGAGATCGCCACCATCGGCGACATGCCGAACGATGTGCTGATGTTCGCCAGGAGCGGTCTCAGCATCGCGATGGGCAACGCCAGCGCGGAAGTCCAGGCGCAGGCCGACTGCGTTACCGACTCCTATAACGACGAAGGTTTCGCAAGGGCGATGGAGCGCTTCGTGCTCGCTCCGCTGGAAGTCCAATGAGCTCGCTCGTAGTCGCGCCGTCCATTCTTTCGGCGGACCTCAGCCGGCTCGGCGAGGAAGTGCGCGCGGTGGACCGCGCGGGCGCCGACTGGATCCACATCGACGTGATGGACGGCCGCTTCGTGCCGAACATCTCCTTCGGGATGCCGATCGTCGAAGCAGTGCGCCGCTGCACCACGAAGCCGCTCAACGTGCACCTCATGATCGTCGAGCCCGAGCGTTACCTGGAGGCCTTCGCGCAGGCTGGAGCCGACCACCTGCTCGTGCAGTCGGAGCCTTCTTCCACCATTCACCTGCACCGAGTTCTTTCCCGCATCCGGGAGCTCGGCAAAAAGGCGGGCGCGGTGCTCGATCCGGGGAGCCCGGTATCGTTCGTCGAGGGCGTGCTGCACCTCTGCGACGTGGTCCTCGTCATGACGGTCAATCCCGGATTCGGCGGCCAGAAATTCCTGCCCGAGGTGCTTCCGAAAATCGAAACGCTGCGGCGGCTGTGCGAAGCGCGCAGACTCGAACCTCGGATCGCCGTGGATGGCGGCCAAGATGCGCACAACGCCGCTCGCGCGGTCGCGGCCGGCGCCGATGCCATCATCGCCGGCTCGGCGATCTTCGGATCCACTGACTATGCGGCGGCCATCGCCGCCATCCGGCGTAGCGCCCCACGGGAAATGCGAGCTGCACCGTGATCGAGACACGCGTATTCGAAGATGCCGAGGCATTTGCCCGCCATGCCGCGCAATGGCTTTGCGAGCTCGCGCTGCGCTCGGCCGGCAAGTTCGCGATATCACTCTCGGGCGGATCTACCCCGCGCCGGTTCTACGAGCTGCTTGCCGAAGCGCCTCTTCCCTGGAACCGCGTGCACTGGTTCTGGGGCGACGAGCGCTTCGTACCGCCGGATCATCCGGACAGCAATTACCGCATGGCGCGCGAGGCACTGCTGTCGCGAGCGCCCGTCCCCGGAGCGAACGTTCATGCGATCCCGACCGAACGCATCTCGCCGAAGGAAGCCGCATCGGCCTACGAGGCAACGCTGAAGCGCTTCTATGGCGCCGAAATGCTCCTGCCGCAACGGCCGCTCTTCGACGTGATGCTCCTCGGCATCGGCGACGACGGCCACACCGCTTCGCTGTTCCCAGGCCACGCGGCGCTCGAGGAGGAGCGGCGCTGGGTGGTAGCGGTCCATGGTGTAAAGGCGCAAGCGCGCATCACGCTCACCTATCCGGCGCTACAGAGCAGCCGGGAGAGCGCATTCCTGGTCACCGGTGGCGCGAAGAGAGAAGCGCTACGGCGCGCGCGCGCCGGCGATCGGGGCATCCCGGCCGGCCGGCTGCGCCCGGCGGGAAACCTCCACTGGTTCGTCGATCGCGCGGCGGCAGGCCAATGACTTCGGCAATCGTCGTCATGGGCGTCTCGGGCAGCGGCAAGACCACGGTCGCGGCGCTCCTCGCCGGGCGGCTGAACTGGGAGTTCGAAGACGGCGACTGGCTCCATCCCGAGGCCAATGTCGAGAAGATGCATCGCGGGATTGCGCTGACGGACGAAGATCGCTGGCCATGGCTGCGGGCGATCGCCGCGTGGATCGACGAGAAGCGGCGCGAGGGCCGCCATGGCGTGGTCGCCTGCTCGGCGTTGAAGCGCAGCTACCGGGACGTGCTGATCGGCGAGCGGCGCGATGTGCGCCTCGTTTATCTGAAAGGGGATGAAGCGCTCATCGCCCGGCGCATCACGGCGCGCCACGGGCATTTCATGCCGGCCACGCTCCTGCACAGCCAGTTCGAGACGCTCGAGGAGCCCGGGGAAGACGAACGGCCGATCACCGTCACCATCGACGCGCGGCCGGCGCAGATCGTCTCCCGAATTGTCGAGGAGCTCGGCGAATGACACCCGGTCCGCTCGCGCCCGATCTGCTGAAGAAGATGGACGCCTATTGGCGAGCCGCGAATTACCTCACCGTCGGGCAGATCTACCTGCAAGACAACCCGCTGCTCGAAGAGCCGCTGCGGCTCGAGCACATCAAGCCGCGCCTGCTCGGGCACTGGGGCACTACCGCGGGACTGAACTTCATCTATGTGCACCTCAATCGTCTCATCAAGGCGAACGACCTCAACATGATCTACATCATCGGCCCCGGGCATGGCGGGCCCGGGCTGGTGGCGCACACTTACCTCGAAGGGTCCTACACCGAGCGCTATCCGGACATCGAGCGCAACCGCAACGGACTGCAGCGCCTCTTTCGGCAGTTCTCCTGGCCCTACGGCGTGCCGAGCCACGTGGCGGCGGAAGTCCCGGGATCGATCCATGAAGGGGGCGAGCTCGGCTATTCGCTCGCTCACGCCTATGGCGCCGCATTCGACAACCCGGATCTCATCGTCGCCTGCGTGATCGGCGACGGTGAAGCCGAAACCGGGACGCTCGCGGCGAGCTGGCACTCGAACAAGTTTCTCAATCCCGCGCGGGACGGCGCGGTTCTGCCGATCCTGCATCTCAACGGCTTCAAGATCGCCAACCCAACCGTGCTCGCCCGCATCAGCCGCGAAGAGCTGCGCGACCTGCTGCGCGGCTACGGCCACGAGCCGTATTTCGTGGAAGGCGACGATCCGGCGCTGGTGCATCAGCTCCTCGCCGCAACGCTCGATGCGGTGCTCGCCGAGATTAGAGGTATCCAGGCCGCCGCGCGTGCCACCCCGGACCTCGCCGGCGGCAAGCGTCCGCGTTGGCCGGTGATCGTGTTTGTCACGCCCAAAGGCTGGACCGGTCCCAGATTCGTGGACGGCGAGCCGGTCGAGGGCACCTGGCGCGCGCACCAGGTGCCGATCGCGCAGCTCAGCAACCCCGAGCACCTCAAGCAGCTCGAGGACTGGATGAAAAGCTACCGGCCGCAGCAGCTCTTCGACGAGGACGGCAAATTCCTGGAGGAGTACGCGGCGCTCGCGCCAACGGGTCATCGCCGCATGGGCGCCAATCCGCACGCCAACGGCGGAGAGCTGCTAGTGCCCCTGGCGATGCCGCCGTTCCGCGACTATGCGGTGCAGATTTCCGCGCCCGGCGGCGTAGAAACCGAGTCCACGCGCATCCTCGGAGAATTCCTGCGCGACGTCATGAAGCTGAATCTCGACCGCCGCAATTTTCGCGTATTCGGCCCGGACGAGACCGCCTCGAACCGGCTCGACGCGATCTATGAAGCCAGCGCCAAGACATGGATGGCGCGCGTCGAGGAGGTGGACATCGACCTCAGCGCCGAGGGCCGCGTGATGGAAGTGCTGAGCGAGAACCTGTGCGAGGGCTGGCTCGAAGGCTATCTGCTGACCGGACGCCACGGCTTCTTCTCTTGCTACGAGGCGTTCATCCACATCATCGACTCGATGTTCAACCAGCATGCGAAATGGCTGAAGACCACCCGCAAGATCCCGTGGCGCGCGCCGATCGCGTCCCTGAACTACCTCCTGACCTCGCATGTCTGGCGCCAGGACCATAACGGTTTCTCGCACCAGGATCCCGGCTTCATCGATCACATCGCCAGCAAGAAGGCGGACGTCGTGCGCATCTATCTGCCGCCAGACGCCAACTGCCTGCTGTCGGTCGCCGATCATTGCCTGCGCAGCCGCAATTACGTCAACCTGATCATTGCCGGCAAGCAGCCCCAGTGGCAGTGGCTGGACATCGATTCGGCCGTGCGCCATTGCGCGGCCGGCGCCGGCATCTGGCAGTGGGCGAGCAACGAGGCGGGCGATCCCGATGTGGTGATGGCTTGCGCGGGAGACGTGCCGACGCTCGAGACGCTCGCCGCCGTGACCCTGCTGCGCGAATACGTTCCGGACATCCGCATCCGCGTGGTGAACGTGGTGGACCTGATGGCGCTGCAGCCCCAGAGCGAGCATCCGCACGGGCTCGAGGACCAGGATTTCGATCGGCTGTTCACACGCGACAAGCCGGTGATTTTCGCCTTCCACGGCTATCCGCGCATGATTCATACCCTGACCTATCGCCGGCGCAATCACGACAACTTCCATGTGCGCGGATATAAGGAGGAAGGCACTACGACCACGCCCTTCGACATGGTCGTGCTGAACAACCTCGACCGCTACCGGCTCGCGCTCGACGCCATCGGCCGCATCCCGCGGCTCGAGCCGCGGGTGCAGGAAGCGACCGATCGCTACTGGAGCACCATGGAGCGCCACAAGCTCTATGTAAGCGAGCACGGCGAAGACCTGCCCGAGGTGCGGGAGTGGCGCTGGACACGCTAGGCGCCTCGCCGGTCCTTGCGCTGAATAGCGGCTCCTCGTCGCTGAAATTTGCCCTCTATAGCGTCGGCGCTTCGTCGGTGGAAGCGCTCCTTGCCGTAGAGCTCGAGGGCGAGCTCCATGCGCGGGACGCGGTGTCGCGCGTGGCGCAGCTGCTTTCCGAGCGCAAGCTGCCTGCGCCGGCCGCGATCGGACACCGCGTCGTGCACGGCGGCGCGCGGCTGCGCCGCCACTGCGTGCTCGACGAAGCGATGCTGCGCGAGCTCGAGGCCGCCGCCGCCTTCGCGCCACTGCACGCACCGGCGGCCTTGTCGGTCATTCGTGCCGCGCAGGATCAATTCGGGCGGCAGCCTCAGGTCGCCTGTCTCGATACGGCGTTTCACGCCGGATTGCCGGACGTTGCGCGCACCCTGCCGATCCCGCGGGATCTCCAGGCGCAAGGCATCGAACGCTACGGGTTTCACGGCCTGTCGTGCGAATCGATCGTTCGCCAGCTCGGCGCCGCCCTGCCGGGCCGGCTGGTCATCGCGCATCTTGGAAGCGGCGCCAGCATCACCGCGGTCAAGAACGGCCGATCGATCGACACCAGCATGAGCCTGACCCCGAGCGGCGGAGTGATCATGGGGACGCGCTGCGGCGATCTCGACCCGGGAATCATCGTCTACCTGTTGCGCGAGAAGAAACTGGATGCGGCGCAGCTCGAAGACCTCGTGAATCGCCGTTGCGGACTGCTCGGGATTTCCGGCATCGACGCGGACATGCGCCGTCTGCATGAAGCCGCCTGGTCGAAGGACGCTGCGCAGCTTGCCATTGAAATGTTCTGCTACTCGGTCCGCAAGCAGGTCGCGGCGATGGCGGCCGCTCTCGAGGGCCTCGATCTGCTCGTGTTCACCGGCGGAATTGGCGAGGGCGACGCAGCCGTACGCGCGGCGATCTGCGACGGCCTTTCCTGGCTGCCGTGCCCGGTTCGCGTGCTGCCCGCCGACGAGGAGGCGCAGATCGCCCGCCACACCTGGGATCTGTTGAACGGGATCCGCGTTGGCTGAAACGCCCGCGCCCGGAGCGCCCGGCATTGAGGCGCGGTGGACTTCCAGCGCGAAAAGTGGGGTTGGTACTGCACTCACGGCGCCGAGCCGGGTCTGGTTCACGCTCAGTCACGGCATCCTGAACGAAATCTACTACCCGCGGATCGATCACGCTTGCACGCGCGATTTCGGGTTCATAGTCACCGACGCAAGAAGCTTCTTCTCCGAGGAAAAGCGCAATGCCCAAAACACGCTGCGGCCACTCGCGGACGGCGTGCCAGCCTTCGCAGTGGTCAGCATCTGCGACGAGGGGCGCTATCGCTTGGAAAAACAGGTGCTCACCGATCCGCGGCGCGACGTTCTTCTGCAGCAAGTCAATTTTCATGCGCTCGCCGGCCCCATGGCCGGCTATCGCCTTTACGCGCTCCTCGCACCCCATCTGGTGAACCGGGGTGCCGGCAATACCGCGTGGATCGACGACTACAAGGGAATGCCAATGCTGTTTGCTGAAGGAAGTGGCACGGCCCTCGCCGTCGGCTGCTCGGCGCCGTTCCTCGCGCGCTCGGCCGGTTTCGTCGGCGTCTCGGACGGCTGGCAGGATCTTTCGCGGCATTTCGAGCTGCGCTGGCGCTACGACGAGGCACGCGGCGGCAACGTGGCGCTGACCGGTGAGATCGATCTCGTCGCCTGCGGCGGGCGCTTCATCCTGGCGCTCGGATTCGGACAGAGCGCCGCGGAAGCGGCGCTCCGCGTGCGGACGAGCCTGAACGACGGCGTCGAGGAAGCGCTGGCCGCGTACGTCGCCGGCTGGCACGCCTGGCAGGGCTCGCTGCTCCCGCTCGACGCGGAATTGCCGCCGGGCCGCGCGAATACGTATCGCGTTAGCACCGCCGTGCTGCGCACGCACGAGGCGCGGTCCTTCGCCGGCGGCTACATCGCCAGCCTGTCGGTCCCCTGGGGGTTCTCCAAAGGCGACGAGGACCTCGGCGGCTACCATCTCGTCTGGCCCCGCGACCTCGTGGAGATCGCCGGCGGCATGCTCGCTGCCGGAGCGAAAGCCGAAGCGCGGCAGATCCTGCATTACCTGCAGAACATCCAGGAGGCGGACGGCCATTGGCCGCAGAACTGCTGGCTCGACGGCACGGCGTTCTGGAACGGCGTGCAGATGGACGAGTGCGCCTTTCCCATCCTGCTCGTCGACCTCGCGCGCCGCGAGGGCGCGATTCCGGCGGCCGAGCTGCCCGCACTGTGGCCGATGGTGAAGCGGGCGGCGCAGTACATCGTCCAGAACGGGCCGGTGACCGGGCAGGATCGGTGGGAAGAGGACGGCGGCTATTCGCCCTTCACCCTCGCCGTCGAGATCGCCGCGCTCCTCGTGGCTGCCGATCTCGCCGACGAATTCGCCGCGCCGGGGCAGGCAGCCTATTTGCGCGAGACCGCGGATATCTGGAATAGCCTGATCGAGCACTGGATCTATGCGGCCGGCACGCCCCTCGCGAAGAAGCTCGGTATAGAGGGCTACTACGTTCGCATCGCCTCCCCCGACACCGCCGACGCCGCCTCGCCCGTCGATGGCTTCGTGCCGATCAAGAACCGTCCGCCCGGCAGCAGCGATTTGCGGGCTTCGTTGATGCTGAGCCCCGATGCGCTCGCCCTCGTGCGCTTCGGGCTGCGCGCGCCCGACGATCCGCGCATTCTGAACACGGTGCGCGCGATCGACGCACTGCTCAAGGCCGACTTGCCCGCCGGTCCCTGCTGGCGCCGCTACAACGGCGACGGCTATGGCGAGAAGGAAGATGGCAGCGCATTCGATGGCACCGGTATCGGCCGACCATGGCCGCTGCTCACCGGCGAGCGTGCGCATTACGAACTCGCTGCCGGCGATCGGGCAGCTGCGCAACGCATGCTCGCGGCACTCGAGGGCTTCGCGAGCGACGGCCATCTGCTGCCTGAGCAAGTCTGGGATGCCGGCGACATCCCCGAGCGTGAGCTGTTCCGAGGCCGGCCCTCCGGCTCGGCAATGCCGCTGGCGTGGGCACATGCCGAGCACGTCAAGCTGCTGCGCTCCCTCGCGGACGGCCGCGTATTCGACATGCCGCCGCAGACGCGCCAGCGCTACCAGGTCGAAGGCGTGCGCTCGCGCCACTGCGTCTGGCGCTTCAATCAAAAATCGCGCGCCGTGACCAGCGGCAGCGTGCTGCGGGTCGAGCTGCCGGCGGCTGCGACGGTTCACTGGAGCAGCAACGGATGGAGCACGACCCACGATACCCAGACGCTGGACAGCGGGTTGGGTATCCACTTCGCCGACCTCGACACCGCCGAGCTCGAGGCAGGCCGTGAGGTCGTTCTTACGCTCTACTGGCCGGCCACGGATCGCTGGCAAGGCGTCGACTATCGCGTGGCGATCGAAGCCGCGTGAAACTTGTACAACCTGAACTGAAGGAAACATCAATGAGCGACGAAACAACGAAACTCAACGGGCCAGATTTCGCCGAGGGCGTAGCCCTTGCGGCCATTGCCGACGGCGCGATGCTGCTCGGACACGCGCAGGGCGAGCCGGTGCTTCTCGCGCGCCGCGGCAGCGAATTGTTCGCGATCGGCGCCGTCTGCACCCATTACGGCGGTCCGCTCGAGCAGGGATTACTGGTGGACGACACGGTGCGCTGCCCTTGGCACCATGCCTGCTTCAGCCTGCGCAGCGGCGAAGCGCTGCGCGCGCCGGCGTTGAATCCGGTTTCCTGCTGGCGCGTCGAGCAGCAGAACGGCCGCGCCTATGTTCGCGGCAAGATCGAAAGCAAGCCGCCACGCACGCAGGCCACCGGGCCGAGCAAGTCCTTCGTCATCATCGGCGGCGGCGCCGCTGGCAACGCTGCGGCCGAGATGCTGCGGCGGGAAGGCTACGAAGGCCGACTCACCGTGCTGAGCGCCGACGAGTCGCCGCCGTGCGACCGGCCGAACCTGTCGAAAGGCTACCTCGCGGGCACGGCGCCGGAAGAATGGGTGCCGTTGCGTTCGGCGGAGTTCTACAAGGAGCAAGGAATCGATCTGAAGCTGAACGCGCGCGTCGCGTCGATCGATACGGCCGGCCGGCAGGTGCAGCTCGCGGACGGCGGCCGGATTGCCTACGACAGGCTGCTTCTCGCCACCGGTGCGGAACCTGCGCGTCTCCCGCTGCCCGGCGCAGAGTTGCCGCACGTGCATTACCTGCGCACCTTCGCAGACAGCCGCGCGCTCGTCGCAAAGGCCCTGGTGGCGAAGCGCGCGGTGGTGATCGGCGCGAGCTTCATCGGTCTGGAAGTGGCCTCGTCGCTGCGCGCGCGCAATGTCGAAGTCCACGTGGTCGGCCCGGAGAAACGCCCGATGGAGAAAGTTCTGGGCGCCGAGGTGGGCGATTTCATCCGCAGGCTGCACGAGCAGCACGGCGTGACTTTCCACTTCGGCACCACCGCGACGAGGATCGGCGCGCAGGACGTCACGCTGCAAAACGGCCAGACACTTCAAGCCGAACTCGTCGTCATCGGCGTGGGCGTGCGCCCCGCCGTTACGCTGGCCGAGCAGGCCGGGCTCGCCATGGACCGCGGCGTGGCGGTGAACGAGTTCCTCGAAACCAGCGTCCCGGGCATCTTCGCCGCAGGCGACATCGCGCGCTGGCCCGATCCGCTCACCGGCGAGCGCATCCGCGTCGAGCACTGGGTGCTCGCCGAGCGCCAGGGGCAGACCGCGGCGCGCAACATGCTCGGCCGGCGCGAGCGCTTCGAGGCGGTGCCGTTTTTCTGGACCGAGCAGTACGACTTCGGACTCGCCTACGTCGGCCACGCCGAGCGCTGGGACAGGGCGCGCGTCGACGGCGATCTCGAGGCGCGCGACTGCTCGATCACCTATAGCCGCGACGGCAAGGAGCTGGCGGTTGCCGTGATCCATCGGGATCTGGCGGGGCTGCGCGCCGAGGTCGAATTCGAGCGGCGCATCGCCACGTCACATCGGCCGATACTGCACGCAGCACACCATGGCGCGTAAGACTACGGTGCCGGTTGCAAACGTCAGGCTGAAGCGGGCGTACGAGAAGCCCGCTCGCAACGATGGCACGCGTGTCCTCATCGATCGCCTGTGGCCGCGCGGAGTGCGCAAAGCGGATGCAGAGCTCGATCAATGGGCCAAGGAGCTCGCACCCAGCACGGCGCTGAGGAAGTGGTTCGGCCACGATCCCGCACGATGGCCGGAATTTCGCCGCCGCTATACGGAGGAAATCCGCCAGCATCCCGGCCTTCTGGATCAGTTGCGTGCCCTGGCGCGCAAGGGCACCGTGACGCTGGTGTATTCCGCCCGCGACGAGGCGCATAACGACGCGGTGGTGTTGCGGGAGCTACTGCTCGGCCGAAAGACCGTCCCGGCGCCATGAGCGGAAAATTCAAGGTCGGCGACCACGTGTCCTGGAATTCCGAGGCCGGGCGCGTCAGCGGCACGATCATCAAGGTGCATACCAGCGACACCGACTACAAGGGATACACGCACCACGCCAGCGAGCAAGATCCCCAGTACGAAATCCAGAGCGACAAGACCGATCATATTGCGATCCACAAAGGCTCAGCGCTTCACAAGGTGAACCGCTGACCTGCTCGGCACGTTGTTTGAAGCCGATTTTGATGAGCTGTGCCTCACGCGCAGCCCGCTCCTCGAGAACGGGCGCGCGGGCCTCACTTCGGCGGGCACACCACTCACGCAGCGCGGCATGCAGCTCGGGCATGTCAGCGCCGCGAGCGACATGCTGATGCTGCGCTACGAGCGCTCGCGATGAGCTGCGCCGCGCGCCTGCTTTCGGTAAATGTGGGCCTGCCGAAGGAAATCGCATGGCGCGGCAGAACAGTGAGGACCGGAATATGGAAAGTTCCGGTCGCGGGACGGCGCCGGGTGCGGTGTCTCAACATCGACGGCGACGGCCAGGGCGACCTGCTCGGCCACGGCGGCGAGCAGCGCGCGGTGCTCGTCTACCAGACGGACTCGTATCGCCACTGGGAAAACCGCTTGCACCGCGGCGATTTCACGCTCGGCCAGTTCGGCGAGAACTTCACCGTCGAGGGACTGGCGGACGACGAAGCGTGCATCGGCGATCGCTACCGCATCGGCAGCGCGCTGTTTGAGGTCAGCCAGCCGCGCGTGACCTGCTACCGCGTCGGCATCCGCATGGATGAGCCGCGCATGGCCGCGCTGCTCGTATCCGAGCAGCGGCCCGGATTCTATCTGCGCGTCCTCGAGGAGGGCGAAGTCGGCGCCGGCGACGAGATCCTCAAGGTCGCAGCGGGGCCTGAAGGCATGACGGTCCGCCAGGTGAATGCTCTGCTGTACCTGCCGGGACATCCGCGCGCCGAGCTGGAAAAGGCGCTGCGCATCCCGGCGCTCAGCGCCGGCTGGCAAGGCTCCTTCCGCGCATTGCTCGAGCACGAGACGAAAGACCCGTCGGGCACCGGCAATCCCGGGCTCGCGCCCGAGCTCGGGCCGCCGGCCGCATGGAGCGGATTTCGCCGGCTCGAGGTGCGCGCGAAGCGCCGAGAAAGCGACGATGTCGTCTCGCTCGCGCTTGCGTCGCCGCAGGCGGAGCCGCTGGCGCTGCCCGAGGCCGGGCAGTTCATCGTATTGCGGCTCAAGCCCGACCCGTACGGCGCGCCGCTGCTGCGCAGCTATTCGCTAGCGGGCGCACCGGACATGAGCACCTATCGGATCGGCGTGAAGCGAGAGCTGAACGGCCTCGCTAGCGCGTATCTGCACGACCGCGTGCAGATCGGCCACCCACTCGAAGTCAGCGCGCCGCGGGGCAACTTCATCCTGCGCCAAGGCACCGAACCACTCGTGCTGCTGAGCGCGGGCATCGGCGTCACGCCTGTCCTGTCGATTCTGCATGCGCTGGCCGCGAGCCGCTCCTCGCGCAGCATCCGCTGGGTCTATGGCGCGCGAGACGGGGCGCACCA
Organism: Burkholderiales bacterium; assembly: GCA_035652275.1. Classification (GTDB taxonomy): domain Bacteria; phylum Pseudomonadota; class Gammaproteobacteria; order Burkholderiales; family SG8-39; genus SCGC-AG-212-J23. The sequence goes on from DASREB010000117.1 coordinate 33,846, forward strand.
CCCATTCGCCGAGGAGGCGCGGCGCCTGTTCGCAGCGTTGCCGAACCTCACCGCTGAAATTCGGTACAGCAGACCCCGACCCGGACTCGACCATGGCGCGCCGGGCCGGGTGACGATGCGCCTGCTGGAAGACCTCGGCGTGCCGCACAACGCACAGTTCTACCTGTGCGGGCCGGCCGGATTCCTGCGCGACCTGAGGACGGGCCTGCTTCGCTACGGCGTGACGGCCGGTCACCTGCACACCGAGATTTTCGGTCCCGGCGAGGCCGGAACCCCCGGCCTGGTCCACGTTGCTGCGCGGGCCGCGCACTCTATGGTCGCGGCTCCAGGCGAGGCTCGAGTTTCCTTCGCGCGCAGCGGGGTCGCCGCGGGCTGGCGCAGCAGCTATCGAAGCCTGCTCGAGCTCGCGGAGGCTTGCGACGTTCCCGTCCGATGGTCGTGCCGCACCGGCGTCTGCCACCGGTGCGAAGCGGGGCTCGTTGCCGGTACGGTGAAGTACGACCCGCAACCGCTGGAGCCGCCCGCGCGGGGCAATGTCCTCACTTGCTGCGCGCAGCCAGCAAGCGATGTCGCGATCGATCTGTAGCGTTCAGCGCTTTTACAGCCTGGCGTCCATCGTAATACGCGCAATGGCGAAAACCTCATTGCCTGGAATTCCGACGCCGGGCGCGGCAACGGCACGCTCATGCCAGCAAGCAAGATCCCCAGCACGAAATCCAGAGCGACAAGACCGATCACATTGCGATCGACAGGGGGCTCGGCGCTTCGCAAGATAAACCGCTGACGAGAATGGCCGGCGGGTAAAGTCCCGCGCTATTGTTGTCGTTCGTCGGTCGAGTGGCGCACCCGGCGATCATCAGCGTCCGATGCGCAGTCTCGCGCGCTAGACGAATCATTTTTCGCGTGGACAGAGGGATACAAGTTGCGTCGATCTCTCCGTTTACGTTCCTGGCGGACGGAATATTTCTCGGGGAAGAATGTGTATTGCGGATTTCCGGACTGGCCTATATAAGAACGCTCCTCGCGGCCTCTCTCTCGTGAGCAAGTTTGTTCGGCCCGGGTCTGGCTCCGAGATCGACTCGTTGATAACGGAGGATTTCCGCATGAACCGGAAAGCGATTTGGTCCTCGGCCATCTCTGTTCTGATCGGGTTTGGTCTGTTTATCACGTTCGGATTCGCCGACAACGAACAGGCAAAGGGTCGGTCGGAACACGCTAGAAAGCGACTTTCGGAAATTGACCGCCAGATCAGCGAGCACGCGGAGCGCATGGTCGAACAGGGCAGGCAGATCTTCCGCTTCGATACCTACGGCTCGGAAGCCTTCTTCGGCGACGCCTTGCAGCTCCACAAGGCGATCGCGGGCGCGAAAAACGGCGGCGTCGGGCCGGGCGTGAGCCCGAAGACCGCGCTCGCGGTCGGCCTCAAAGTGGACGCCGATGCCCTGCCCGAGCAGTTGAAAGCACAGCTCAAGGCCGGGAAGGTGAATCTCGACGATCCCGCCACGACGCTCGCCCTGCTCAAGCTCAATGCCGTGCTCGGTCTGACGGGCCGGTTCGACGACGCGGGGAAGATCACTTCGCTGGGGACGCAGTGCGCCCTGTGCCATTCAAAGGTGGACGATTCGTTCGCGCCCGGCATAGGCAGGCGCCTTGACGGCTGGGCCAACCGTGACCTGAACGTCGGTGTCATCGTCTCGCTCGCTCCGAATCTCAAGCCTTTCACCGATCTTCTCGGCGTCGATGAGGCCACGGTAAAGAAAGTGCTCACGAGCTGGGGTCCCGGCTGCTACGACGCGTGGCTCGACAAGGACGGCAAAGGCTTCCGGCCGGATGGTGGGCGTGCGTGCACGCTGATTCCGCCCGCGTTCGGTCTCGCAGGGGTCAACCTGCATACCTGGACGGGCTCTGGCTCGGTGCCGTATTGGAACGCCTACGTCGCGGTGACGCAGCAGCATGGCTCGGGCATCTTCTTCGACTCGCGTCTGGGCAACAAGGACCAGTACCCCGTGTCCGCGAGGAGCGGCTCCTTCAATACGCGCCGCACCCCCGATCTGGTCACGGCAAAGCTGGGGCCGCTGCACTTCTACCAGCTCGCCATCCCGGCACCGACGCCGCAGAAGGGCAGTTTCGACCAGGCAGCGGCCGAGCGAGGCAAAGAGGTTTTCAACGGCAGAGCGCAGTGCTCTAGCTGCCACGTCCCGCCGCTCTATACCGAGCCCGGCAACAACCTGCACAAGCCGGAGGAGATAGGCGTCGATTCGTTCCAGGCCGACCGATCGCCGACGCTCATGTACCGCACCGCCCCGCTTGCAGGACTGTGGACGCACCAGAAGGGCGGCTTCTACCACGACGGGCGCTTCGCAACGCTGCCCGCCGTCATCGAGCACTACGACCGTACGCTCAGGCTCGGGTTGACCGATCAGGAAAAGCGCGAGCTGGTCGAATACTTGAAGTCGCTATAGAGGAAGACGGCGCGGCCTGGGAGGACGATGTCCTTATGGTCCGCGCCGTTGTCCGGGGTCGCATGACTCCGACTGCGCGACCGATATTCCTGAATTCACCCGGATCCGCTTTCCGGTCGGCGCGGTGGGGTCGATCGGGCGCCGATTCCGATATCGTGCTCGTGGGCGCTCTGCCCTTCGCTATCCGGGCGCTGGGGCGCTCTGTGCGCAGCGAGGCCGCGTTCGCGTCCTTCCTCGACGTAGAAATTCAAGGTAGGCGACCACGTTGCCTGGAACTCCTAGGCTGGGCGCGTGGCAAGGAGGATCCGCAGTACGAGCTTCGGAGCGGCAAGATCGATCACATCGCCATGCACAAGGGTTCTGCTCTGCGCAAGCTGAACCGGTAGAGAGCAAGCCGATTAGTGGTAGCCGCTGCCGGCCTGCACCTTGCCGCGGAACACCCAGTACGACCACACCGTGTAGCCGAGAATGATTGGCAGGAGAAACAGCGTGCCGAGGACCAGGAAGGCCTGCGAGCGCGGCGTTGCCGCCGCCTGCCACAGATCGAAGCTGTACGGGACCACCATCGGGAAGATGCTGATCGCGAGCCCCAAATAGGCCATCGCGAAAATGCCGAGGGCAGCGAGAAATGGATGCAGGTCTCGCCCGCGGCCAAGCGAGCGCCAGAGAAACACGAATAGCGCAAGCGTTACGAGCGGGACGGGCCACAGCCACAATGGGTGTTCGCCGCCGAACCAGCGCTCGCGGATCTGCGGCTGGATGAACGGCGTCCAAAGGCTGACCATGGCGACGAACGCCGCGACGCCGATGGCGAACTGCCGTGCCTTGCGCCGCGCCCACGCTTGCACCCCGCCCTCGGTTTTCAGCACCAGCCAGCACGCGCCGAGCAGGCCGTAGCCGGCGATCAGGCCGGCCCCGGTTAGCAGCGCGAACGGCGTGAGCCAGCCGAGGCTGCCGCCGGCATACGCGCGGCCGGCGACCGGAATACCCTGCACGAACGTGCCGAGCACGATGCCCTGGGAAAACGTCGCGAGCAGAGACCCGGCGAAAAACGAGCGGTCCCAGTAATGGCGGCGCTGCGAGAGGTGGCGGAACTCGAAGGCGACGCCGCGGAAGATGAGCCCGATCAGCATGAAGAGAATCGGGAAGTACACGGCAGGGATGACGATGGCGAAGGCGAGCGGGAAGGCGGCGAGCAGCCCCACGCCGCCGAGCACCAGCCAGGTCTCGTTGAAGTCCCAGATCGGCGCGACCGAATTCATCATCGCGTCGCGGCTCGCGGCGTCGGGCGCGAAGGGAAAAAGAATCCCGACGCCGAGGTCGAACCCGTCCAGCAGCACGTACATGAACACGCCGAAGGCGAGAATCGCTGCCCACAACGGAACCAGGTCGAGCGCCATGGTCGGCTCCTAGCGCACGCGCGTCGCGCCGGAAAGCGGCCGTGCCGGCGTCGCCGGCGGCCCGCGTGGCTCGAGCTCGGCGGCGGGCTCGAAGCCCCGGCGCACCAGCAGCGCCATGAAGAAGAGTCCCGCGCCGAAGATCAGGATATAGGCCAGGATATATACGAGGAGCGAAATCGCCACGTCGTGCGCGTTCAGGGAAGGTGTCACCGCATCGCGCGTGCGCAGCAGCCCGTACACCACCCACGGCTGCCGTCCCACTTCGGTCGTCACCCATCCGGCCACCACGGCGATGAACCCGAGCGGCGCAGCAAGGATGCAAAGGCGCTGGAACGCACTCGCGCTCGCCAGCCGGCCGCGGCGCCAGAGCATCAGGGCTGCGATCGTCAGGACGAGCATCGCGACGCCGATGCCCACCATCAGGCGGAACGAAAAGAACGGAATCGCCACCGGCGGCCGGTCCTCCGCCTTCCACTCCTTCAAGCCGCGAACCACCGCATTCGGGTCGTGGCCAAGGATGATCGAGCCAAGCACCGGCACGCCGACTTCGAGGCGGTTGCGCTCCGCGTCCTCGTCGGGCCATGCGAAAAGTAGGAGCGGCATGCGCGCCTGCGTTTCCCAGTTCGCTTCCATGGCGGCGAGCTTCGCCGGCTGGTGCTCGAGCGTGTTGAGGCCATGCAGGTCGCCGACCAGGATCTGCAGCGGCACGAGCACCGCGAGCAGGCCGAAGCCCATCTTCTGCATGACCAGGCTCTCCTCGATATGGCGCCCGCGCCGCAGGTGGTACGCCGCCACGCCGATCACCACCAGCGCGGTGGTGATGAAGAACGCCATCGTCGTGTGAACCAACCGGTACGGAAACGACGGATTGAAGACGACGCGCAGCCAGTCTTGGGGAACGAACCGCCCATCGACGATCGCGTGACCGGCAGGCGTCTGCATCCAGCTGTTTGCCGAGAGGATCCAGAACGTGGAGAGCAGCGTGCCCGCCGCCACCATCACGGCCGCGAAGAAATGCACCCAATGCGGCACGCGCTCGCGGCCGAAAAGAAGCACGCCGAGGAATCCGGCCTCGAGGAAAAACGCCATCAGCACCTCGTACGCCATCAGCGGCCCGAGAACATCGGCGGTGATATCGGCGTAGCGGCTCCAGTTGGTGCCGAACTGAAACGGCATGACGATGCCCGATGCCACGCCCATGCCGAACGAGACGGCGAAGATGCGCAGCCAGAACTTCGACAGGCGCAGGAACAGGGGCCGGCGGCTGAAGAAATAGATGCCTTCCAGGACGGCGATGTAGGCGGCGAGGCCCACGGTGAACGCCGGCAGGAGAATGTGCAGCGCGACGACCCACGCGAATTGAAGCCGTGACAGGAGCAGCGCGTCGGTCATGGGCGTTGCATTCTAGTTCGGGCTTTTCGTTTGCGGCGGAAGATCTCGCCTACCCTCCATGCGCCCCCTGCAGAGCCGCCGTCACGCGGGAACCCTGTGACCTTCTAAATTCAACGGTACCCCACGCCCATGACGTAATCGCGCAAGAGCGATACCTGCTCGCTCGCATGTCCCATGAGCGCCCGAAGCGCATCGCGCGCTTCGATCACGCCTACCGGCCGAGTCCCGAAGTCGACGACTGGCATGTGAACCAGGGCCCGCTCTTTCATCACGCGGAGCACGTCTTCCAACGGATCGCCCGGATGGCAGTGAACGACATCGCGCGTCATCGCGTCCGCTGCGCGCAGCCAGCCGACAGCGCCGGGATTCTCGGCGATCTTGCGCAGCACGTCGGTCTTGGTGACGATTCCGGCCATCGTCTGCTCGCGCGTGCACACCACGACAAGGCTCACCGGCGTGTCGGAAAGCAGCCTTGCGAGCTCGGGAAGCAAGGCGTCCATGGCGGCGGTGACCAGGCGCCGCCGCGTCATCTCCTCCACGTCGCTTACGACAAGTCTGTCCGGCATCCGGTCGTCCCTGGCGTCCTGCGCGCAAGCAGCGTGCCGCACCGGACGCGAACGCGGCCGCCGAGCGGCAGTCGTACTCAGATCGTGACGGGTCAATCGCTCAAGGTTCTCTCGGAGCATGCTTGCTTCGGCGGCGTGCAGGGCTTCTATGAGCATCTGTCGCGGGAGTGCGCGAGCGTGATGCGCTTTTCCCTGTACCGGCCGCCGCAGCACGGCACCCGGCCGCTGCCCGTCGTCTATTACCTCGCGGGGCTCACTTGCACCGAAGAGACGTTTGCCGTCAAGGCAGGTGCCCAGCGCTTCGCCGCCGAGCTAGGCCTGGTCCTTGTCTCGCCGGACACGAGCCCGCGCGCACCGCGGCTGCCGGGCGACGACGAGCATTGGGACTTCGGCCTCGGCGCCGGCTTTTACGTCGATGCGACGCAGGCACCCTGGTCCAGGCACTACAAGATGTACAGCTATGTGGTACGCGAGCTGCCCGAAGTCGTTGCGGCGCACTTCGGCCCCGTTTCCCGCCGGCAAGGCATCTTCGGCCATTCGATGGGTGGGCACGGCGCGCTTGTCGGCGCGCTTCGCAATCCCGAGCTCTATGCATCCGTTTCCGCGCTCGCGCCTGTAAGCGCCGCGTCGCGCTGCCCTTGGGGCGAGAAGGCGCTGGGTCGCTACCTCGGACCCGACCGGGAGTCGTGGCGCGCCTATGACGCGGCCGAGCTCGCGCGGGCGAAGCGCTATGGCGGGACGCTGCTCGTCGACCAGGGACGCGCCGATAAATTCCTCGAGGAGCAGCTAAAGCCGGAGCTGCTGCAGGAGGCGTGCCGCGCCAGCGGGACGCGGCTGGAACTTCGGCTGCACGATTCGTACGATCACGGCTACTACTTCATCGGCACCTTCATCGAGGACCATTTGCGCCACCACGCCCGGCTCCTTTGCCGGTGAGCGACGCCCTCCCGGACGGCTTACAGAAAGGTGTGCCGGATATCAACGCTTGAGCGCACGCCGACATCGCCGAGCGTTGCCGCCAGCCAGCGCTCAGCGGCGGCGCGGCCGGCCACTTTGAGATGCTCGAGAAAAGCACGCTCGACATTGGCCTTGCTTGCCACACCGAGGGCTTTCATCGCCTCCTCGTCGCCTGAGCGCTCCGGCGCTCGTGCCGCTGATCGCTTCGATGACGAAACGCCCGTCCTCGAGGAGGCGGTCGAGCACGCCCCAGGCAAACGCACCGTGCGCGCCGCCGCCTTGCAGAGCCAGGCTCACGCGTGGCCTGGTTTGCGCATCGCTCATTGCTCTCGCCGGTCTCTAGTTCAAGCAACGACATGGTGTTCCGCAATTTGGCGATAGAGCAAGCGCTACCGTTTTCACCGAACAGCTAGCGCAGCGGGTAGAAAGCGAGAGAGCTAAGCGCGCCGCCGCGGCGGCAGGCGAGGCGCTTTGCGATTGCGGTCTGGCACACGGACGGGTGGAGGCGGCTTTTTGCCCGTCCGCTTACGCGATTTCGTCGATGCCATGCTCGCGTTCTCCGTTCAGGACCGCCGGTGCCCGCCTGACTATAGCGGTTGCATTCTAGCGCCCGCGCCGAGCGATCGGTCGCATCGATGAGATGGCACACCGCTTGCGTCGCCCGGCGCAGCGAGAGGGGCGGCACATGGCAAGCGATCAAACATTCCGCATCGGCATCTCCGGCTCCTACGGCGGCATGAACCTCGGGGACGAGGCCATCCTCGAAGGAATCCTCGGCGAGCTGCGCGCGAGCGTGCGCGCCGAGGTGACGGTGTTCTCAAGGAACCCGCCCGACACGCTCGCGCGCCACAAGGTCGAACACGCGATCAATCCGCGCCCGCTCACCCGGAAGGAGATCACGCCCACCATCCGCGACCTCGACCTGCTCGTGCTGGGCGGCGGCGGTATCCTGTTCGACGGCGAAGTCGACGCGTATCTGCGCGAGGTGCTGATCGCACATGAGGTCGACGTCCCGGTCCTCGTGTACTCGATCAGCGCCGGGCCGCTTGCGCGTCGCGAATCGCGGCTCGCCGTGCGCGAGGCGCTGAACGCTGCGCCCAGCACGGTCATCACGGTGCGCGACCGCCTCGGACTGCGCCTCCTCGAAGAGGTCGGCGTCACGCACGAGATCCAGCTCGCAGCGGACCCGGCGTTCCTGCTCGAGCCGGAGCCACTGGCCACCGAGCTGCTGAAGGCAGAAGGCGTGACGCTCGATCGGCACACGGTCGGCTTCTCCGTCCGGGAGCCCGGGCCGGCCGCGCCCGACATCGATCCAGAGCAGTACTACGGCCTGCTCGCCAACGCCGCCGACTTCGTGATCGAGCGCTTCGACGCCGAGGTGGTGTTCGTGCCGATGGAGAAGTACGACGTGCAGCATAGCCACGCCGTGGTCGCCCACATGCGCTTTCCCGAGCACGCGGAAATCCTGCGCCGCCGCTATTCCTCGCGGCAGATCCTCGATCTCATGGGTCGATTCGACTTCGCGGTCGGCATGCGGCTGCACTTCCTCATCTTTGCCGCGCTGCGCGGCACGCCGTTCTCTCCGCTACCCTACGCGTCCAAGGTATCCGGCCTGCTCGAGGATCTGGGTATGGACACCCCGCCTCTCGAAGCGATCGGCATCGGGCAACTCATTGGTCGCATCGATCGCAAATGGGACACGCGCGAAGCGATTCGCGCAAGCGTGTCGGAGCGCGTGCCGGCGCTGCGTGCGCGCGCAAGATTGAGCAACGCGGCGCTGGTGCGTATGCTGAAGGCTGCATGAGCTTGACGCAACCGGACTCGCCAAGGACCGGTGAACAATTCGCCATGCCGCCTTATCCGCGCGAGCTCGAGCAGCAGATGTCGCTCGCCGGGCTCGACGTCCTCCTGCGACCCATACGGCCTGAGGACGCCAGCGCATATGCCGACTTCATTGCGCGCACGGCCGCCGAGGATTTGCGCATGCGCTTTTTCACCCTCAGGCGACGGCTGCCCGCAAAGGACCTCGCACGCTATACCGAGATCGACTATCAAAGGGAAATGGCGTTCGTCGCCCTGCCTGAGAAAGGCAGCGGAGAAATCCTCGGCGAAGTGCGTATCTACTGCTTTTCCGACGGCGCGACTGCGGAGTTCGCGCTACTCGTGCGCAGCGACGTGCAGCGCCGCGGGCTCGGGCGTGCGCTGCTGGCGAAGGCCATCGAATACAGCCGCGCGCGCGGTGCGACGGCCCTTCTGGGACAGATGCGCCCCGATAACGAGGCGATGATCGCGCTTGCGCGCGCTTTGGGCATGCAGGTCGAGGTCACGCCGGACGTGAGCTTCGCTGTCGCGCATCTCGATTTGGCGATTTGACATGCACCGTGTCCTCATTGCCGTGGACGGTTCCAAGCCCGCGGAGCGTGCGGTGCGGCACGTCATCGGGACTGCGGCGGCCGGCATGAAGCAGCAGGTGCTACTGTTGAACGTGCAGCTTGAGTGGGCACCGGCGCGTTCGAAAGAGGAGAAGGATGAGGGTCGGCGCCTGCACGCCGAGGCGGCCGATCAGGCGACCCGGCGCGCTCGCGCGCTTCTGGAGGCGGCCGGCCTGCCCTACGAATCGGCGATGCGCGTCGGCGACGAGGCGGGGGAGATCGCCGCGCTCGCCCGCGCTCGTAAATGCAGCCAGATTGTCATGGGCATGCGCGGACGTGGCGCTATTGCGCGCGTGGTCCTCGGCTCAGTTTCCCTGAAGACGCTGCGGCTCGCCGAAGTTCCAGTGACCATCGTCAAGTGACGCGATGGAGGCCGTCCTCCTCGCCGTGCTGATTCTGCTGAATGGCGTCTTCGCCATGTCGGAAATATCAGTTGTGTCGGCACGCAACGGGCTCCTGCGCGCCGACGCTGCCCGCGGACGCGGTGCCGCGGCGGCGCTGCAGCTCAAGGAGGATCCGACCGCTTTTCTCTCGACGGTGCAGATTGGCATCACCTGTATCGGCATCCTGAACGGAATCGTCGGCGAGGCGGCGCTCGCGCCGCCACTCGGCCGCTGGCTCCAAGAGCTCGGTATCGGCAGCGTAGCGGCCGAACGCATCGCCACCGGCTTGGTCGTCGTTGCCGTCACCTACGCGACCATCGTATTCGGCGAGCTGGTGCCCAAGCGCCTGGGGCAGATGCATGCGGAGACGGTGGCGCGCCGCGTGGCCCGGCCGATGCAGTGGCTCGCCGCGCTCGCTCGGCCTTTCGTGCGGCTGCTCACCGCCTCAACCCGGCTTGCGCTCGCGGCGCTCGGCGCGCGCGACGAGCGCATGCGCTCGGTCAGCGAGGAGGACATCCACGCGCTGCTCGCCGAAGGCTCGGAGGCCGGGGTGATCGAGGCGCACGAACGTGACATGGTGCGTAACGTCTTTCGCCTCGATGACCGGCCGATCGGCTCGCTCATGGTGCCGCGCCGCGACGTCGTGTTTCTCGATCCGCTCCTGCCGTGGGAGGAGAACGCGCGGCGCATTGAGACTGCGGCGCATACTCGCTACCCGGTGGCACGCCGCAGCTTGCGAGACATCGCAGGCGTGGTGAGTGCGCGTCAGATCCTCATCCGAGCAGTGCGCGGCGAGCGCCCGGATCTCGAAAGCGACGTGCAAGCGCCGATCTACGTGCCGGAAAGCCTCACCGGGTTGGAGCTGCTGCAGAATTTCCGCGCCTCGAGCATGCAGCTCGCGTTCGTCGTCGATGAGTACGGGGAAGTGCTCGGCATCATCACCCTGCGCGATCTCCTCGAAGCGATCATCGGTGACCTTGCGCCGCAAGAGCCCGAGGATCGCTGGGCTGTGGCGCGGGGCGACGGATCTTGGCTGCTCGACGGACTGATTCCAGTCCCCGAGCTGAAGGACGTGCTGGGTCTAGGGTTTGTGCCGGAGGAAGGTCGCTATCACACGCTGAGCGGCATGCTGATGGTCCTCCTCGGCAAGCTGCCCCAAACCGCCGACCGCGTGGAGTGGCAAGGCTGGAGCTTCGAAGTCGTCGATATGGACGGCAAGCGGATGGATAAAGTACTTGCTACTCCCAACCCGAAAACCTTCTCTTGAATAAGTACGGCGCTAACGAGAGCGCGTCGTTCTTCTCTTCATGCTCCGCCGCACGGCGCGCTCGGTGCGGCCGATCGCGCCATCCATCGCTGCCCGCAGCGAAGCCTGCTGCTCTTCTACTACGACGCTCGGCAGGCCGGTGAGCACGACCTTGATCGCGCAGCGCTTGTCGATGCCGCCGCGCGGGCCGTTCACATCGCGGATGCGCACGCTCACGCGCTCGACCGCGCGCGCAAACTTGCCGAGCTTCGCACCGAGCTTCCGGCGCAGATAATCGCGGTCCGCGTCATCGACGCGCACGCTGTCGGCGCGAATATACGCGGGAATCTGCGCGGCATCGTAACGATTGCGCGCGCGCTTGGCCGGTCGCGGGAGGCGGCCGGCGAGCGGCGCACGTCGGTTACGCGGCATCGGTCAGCGTCTCCCCGAGCCTATCTCGCGAGCCTCGAGCGCGTGGTCGAGCGGCGCGTCCTGCCCCGACCAGATCTTCTTCTGCGTCCAGGGCTTCGCTGGCGCGAGCCAGAACGGATCGTCGGGCGGCAGGCCGAGGTGCACGAGGCCGGTTAGGCATACGTACAGCGATCCGGTCGCGTTGTAGGTTTCTTCCAGCCCCGGCTGGTAGCCCACCGCGCCCAGACGCAGCCATCCGTCTTTGTCGAAAGTCCCGGGCGCGTCGATCTGGTTGTGCACCACCGCGGTAAGCGCTGCACGCACCGCACCCGGGTCGAGCGAGTCCGGCAGGTCCTTGCTGAGCGCCATGTACGCGAGGTGATAGAAGGCGGCGAAGCGATAGGCCGAAGAGCGTCCCATCACGGGGAACGTGCCCTCCGGCGAGATGAGGCGCGCGAGCACCTCGGCATAGCGTTGCGCGCGCTCGCGCGCAACGGTGAGCAGCTTCGCGATCGGGTGGTCTTTCGCCTGCGCCACCTTGAGCGATTGCATCAGCATCGGGTGGATCACATAGCTGTTGTAGTAGTCCCAGTGGAAGCGCGGGCCGTCGCCGTAAGTGCCGTCGCCGAGGTACCAGCCGTCCATCGTCTTCACGCCGAGCACCAGGCGATCGGGCTCCTTCAGCTCTCCCGCCTGCCACAGGAACGCCTCGATCATCGCCGGGAAGAGATACCAGTTGTTGTTGTGGTCGAAGGGAATCGCGAGCGAAGTGCGCAGCGCGCTAACCACGTTCCTCTTTTGCGTGTCCGTGAGCGGCTCCCAGAGCTGCTTCGGCGCGCTCATCAGAGCGGCCGCGAGATAGGCCGATTCGACGAGCGGCTGATCGGGCACCTGGCCGAAATTGAGATAGTCGGGCGAGGCAGGATCGGTGCCGTTGATGAGCGACTGGCGCGCAAGGCGGATGAAACGGCCGCGCACCTTGCCCTCGGCCGTCTCATCCGGGCCGAGCTCGAGCCATGGCGCGATGCCGGCGAGCGTGCGCGCGAAGGCCTCGTAATGCGTCCACGCCGAGCGATCTTTTTCCCATTCGCGGATCGGCATGCGCTTCTTGAGCTCGCCTTTGCTCATCGCCTCGAGCACGGGCGCCGCGATCCGCGTCAACACGCGGACGAGGTACGCACGGTCAGCGGCACCGCTCGGCAGCGCCGAGGCGCCGGCAGAGGCGCTGCCGCTCCTCGGCGGGCGTGAAAGATCGAGCGCCGAGGTGACAAGCTCGCCCGCCGCGGCGACGAGCTTGCGCGGCTCGGGATTCGCCGCCGCTTCGAGCGCGCGCAGGATTTCCGCGCCCGCCATCAGCACGGCCCCGGTTCCGTAGGCCACGCGCGAGGCGGGATCGAACGGCTCGGGCGCCGCGGCCACCGGCTGCACGAAAGTCACCGCACCGTCCGGCGTGACCTTCGACTCGACGGCTCGCCAGCCGCGCTCCACCGCCCGCCAGTACTTCGCGGGGTCGAGGATTCCCTCGCGCACGCCCCACGCGAGACCGAGGACGAAGAGCGCGCTGCCGCTCGTCTCGGTAGTGGGAACCTGCTTTGGATCCTTCAGGCTCGGATACCAGAAGCCGTCGGGTTGCTGAGCCTCCAGCACCGCGGGACTCATGCGCCGGAAGACATCGACGTAGAAGTCGCGGTTCGGCCAGTTCTTGGGCAGCGTATCGAGCACGTAGGTGAGGCCGGCATAGACCCACGCGTTGCCGCGGCTCCAGAACACCTTCTTGCCCTCGGGCGTGCGCTTGCCGATGTAGCGCGCATCCCGGTAGAAGAGATTCTCGTCCTTGTCGAACAAGGCCTGGTAGGTCGCCTCGAACTCCGAGTCTGCCCATTTCATGTAGCGCTCGTCGCCCGTCGCCTTCGTGAGAAGCGCAAGGGTCGGCGGCGCCATGTAGAGCGCATCGGACCAGGTCCAGCGGTCGGTGCGCTCGACGCCGGGCGTCTTCGGATTCTCGGTGAAGGAAAGCTTCTCCGAGATCGGGTTCTTCAGAATCTGGTCGAACCGCTCCCTCCAGGGCTGCAGCCTCTCCGGCTCGCGCGGATCCATGAGGTAGATGCGCAGGAACGGATGGCCGGCGGCGTGGTCGTCGGCCAGGTACCTGTTCGGCCCGGGTCGCCAGTCAACCAGCCGGCCCGCGCGCATCACCGCGGCGAGATACTTCGGATCGCCGGTGACGAGGCTCGCGTCGATGAGGCCGTCGTAGAGCGGCGCCATCGCCCAGTGGAGCGGACCGAACGGCTCCGGATGCTCGAGCGTCCAGTCGCCGACGCGGCGAATCATCGCTTCGATCGCCTGCGAATCGAGCGGCTCCTTGTCCTGCGCTGGCTGCGCGAACGCGGGCCCGACCATCAGGCTCAGTGCGGCGGCTACCCATTTACTCGTCATCGCTTCTCCTTCATTGCCGGCGAATGGAGATCGTCGACACCACCGCCTCGCCGCGCGAGGGAAGAAAATCGAGTTGCAGCCGCCCGTTCGTCACGTCGACCGAAAAGCGTCGAGTCACTGCTCGCTCATAGTCCCCGTTCGCCGCCGCCATAACATCGAATCCCTGGAGCTCCGGCTTACCGTTCGCGAGCACGTTGAAGAGCCGCGTTCCAGGCGCGCTCTTCGTATCCGGCTCGACGAAGCCGAGCGTGACCTGGTAGCGCCCGTTTTCGAGCGGAATGGCGTAGGCGAACTTGCCGACCCGGTAGTGCTGGTAGAGGAGCACATCTTCTGTGCCCGCAAATCGCGTGGCGCCGGCCGCCGCGAGACTCTCAGGGCCGATCTGCGTCTCCTTTTCCCGCTCCAGCTTTTTGCCTTCGCCGCCGAGGAAGAAGTTGTCGGAACCGAAGCGCCGGCCGTCCGCCGCGATGTAGCCGGTCGCCAATCGGCCGGCGGCGATGTGAACGCCGTCGGTATCGAATTGCCAGCGCACCGTGTCCCGGACGGTCTTGGCGCCATGGCGACCCTCGGCCGTCACGGTGTTCTCACCACGGCGAAGCGGCACCTCTTTGAACACGCACGTCGCCATCGGGCATTCGAGCGCCTTCTTCGCCGCGAAGCTCTTCCCGTTCACCGAAAGGCGCACCACCTCGGCATTGCTGTAGACCTTGACGTTGGTGAGCGCATAGGCGCGGTCGCTGTAGCGGCGGCTCGTGATGTACGTGACCGGCTCGGGGCTCCAGTTCGCCTTGTAGAAGAAGAACGCGTCCTTGCGCGTCTTGCGATCGAAGGTGACGAGCCCCTTCGTGTTCACGCCAAGCACGTCGCCTTCGTTGCGGTGGGCCGAACCGAAGTCGAACATATTCCAGACGAAAGTGCCCCAAAGGTAGGGCTTGCCGGAGATCACGCGGTAGTTCTCCTCGTGCGCCCAGCTTGCGTACTCCTCTGGTTGGAACGAGGTTTGTCCCTTCGGTGCGCTACGCACGTCCGGCGGCCCGCCGAGCGGGTTGTCGCTGTGATGGGTGAGCGCCGCACCGGCACCGTACTCCGAGATGCCGAGCGGCTGCCGGTAGGCGAGCTCGTGCAGCGAGTCGAGGAGCGGAGAGAATTTCTCGAACGCCTCGGTGTACCACGCAAAGTAGCGGTTAGTCGCGAAAAGATCGGTAATGCCTTCGGTGGCAAACACGCCTTCGCGCTCGACCGAGTGGCCGAACTCGGCATACGCGGTCGGCCGGCTCGGGTCCTCCTGTTTCGCGCGTTGATGAAGCTCGCGCAGCACCGGGCGCACGTTGTCGTAGGGCTGCTCGCAATTGTTCTCGCGCGCGGTGGTTTCATTGCCCACCGACCAGAGCGCGACCGCGGCATGGTTGTACTGCTGGTGGATCAGCTCCTGGAGCTGCTGCTTCGCGTTCTCCATGAACTGCGCGCTCGGCTGGTGTCTGGCGCACGACTCGACCGTGGTTCCAAGTCCAAGCGCGGTCTCCGCCCAAGCGACGAAGCCGAGCTCGCTCGCTTTCTCAAGCGCGTGCGCTGGAAATGGATAGTGGCCGAGGCGAACCGCGTTCGCGCCGATTTCCTTAACCAGCGCCATCGATGTATCGATCTCCCTGTCCGTGACGGCCCAGGCCTTGCCGAGGAAGTCCTGGTGCATGGCCACGCCGCGCAGGCGCACGTGCTTGCCGTTGAGGAACAAGCCGTCGTTCGGATCGAAGCGCATCTCGCGGATGCCGAAGCTCTGCACCACCTTGTCGAGCGGCTTGCCCTCGCGCAGCACTTCGACCACCAGCTTGTACTGGTACGGATCCTCGATCCCCTGCCAGAGATGCGCGTTGCGCACGTGCAGCGTCTGCGACACTTCCTCCCGCGCACCGGCTTGCAACGTTAGAGGCAGCTCGGCCGACTCGGCCCGTTTGCCGTCGCGCTCGAGCAGGGATGTGCGCACGACATAGCGGCCGGCGTCGCGCGCGTCGCTCTTCAGCTTCGAGCGCACCTGCACGACCGCAGTCCCCCCAGCGATTGACGTGGTTCTCGCGTAGACGCCGGGGCCGCCCAGGTCGCTGAGGTCGATGTGCACCGGAGCACGCGTGGAAATCAGTGCGACGTGGCGGTACAGGCCGCCGGAAACGTTGAAGTCGCCGCCAAGCGGCGCAATGGCGGTCAGGTCATCCTCAGCCTTCGGCTCAGTGTTGTCGACCCTCACGAGGAGCAGATTGCGGCCGTCCTTTTTCAGACGATCGGTGACATCGAACCGGAACGTCGTGAACCCGCCCTTGTGCTGACCAAGCTTTTCGCCGTTGAGCCACACGTCGGCCACAAGGCTCGCTGCGCCGAACTCGAGCCAGTGCCGCGCGCCCGCCTTCGGCGAGTCGAACTCGAGGCGGTACCAGCCGACACCCCGCTTATAGTTACCCGCCTTCAGGCTCGCCGCGTCCTCGGCGTTCCAGGTATGCGGCAGGCGCACCGCCTTCCAGTCGCTACCGCTTGCTCGCAGCGCCCCCTCCGCGGACAGAGTGTCGTCCTGTACGAAGCGCCAACCGTCGTCGAGACTGCGAACGCTCCGAACCCCGCCCGTGTCGGGCGCCACGGCACCGAGAGCGGCGCCTTCGCAGAAAAACATCGCGGCGGCGATGAGCATCGCGCGGGCGGTCGTTGACAGCGTCATGGGCCCTCCTCAGAAGCATCTGGCAATGGCAGCAAGAGCATGGTGTGCGTGACTCAGAGGGTGTCGAGCGGCGCGCTCTTGAGCGCCGGCGCACGGGGCAGGCCGGTGACTTCGAGGATGTCGTCCTCACCCAGCGTCTCGCGCGCGAGCAGCGCCTGCACCAGCGCGTCGAGCTGCTCGCGGTGCTCGCGCAGGAGCCGCAGCGCCTCCTCGTGGCAGCCGTGGATGATGCGCTGCACTTCCGCGTCGACCAGGCGCGCCGTCTCCTCGCTGTAGGGCTTCTCTCCGGCATAGCCTGGCGGGGCGCGCAGATAGGGGTTTTCGCGCGGCGCGAGCTGCACCATGCCGAGCTTGTCGCTCATGCCCCAGCGCGTCACCATGTTGCGCGCGAGGTTGGTCGCCTGCTCGATGTCGCTCTCCGCGCCCGTCGTGCGCGTGCCGTAAACCACTTCCTCGGCGGCGCGACCGCCGAGCATGCCGACGATGCGCGCGCGCAGGTACGCTTCCGGATAGTTGTAACGCTCGGCCGCGGGACGCTGATAGGTTACGCCGAGCGTCTGCCCGCGCGGCACGATCGACACGCGATGCACAGGGTCGGCGCCGGGCACGAGAAGCCCGAGGATGGCGTGGCCGCTCTCATGGTAAGCGATGCGCTCGCGGTCCTCGCGTGACAGAAGGAGCGGCCGCTCGGGCCCGAGCACGATCTTCTCCAGCGAATCGAGGAAGTCCTTCTGCCGCACGCTGGTCTCATCCCGGCGCGCGGCGAGGAGCGCCGCCTCGTTCGCCAGATTCTTCAGGTCCGCGCCCGAGAACCCTGGGGTCGCAGCGGCGAGCTCGGCGAGGCTCACTCTTTCGTCGAGCGGCACCTTGCGGGTATGCACCTTGAGGATTGCCTCGCGCCCCGCCTTGTCGGGCAGGTTCACCACCACGCGCCGGTCGAAGCGCCCGGGACGCAGCAGCGCGCGGTCGAGCACGTCGGGCTGGTTCGTCGCCGCGAGCACGATGATGCCCTCGCGGCCGGTGAAACCGTCCATCTCGGTGAGGATCTGCTGCAGGGTCTGCTCCTGCTCGCTTGCGCCGCCGATCGCGAGCAGGCCGCGCGCACGCCCGATGGCGTCGATCTCGTCGATGAAGATGATTGCCGGAGCATGCTCGCGCGCCTGCTTGAACAGGTCCCGCACGCGCGCCGCACCCACGCCGACGATCATCTCTACGAACTCCGCTGCGCTCATGGAGAAGAACGGCACCCCGGCCTCTCCCGCCACCGCCTTTGCAAGCAGTGTCTTGCCGGTGCCAGGGGCGCCGACGAGCAGCACGCCTTTGGGCGCCGTGCCGCCCAGGCGCGTGTACTTTTCCGGCGCCTTCAGGAAGTCCACGATCTCGACGAGCTCGTTCTCCGCTTCGTCGATTCCGGCCACGTCCTCGAAAGTGACCTTGGTGTCGGAAGTCTCGTCGTAGCGGCGAGCCTTGCTGCGGCCGATGCCCATCAGCCCGCCGCTCATGCCTTGCATTCCCCCACCTTGCATGCGTCGCCACAACCAGACGTAGAACGCGATGATGAGGATCGCCGGACCGAAACCAATAAGCAGCGTCGACCAGGAATTGCCCTCTCGGATCGGTACTGCGCTGATCTCGACTTGATGGTCGATGAGGAACTGCTCGAGGCCGGAGTCGACAAACGCCGGGAGCTCCGTCGTGAACGTGTCTGAGGTGCGCGCCTCGACAGACGTGCGGCTCGCCTTGCCGGGCGGCGCCTTGCCTTCGCCCTGGGGAGGCCAAGTCACCGCTGACTTGAAGCGGCCCTCGATGGTATGTCCTTGGCTGTAGATCGCCGTGACGTTGCCTTGCGCGACCTCCTGCTTGAACACGGTATACGGAACGGTGATCGCCTCCCCGGCGGCTGGCAGGAACGATCTCATCAACAGGTAATTGACGATCAGCACGACGAGGAACACGAGCCACGCGCGGCGCGGGGGCAGTCTCGTCTGCCCGCCGGGCGAGGTCTGCTGCTGCGCCCGGCCCCGCTGCTCCGGCTGCTGGGATATTCGGTTCATCTCCATGGGACATAACGCGCAATGCCGCGCGCCTCATCGCTCATGGTTTTGCTTTCGAGGCAAGCCGCAGATCAGGTCGAAAACGCCGGGCCATCCGTTCACCCTCAGTCTCGAGGAAGGAACGGTCGCAATAATCAGACCGATCGGAATGTCGCGTGCGTTAGGCAACACTGCATGCTTCTTGCGTCCTTGAGCTAACGTGCAGCTCATCCTCATCACCGGACATTGCCGCACGCCCGAGGCGCCGCGCTGAGGAGAGATGCGCTCCGCGCTCGTGCTGGCTGTCCTCGCCGCGATGCCGGCAGCCATGGCGCGTGCGCAATCCTTGGAGCCGCCCCCGTTCACAAGCATGAGGTGGCAGGAGGATTATTCCTACCTCGCCGATCCGGCGAAGCGCAGCGGCGCGTGGTGGGAGCGGCTGAAGTACATCGAGTCCCCGCGTGCTGCCGGTACGTACCTAGCGCTCGGCGACGAATTTCGGCTGCGCTACCAGCAGATCTGGAACAACGACTTCGCGTCGAAGGGGCGCACCGAAGGCTATCCGATGCTGCGCTGGTCGCCGTACGTCGACCTGGTGGCAGGCCGGCTGCGCTTCTTCGGACAGATGTTGGCGTCATATTCCGGCCGCTCCGCCGAGACCCGCAGCCCTGCGACCGACCAGACCGGCCTTGAAGTTTCGCAGGCGTTCATAGACTGGCGAGTGCCGCACGATGAAGGGCGCCTTACGCTGCGCGGCGGGCGCGAGATAATCGAATACGGCTCCCAGCGCTTGATCGGCAGCGGTGGCGCCAACACCCGCCAGATGTTCGATGGCGGCCTCGCCCGCTGGGAATATGGCGCCTGGCGCGTCGACGTGTCCGCGCTGCGGCCGGTCACGTTGCGCTCGGAGTCGTTTTCGGACACCGCCGATCGGACGAAAAAGTTGTGGCTTCTGTACGCCACGCATGCGCCGCTCGACCTGTACTACGTCGGCTTCGAGAACGACATTGCGGTGTTCAACCAGGGCGCGGGCCGAGAGCGGCGCCACACTTTCGGCGCGCGGCTTTTCGGCGCGCGTGAGCGCTGGAGTGTCGACGCGGAGGCGAACGTGCAGACAGGCGAGCTCTCGGGCGCTGACATTCGGGCCGGCTCGGCGGACGCCGCGCTGCGCTACACCGCAAATGAATCGCGTTACCAGCCGTTTTTCGAGATGCGGGCGAACGTCATGAGCGGCGACCGCGACCCGAATGACCGCCGGCTCGGCACCTTCAACGCCATGTTTCCGACCGCGCAGTATTTTGGCGACATCGCGCTCTTCGGGCCGGCGAACCTGGTAAACCTGCGACCGAACTTCGGCGCGCAACTCGATGCGCGCACAAAGCTCTCGGGAGCGCTCACACTCTATTGGCGCCAGAGTCTGGGCGATGGCATCTATGGCCCGGCCATTAATCTCATGCGTCCCGATGGCGGCAGTACCGCCCGCTATGTCGGCACGCAAGCGGACGTCGCGCTGGATTGGTCGTACAACCGTAACGTAAGCTTGCGTCTGGTCTACAACGTCTTCGTGCCGGGCCGTTACGTGAAGGAGACTGGACCGGGCGACACAATCCATTTCGTCCAGGCGACGGTAACGTTCAAGTACTAAGGGGTCCCGCGCCTCTCATCCGTTGCATGCCGCATTCTTTGCGTCGACCGTGAGAAACGTGACGGTCGAGGGGGCGAGTTCGACGCGGCCGGCGGCGACCTTTTCGCCCGCGAACGCCGGCAGCTCCCCGTTGGCCTGCAGGTCGAGCGGGCGGCCATTGAGCTGGACGTCGTGGTCCTCGAGGCGAGTCGCGCTCAGCGTGTAACGTTCGGCCGCAGCGGGCAGAACTAACGACGTCGTTTCGTTCTGGCTGTTGTTGACAGCGAGCAGGGTCACCGCGCCCGGTGCGCCGCGCCGGCATTGCGCATACAGGTGCAAGCCCTGGAGCCGCGGCACTCCTGCATCAAGTACGGTGGTGCCCATGAGCCGACGCCATAGCAGCGCGGCCCAGTAGTTCGGCCGCGGCTTCATCGTCTCGCCATCAATCAGCGAATAGTCACCCTGGGCAAGCGTGTTGTGCATGACGGTACGCACGCCGTGGGTCGCGAGTCGCCCGAGAAGATCGAGGAAGCGGAACGTGTCGATGAAGCTAGACGACCACGGGTCACCGCCGCAGGAGCTCTGGGCCGTCTCCGTCAGCCACATCGGCTTGCCGCGCTCGTAGCGGTCGCGCAGGCCGGCGTAGTAGTTGTACGTAACGTCACTCCGCTCCAGCCATTCCTCGGACAGCGCCTGGTCGATCGTCGTGTTGAGCTTGCCGGGCGCCTTGCAGCGAAGCGAGCTCGCCGGGTAGGAATGATAGGTAAAGGCATCGAACTGCGGGCCCGGCTTCGCCTGGAAGATTGAATCGGTGCTCATGTACGGCCCGGCGAGCAGCCGAACGGGTCCTTCGCCCGTGGAACTCGGGCCAAGGACAAGCATCTGCGGCGCAGCCTTCTTGGCGAACGGACGGAAGACCGCGAAGTCGCGCGCGAAAGCCTGCGCATCGTAGCCCTTCGGCGCATCACCAATGCCCTGAGGCGCAAGCGTTGGCTCGTTGGCGAAATCCGCCGCTGCGATCTCCCCGCCCACCGACTTCGTGTACTCAAGCAGCTTCTTCGCTTCCCGGGGTGTCCAGCGGCCTTGCGCGTCGCGCACCCCCGTCGAGATGGCGAACGACGTGATGATCTTCGCGTCTACCGCTTTCGCGAAATCGATCAGGCCTTTCCACTCCTCGCGCGTGAGCACCGACTCGAAGCCGCGCGGCGGCTTCGCCGGCGCTGGCGTGTCGGCATCGTGGAAGTACACCGCGTCAGCAGCGTTGCCGCTTGAGCGCACATAGACTGGCCCAAGGGCGGCGGCAAGCTTGCGCAAGCGCTCGTTCGAAAGGTCGACCGGCTTGACAGGTCGCTTGGCTTGATCATAGAACTCCGCCGACCCCGGCGGCGCCGAGGCGCCCGCGCCGCCCTGCGCTTTCATCGCCGCGATCTCGTCGTAAGGCTTCCAGAACAGTCCGCCGGTCAATTCCGCCATCTCGACGTTGTAGGAGAGATAGCGCTCATCGACCGTCGCGACGCGTGGCATCTTCGCCGGATCGACGGCCTGCGGATCGGCGCCGAGCACGGCCGACGCGGCGAAGAGTAACTGGACGAACGTGACGACGCGAAGGATTTTCATGGGCGCCTGTGGATCTGGAGGTTGGAAACGACCGCGTTGCCCTGCACCGGCACGAAGTCGAGCTTGAGTTGCCCACCCGAAACGGCCGCCGTGAAGCCGCGCGTGATCGGCGTGCGGTACTTGCCCGCCTCATGCAGGACATCAAGGTTCTCGATTTTCTTCTGGCCGTTCGCGAATACGTCGAAGAGGCGTTGGCCGACCGCCGTATCCGCGTCGGGCTCCAGAAAGCCAAGCGTCACATCGTATGTGCCGTCGGCAAGCGGAATGTAGTACGAGAATTCGCCGCGGCGGTAGTTCTTGTAGAGATCCGCATCGCGCGTGGCCTGCGGCGGCGTGGCATCGACGATCGGCTTGGTGTTCTTGTTGACGAGCAAGCCGGCGGTACCACCGCTGAAGAAATTGTCGGAACCAAAGCGCGTACCGGAAGAAGACTTAAGGCCGCTCTCGATCTGGCCGGCCGCGATGTTGATGCCGTCGGCGTTCATCTGCCACTCGACCGTGTCGCGTACCTCCTGCCCGCCGGAGCGGCCCGTCGCCTCGAGGCGATTCGAACCGCGTCGTAGCGCCACGTTCCGGAAGACGCAAGTCATCAGCCGGCATTGGCTGCGCGTCATGGTGCCGATCGCCTTGCCATTCAACGCGAGTGTCACCGAGTCGGCGTTGCTATAAACCTTGACGTCGGTCACCGGGTATACCCGGTCGGTGTAGCGACGGCTGGTGATGTAAGTGACCGGCTCCTTGCTCCAATTGGCCTTGTAAAAGAAAAAGGCGTCCTTTCGCACCTTGCGATCGAACGTCACGAGGCCCTTGGTGTTGACACCCTGCACGTCGCCCTCGTTGCGGACCCCGGAGCCGAAATCGAACAGCGCCCACGCATACGTGCCCCAAAGATAGGATCTGCTCTCGAGCAGGTTGTAATTCTGCTCGTGGAGGTAGCTTTGGTATTCCTCCGGTTGGTAAACGACGGGAAACTGGTTCCCAAAGTTGATCGTCTCCGGCGGCCCACCGAGCGGATTGTCGGTATGGTGCGTCAACGCCCCGCCGCCCCCATACTCGGTCATGCCGAGCGCCTGGTTCGGATAGCGAGCATGGATGGCATCGAGGAGCTCGCCCAGGCTCGCCACGGTTCCGCTGTACCAGAGATAGTACTGGTTGATGCCCATGGCGTCGGTGATACCACCCGTGGCGATGTAATGCGCATCGAGCGGCGGCTCGACCTTCTCCTCGAAGTCCGCGTACCCGCTCGCGCGGCTCGGGTCTTCCCGCTTCGCGACGCCGTTGAGCTCGCGAATGAGCGGCGCAATATTGTCGTAAGGCGTGCTGCGGCACGCGCGCGACTGGTACGTGCTCTCGTTGCCGACTGCCCACCATGCCACCGACGCGTGGTTATAAAGCTGGCGCATGGTTTCCCGCAGCTGCAGCTCGGCGTTTTGCCGCAAGGTCGGCGAGGCGTCGCGCTCGGGACACTTGCCGACAACGAACATGTCGGGCTGGAAATCAGCGCCGTAGGTGAACGGGACTTCCGCCAGGGTGACAAGGCCCAAGCGGTCGGCAAGCGCATACGCGTAAGGATCGAACTCGAAGTGCCCCAGCCGCACGCTGTTCGCGCCGATCTCTTTGATGAAGGAGAATGATTGCTCGAGGTCGCTGGCGCTCACCGCCCAGCCCTTGTCGACGATGTCCTGCTCCATCGCCACGCCGCGCAACCGCAATTGGCGACCATTAAGAAAGAAGCCTTTCTGCGCATCGAAGCGCATCAGGCGCAAGCCGACGTCCTGAACCACGCCGTCCAGCGGCGTTGCACCGCGCCGAAGCTCTACTACCAGCCGGTACAGGTATGGATCGTCCATCCCCTGCCAGAGGTGCGCACGTACTACATCGAGCGGCTGGTCAAGCGCCGCCTGGCCGCGCGCCTTCACGTGCACCGTCTGTTCCCCGCTTGCTTGCGCCTGCCCTTGGCGATCGAGGAGCGAAGCATGCACGACATAGTCGCCGTCAGTGGCGCTATCGTTCTCTACGAGGGTGCGCACCAGGAGTCGGGCACGGCCTTCTGTGATTGACGTCGTGGTCGCGTACACGCCCGGTCCACCGAGGTCGCCGAGAGCGATGTGCGCCGCATCCTTCGTCGAGATGAGCCACACGTACCGGTACAGGCCGCCGGAAACATTGAAGTCTCCGATGACCGGAATGATCGCCGTCGGATCGCCGGGCTGGCTCGGCGCGCGGTTGTCAGTCTTCACGACTAACACGTTGCGCCCGCTTTTCGCCAGGCGGTCGGTGACATCGAATCGAAACGCCGTGAAGCCGCCTTTGTGCGTACCGAGCTTTTCGCCATTAAGCCAGACATCGGCCACCATGCTCGCGGCGCCGAACTCGAGCCAGTGGCGCGCCCCCGAAGAGGGCGTTGGAAACTCCAGGCGATACCAGCCGAGGCCCCGCTTGTACGGCTTGGTGATATGCAGCCCGGCCGCGTCTTTCGCATTCCAGGTATGCGGCAAGCTCACCGTTTGCCATCCGCTCACGTCCGCCTGCAACGCCGCGTCATCGGAAAGTCTGTCGTCTTGAATAAATTTCCAGTTCGACCAGAGACTGGTGAACGTCCGTACCGATTCCGATGACGTTTCTTTCTGTTGTGCGATCGCCGCGGTATCGAACAACGAGATGGCGAGGAACGAGACCAACAAGGATAGAGCTTTCACGGTATCTCCTCGCAGACCCAAATCGGCACGCGCTGCGGTGCTGAAGCGGAGCAAGAAACATGCGGCGCGGCTTGTTTTGTGCGCCATACAACATTGGCGCGCGCTACACGACAACGCGATCGAGGACCTGACGGTAAGCGGCCTTCACGGCGGCGTAGCACTCGCAGGCGCGGCTTTCAAGCGCGTCGCGCTCGAGCACTGTTATGCGGCCGTGTGTGTAGCGGATAATGCTGTCCTGCTGCAGCTTGGCAGCAGCCGTGCTGACCCCTTCCCGACGCACCCCCAGCATGTTCGCGATGAGCGCGTGCGTCATAACGAGCTCACGCGTTCCGAGGCGGTCGAGGCTGGCGAGCAACCAGCGGCAAAACTGCTGCTCGATGGAATGATGACGGTTACACCAGCGCCGTCTGCGAGATTTGGTGCATCAAGGCTTCAGCAAAGCGGAGCAGGTGCTGCTCGAGTTCGCGGTCCGCGGCCAGTTCGCGCTGCAGCGCATCAGCGTCGAGGCGAAAAGCGCGCAAAGCGCTTTGCGTTACCACGCGCCACCCCGCGACCATGCCGCCGGTAAATGCTTCCATACCGACGACCCCTTCGTTACCGACGATCGCGATCTCTACGCTCGAGCCGCTTTCCGTAACTTTGAGCAGCGAAGCAATGCCCGCGCTGACAAAGTACAGCCCATCTTCCGAAGAACCCGGCTCGTAAATGCGCGTACCGAGCGGCAGCTCGATGGGCTCGAGCTGCGGGCGCAGGCGCTCGAAGACCGGCGTGGAAAGCTGTGCGAGAACCCGATTCACTGCCGGCCTCGCATGGTCATGTCTTGCTTTCCGGTCGCTCGGTGGTGAGTCGTCGCACAATGGCGAGCAGCTCGTCTGTGCTGAAAGGCTTGCTCAGCGTGGCGTCCGCGCCGATCTGGCGCGCCACCGAAAGATAATCCTGACGGCGCAAGCTACGGCCGCTCGACATGGCCACGATGCGAGTGTTCGGAAACTGGCTCTTGATGCGGTCGATCGTCTCGATGCCATCCATGTCCGGCATGAAGATGTCGGTGATCACGACGTCCGCAGCGCTCTGCTGCTGGCGCTCCAGCGCCTCGCGGCCGTTCGTTGCTACGTCGACGTCAAACCCGGCACGTTGCAGGCCGAAGGCGACGAATTCGCAAACGTCGGGCTGGTCGTCGACCACGAGGACACGCACGTTCGCACTCAAGTAGTACGCCGCAGCGCTGCGTCGGATATGGCACGCACCAACGCGTACGGGTCGCACGGCTTGGCGATGAAGCTGTCATAACCCGCAGCGAATGCCCGCCGCCACTCTTTTTCGCTCGGGAGGCTTGAGAAAGCGACCGCAGCGACGCGCCGGTGCGCACACGCTGCACGCAGCGCAGCGACAAGCGTATAGCCATCGTCTACCTCGACGACATCCGCAATCAGTACATCGGCGTGCTCGCGTCCAACGAGGTCCAGGGCTTCCGCCGCACTGTGCGCCTTCCACGTCATGGCGCCGTGCATCGCGAGCAGATATTGCAGCCATTCGAGCGTGTCCTCATTGCGATCGACCGCGACAATCGCAAGGCCGTTCAACCGCGGCTCGCCACATTCCTCGGACGGCTGCGGCTCGGCCGCCTCAGCGCCGACGATGAGCGGCAGCTCTATGGTGAAACGGGCGCCCTTCCCACGTCCGCCGCTTTCGACTTGGACGTCGCCCCCGTGCAGCTCGACGATATGACGCACGAGCGCGAGGCCGAGGCCGAGGCCCCGCCGTCGATGTGTCTTGGCCGCCTCGCCCTGCCAGTAGCGCTCAAACACATGTGGTAGCGCTGCCGCATCGATACCCGCGCCGTTATCCGCGATGATGAGGCGCGCGTTCCCGGCTGAGCGCTCGAGCGCGAGCTCGACCCGTCCGCCAGGCTGGTTGAACTTTATGCCGTTGCCAATGAGGTTGCCGATCGCCTGCAACAGGCGCCCCCGGTCCCCTTCCACAAAGAGGGGCTCTTGGATGCTTAACAGCAGCTTGACGTTCCGGTCCACGGCCGACGGGCGCGCGGCCTCAACCGCCTCGCGCGCCAGACGGCTAAGGTTAACGGGCCGAAGCTCAAGGACGAACTGGCCTGACAGAATGCGCGACACGTCGAGCAGGTCGTCCATCATGCGAGTTTGCTGACGCGCGTTGCGCAACGCGATGTCCACGGCGCGGGCCACGGTCGCGCGGTCTTCGGTGTGTGCGCGCGCTATCTCCAGCCAGCCGATCACCGCCGTCAAAATGGCGCGCAGTTCGTGCGACACCATGGCAAGAAAGAAGTCTTTGTTGCGGTCGGCTGCTTCGGCAGCCGCCTTTTGCGTCTCTGCCCGCTCGCGCAGCTCGTGCTCAATCTGCTCGCTGCGCGCGTTCTCGTCCAGCTCTCGCATGATCGCCCGGCCATAAGCCTGCGCTACGGCAAGTGAGACGCCCAGAGTGAGAATGAGCGCAGCGCCGCCGGCCGCGCTCCCGTCAACCCACCAAACCAATGCGAGCGCGCAAACGATCAGTGGCATCACCGTGATACACACCAGCAGGGCGAGGCGCACCGCGATATGTCTGGCCGCCATGTCACGTGCGCCTCGCCCGCCCCTCCGCCTTGCTGCGACAGCGCCGTTCATCATCGCCCCGTGCATCGCAGCGTTCACCCAGGCGTGAAACTTACCGGGTGCTCAAACCGCACGGTATCGTAAAGATTACGAGAACCAATGCGCCGAAAGGTTTATCTCCACCTCCACTCCACGAGATGATTCTGCAGCGCGTAATGCGACAGCTCGACGTCGGAGCGAAGCTGCAGCTTCTCCAAGATGCGCGTGCGATGGGAGTGCACGGTGCTGACGCTCAGATCGAGCTGCCCGGCGATTTCCTTTACCGTGAAACCGAGTGCTATCAGGCAGAGCACGTCGTACTCACGCGGAGTTAGCGGCGCGGTGTTGGACGGGGCCATTCCCGCGAGCACGCGCCGCCACAGCGCTGGGCTCATATAACGCTGCCCAAGCACGACCTTCCGGATTGCGGTTACTACCTCCTGCGCCGCGGATAACTTCGATACATACCCCGCGGCGCCAGCGATCAGTACGTCGAGACCTGCTTGCGACTCCGGCATGAGGCTCAAGATGATGATCGGCAGGCGAGGCCGTAAGGCGTGGATCTGCTTCATCGCTTTTAATGCACCCCCTGGGCCGGGCATGTTGAGATCGGTCAGCACAACATCGGCCGGCTTCGCCTCGACCAGCGCCAAAAGCGCACGAAAGTCGGCGGCCTCTCCTGTGACCTGCATGTCCGGCTCGGCCGCGAGCACCTTGCACAGACCTTCACGCACGAGCGCGTGATCGTCTGCAATGATGACGCGAGGCATAACTCATTCCAGCGGAATGCGAACCGTTATTCGGGTGCCGCCCGCCGGCGAGCGCGTGACATCTACGCTGCCGCGCGCGGCCGCCGCGCGCTCGTGCATGCCGAACAGCCCTAGCGATGCAGTGCCGTCCTGCGGCATGCCCCGTCCGTTGTCGTCGATCGACAACTCGAGGTGCGAGCCGTCCAGGCGTAACGCGACCTCCACTTCGGTAGCGCCGGAATGATGCGCGACGTTGCTCAGTGCCTCCTGCAGAATGCGAAAGATGACGAGGGAGTGCTGCGCCGGAATCGCGAACGACTCCTGTGGTAGTGCGACGCGGCAACGGATGCCGCTGCGGCGTGAAAATTCTCCCACCAGCCACCGAGCCGCTCCCTCAACACCGAACCGTTCGAGAATTTCAGGACGCAGTTCCATGGCAATGCGGCGCACGGCATCGAGCATGCCGGTGACGGTGGCATGGAGCGCATCGATATCCCGCGCGACCCAATCGGCCTCGGGCAAACGCTCACGAATAGCTCGCGCAAGCAGCGTATGGCTCATCCCGAGCGACGTGAGCATTTGCCCGAGCTCGTCGTGGAGCTCGCGCGAAATGCGCGCCCGCTCCTCTTCGCGCGCCCCCTCGACTGCGTGCGCACCGAGCTTGCGCTCGGTCATGTCGAACAGGATCGCGCCGATGCCGTAGGCGTCGCCGCCGGGATGAACGAGCGGAAACTTTGCCGCGAGATAGGTATGCATGCCGTCGCGCTGCCGGATCTCCTCTTCGAATTCGACGCCCTTCAGGGAACGGAGTACTTCCTCGTCATGCGCGCTGTACGCCTGGGCTAGAGCCCGCGGAAATAGGTGCGCATCGGTGCGCCCGCGCGCCACGCACGCCGGGATGCCTGTGCTCTGCTCGAAGCGGCGATTGACGATGACATAGCGGCCGTGGCGATCTTTGATCGAGATCAACGCGAACGAATGGTCCATGAAGGCCCATATGCGAGCCTCGCTCTGTATGAGGGCGCGCCTCGCACCGTCCGCCTCAATCGCCACCGCGGCAAGCTGCAGCGCCATGTCGAAAACCCGCGGTTCGTGGGGCTGCGGCGCCGCACCTTCCTGATAATCGATCGCCAAGGTGCCAAGCGCCTTGCCGGCGCTCGAGCGAATCGGCAATGACCGCGCATCGCGCCGGAGCACCGCACCGTGGCGCTCCGCGCTGCCGTCGTCCTCGGTAACGAGGACTGCGACCTGCACTCCCGGTAACAGTGCCTGCACCTCGCGCAACAGCTCGTCGAGCACCGCGGCGAGCGGACAACCGCGCGCGACTCTGTCGAGCAGCCGAACTTGCGCTTCGAGGAGCGGCGCCGAGAAGCGCTCCTCTGACACGTCGACTACATAGAGTGCATGCACGCCGTTTGCGGGTAAGGCGAGCTCGCGCGCATCGACACGCGTTTCAATCTCGCGCCCGTCACGATGACGGTGGCGCTGCAACTGCGGGCCTGGGATGCGCAGGAGCGCATCGTCGGCCTCAGGCCACAGCGTGACGAGCGGGATGTCGGCGAGCTCGGCCGCCGGATAGCCATAGAGCCGCGCGGCGGCATCGTTCGCCCGCAAGACACGCAGGAACTCGCGCTGGACGATCAGGATGGGCTGCGGCGCTCCCTCGAACACCGTTCGATAGGTCGCGGCGGATACGGCGGCGTCGTGTCCCGACATGTTCCCCAGCACCGGTAACGCTCCCGACCTTGCTCGCCGTCGGTCTCGCGGAATATAGCGCGGCTACGCGGCGACGTATGCAGGGTTCTGCGTGAGCCAGAAGCGAAAGCTTGGTAGCCGAATACGCTACGAGCGCGTAGCGCTGCGTGTGCGGAGCGACAAAGCGATAAGAATTTGGTCAGACTTTCGCAATGTTGGTCGGGGGAAAGGAACGCATCCCGCGTGACATGATGACCGGTGTAAATCGACGCATGCGATTAGGCGTTTCCCCGGCAGGTGAGCCATCATCTATGCTCGATGAGCGGGCCGACCAGATCTTCTGAGATGCTTTCGCCATCGCTTGCACGCAGTCCGTGCTGGACGACGGTGCTGAGTATTCGATGCGGTCAACATGCTTGGCGGACTGCACGACGCAACAAGAAAATGTAGCGATGATTGCTGAGGTCCGCTCGCGGGCGCATTATGGTTGTGATACGCCATGCTGCCGTGAGTGACGCAGCGCGCGGTCAGGTCCATTCGCTGCTGAAGCATCGTAACTAGCCTGAGCTCGCTCGAAGACCGCAGCTTTGTTTGGCTGCTGATCGCTGTATCGGCAGCGTTCGCGCTCATCCTGTGGCCGTTCTTCGGCGCCATTTTGTGGGGAACCGTGCTCGCCATACTGTTCGCCCCGCTCCGTCGGCGGCTGACCGGCACCCTGCGCAACAACCACACCATGGCTGCACTCGCGACGCTGCTCATAGTCGTAGTGCTGGTCATCGTGCCCGTCACCTTTCTCATCGTCCTCTTGGTGCAGGAGGCTTCTGACATATACCAGGGGATGCGCGAGGGGGACATGAGTTTCGCGAGCTATTTGCGGCAGATACTGGACGTCTTGCCAGCATGGGCGGTAAGTCTGCTCGAGCGCTTCGGCCTTACCGACGTGAACGCAATACAGGCACGGATTTCGGCCGGCCTCGCGCGCATGAGCCAGGTCTTCGCGCTTCAAGCGCTCAACGTCGGCCAGAACACGCTCGAGTTCCTCGTAAGCCTTGCCGTAATGCTCTATCTCCTGTTTTTCCTGCTGCGCGACGGCGACGAGGTTTATATGCGCGTGCGCGCCGCCTTGCCGCTTCGCACCGAGCATCAGCGTGAGCTCTCCCGGCGGTTCACCGTCGTGGTGCGCGCCACGATGAAGGGCAACGTCGTAGTTGCCGTCGTACAGGGAGCGCTCGGCGGCCTCGTCTTCTGGTTTCTCGGCGTGCATGCGCCGCTTCTATGGGCGGCGTTGATGGCCTTCCTTTCCCTGCTGCCGGCGGTCGGACCCGCGCTTGTCTGGCTGCCTGTGGCGCTCTATTTCCTTGCCGCCGGTGCGCTATGGCAAGGTGTCGTGCTGATCGCATTCGGCGTGTTCGTCATCGGGTTGGTCGACAATGTGTTGCGCCCCATCCTCGTCGGCAAGGATGCGCGCCTACCGGATTACGTCGTGCTTATCTCGACCCTCGGCGGCATGGCAGTGTTCGGGCCGAACGGCTTCGTCCTTGGACCACTCATCGCTGCGATGTTCATCGCAGGGTGGGACCTCTTCGCTGCTTCGCGGACCGGTTCAGGATGATCTGACGGCGAGAGGGTGGAAACGATGAGCAGCGTCCTTGCCGCGGGCCGCAACTGCTGGCGGATAGAACGAGCGAAGCGCCTTGCGTTCTTCATCGACGCGGCGGACTACTTTGCTGCAGTGCGCGCGGCGATCCGACAAGCGAAGAGGAGCGTCTTCATCCTCGGCTGGGACATCGACAGTCGCGTGCGCCTCGTGCCACAGGGCGCGAACGACGGCTATCCCGAGGAGCTCGGGCCATTCCTCGAGGAGGTGGTGCGGCGCGAGCGCGGGCTTCGCATGTACGTGCTGAGCTGGGATTTCGCGATGGCCTTTGCGCTCGATCGCGAATGGGTTCCGCTCTACAAGCTCGGCTTGCGCACCATGCCGCACCCGCGGTTTCACTTTCGCCTGGACGGTCGCCACCCGGTGAGCGGCTCGCATCACCAGAAAGTGGTGGTGGTCGACGATCGCGTGGCGTTCGTCGGCGGCCTTGATCTCACGCACGGCCGCTGGGACACGCCCGAGCACAAGCGGGTTCAGCCGTTGCGCGTCGATGTGCGCGGGCGCATCTCGCGGCCGAACCACGATGTGCAGGCGATCGTCGATTGCGGCGCCGCGCGCGCGCTCGGCGAACTTTGTCGCGTTCGCTGGTTACACGCGAGCGGCGAGCAGCCGTACGTCGAAAATATACCCCTGCCCGACTCGCACGATCCCTGGCCGCGCGATGTGAGCGCTGAGATCACCGCGGTCGAGGTTGGGATTGCGCGCACCGACCCCGGCTTCGCCGACGGCAAGCCCGTGCACGAGATTCGCGCGCTCTATCTCGGCGCCATCGCTAGCGCGTGTCGTACGCTCTACATAGAGAACCAGTACTTCAGCTCGAGCGAGCTTGGCGCGGCGCTCGCCGGGCGGCTGGCCGAACCCGCAGGCCCTGAAATGGTGGTCGTTTCCCGGCTCACCGAGGAAGGCTGGCTCGAGGCGCGCACCATGGGCGCACTGCGCGGCGTCCTGCATCGGCAGCTAAAAGCCGCGGACACGCATGAGCGCTACCGCCTTTACTACCCCTTCATCCCGGGGCTCGAGCGGCCCGATCTCCTGAACGTGCACAGCAAGGTGCTCGTGGTCGACGACGAGCTTTGCACCGTCGGCTCGGCGAATTTCAACAACCGCTCGATGGGCTACGACACCGAATGCAATCTCGTACTGGAAGCGCGCGGCGAGCCGCGGGTGCGAAGCGTGATCGCCAACCTGAGGAACCGCCTCCTCGCGGAGCACCTTGCCACGCGCCCGGAGCTGGTGGCTACGGAAATCTCGAGCAGGCGCGGCAGCGTGATCGCGGCCATCGAAGCGCTGCGTCGCCCGGGCCGCACGCTCGAGCCGATCGATCCCCAGGTGCCGCCACAGGTCGAATCGCTGCTTTCCGCTTCGCTCCTCATGGATCCGGAGCGCCCCGCCGATCCCGAAAGCCTTGTGCAGGACTTCGTGCCGCCGGATCTGCATCGCCCGATGACCACGCGCGTCGCACTGCTTGCGCTTGTGCTGCTCGCGCTCGCCGCCCTCGCCTTCGCCTGGCGCTCGACGAGCCTGCATCAGCTCGTGCCGCTTCATGAATATATAGCCGGGGCGCGGTTGATTCCGGTTGCCGGCGTTTTGGCGATTTACGTCCTTGCAGGACTACTGCCAATCCCGATTTCACTCGTGATCGTTGCCACCGTAGTGGTATTCGGGCCGCTGCGGGGCGGCGGCTACGCGCTCGTCGGCACGATTGCAAGCGCGGTGCTCGTCTACGGCCTTGGGCGCGCGCTCGGCCGGCAGCGCGTGCGGCAGATCGCGGGGCGGCGTCTGAATCGCATCACTCGGCGGTTTGCGCGCGGCGGCATGCCTGCAGTCGCGGTGCTGCGACTCGTCCCGGTTGCGCCGTTTTCGCTCGTCAGTGCAGTGGCCGGCGCATCGTTCATTCCATTCCGGCGTTTCTTTTGGGGCACCGCGCTCGGCATGGCGCTTCTCATCGCGCTCATCGCCTCCTTCTACAACGCGGTGCAGGCAGTGCTCGCCCAGCCGGGGCCCGTCACCTACGCGACGCTCGCAGCAGCGACGGCCATCGTCGGCGGCGGCGCCTTCGTCGTCTGGCGCCGCTTCAGGGCTGAGGATCAGTAGCGGTAGATCGCCGCCGCGCCGCTGCGCGTCGGCATGCGCGCCGCGGGAACCACGATGACCTGTCCGCCGTTCCTCAGCGCCGCCTCGCCGAGATCGTCGATTCGCTCATCAGTGCCCGCGTCTTCGTGTTCGGCCTCGAGGAGCAGCGTCGCGACCCGTCCCGCCGATGCGCTTTCGGTCAATTCGTCGAGGTCATCGGTCCCGAGCTCTTTGGCGCGCGCGGCTCCGAACATCTCCACAAGACCGGAAAGGCGCGCCAGGTAGTGCGGTTCAAGCACGCGCCAGGCACGACGGCGCAATTCGTCCGCGGAAAGCGATTGCGGATCGCAGTCGATACCATCAGCAAGGAGGAATGGGTTGTGGCTGAAGGCGCGGAAGCGCGCCTGGTTCTCGGCCAGCGCCGCGAGCACCAGCGGCAGGCCCGACGGCCGCGAGTGCTGCTCGAGGATCGCCCGGTCGAGCGCGCGGAAGAACTTGGAGGTGTCGCGCTCCATCTCGACGTCCTTCTCGCCGCCCTGACCGTGGTGCACGCCCGCGCCCGCTCCAGGTCCAGAGGCGCCGGCGCGGTACGTCCATACGGACGAGTGCGCCTGCTTGCGCTCGTCGCCGATCGCCTCTTCCACGATGCGCGGCACCGCCGGATCAAGCTCGATTTCGTCGAGCACGTCGCGGTCGCCCTCAAAGAGGCGCGCGCCGCCCCGGCTGAGCGCCAGCACCTGGAAGCGCTCGGCCGACTGAAGGATGCGCAACAAGGGCTTGACGTGGAAGGTGTCGGCGACGATGGCGCGCTCGCCTACCGGGCGTTGCAGGCGATAGATCCTGAAGACGCCGCGCGCGGCGAATGCGGCGAGCGACTCGAGGCTGCGGTTCCAGAAGCGCTCATCGGCCGCGAGCGCGTAGAACGGCGCCAGCAGCGCCGCGGCATCGTCGCGCGGGTGTCGCGCGCCAAGGGACGCCTCCAGCTGCTTCACGAGATTGCGGAAGCGAATCGGATCCTGCGCATTTTCCGGATGCGAGCGGTGCGTCGGCTGGTAGAGCGACAGACAGGGCGGCTCGTAGCTGCCTTGCAGGAGATCTTCCAACGTCTTCATTGCATCTCGCCCGCCGCCTCCGGTTGGTAAGGCACCGCGGCGATGCGATAGCGCCGCTTGGCGCCGCCCGGCAGCTCCCAGTCGATCGACTGCCCGACCCGCAGGCCAAGGAGCGCCGTGCCGACCGGCGTCAGGACCGAGATCTTGGCGCTGTCAATGTCCGCGCTTCCGGGATAAACAAGCGTGATCTCACGTCGTTCGCGCGTGCCCTCATCCTCGAATACGACACGCGAGTTCATGGTGACGACATCTGCGGGGATGGCCTCCCGCGCCACGACGTGCGCTCGCACGAGCTCACGCTCCAGTTGCTCGAACCGCTTGCCCGGATACGCGTCAACGAGGTGCAGGAGCTTGTCCATGTCTCCCTGCGTCAGGTAAATCGGCGGCAGACCATCGGCCATGGCATGCGCCGCCTCGCAAGCCGCATGCCCGTCGGCGCTACCCAACTGTCCCGGCCGCGCAGCGCGGCAGCGGGCAAGGAACCTCGTAGAAAAGGCGGTTGAGGTACGCAGAGACGTCCTCGATTTCGTCCACACTCCAGGTCTGCCCTGCAATGCCCTGCCACCGAGTCACTTGCTGTACCAGCGTCGGCCAGTCGCGCACCCAGTGACGGTTTCGCCAGTGCGTTTCGCGATCGTGGCAGCCTTGGCACGTTGTGCGGTAGAGCAGCTCGCCGCGCGCCGGATCGGCGATCGCGTGCGCAGGCACGGCTGCGGTGTGGGGCGGCTCCGGGGGATTGGAAGCGCAGCCGGCGAGCGCGAGTGCGAGCAATAGGGGCAGCGGGGGCATGCAATCGACCAGCAGAAATCGTTCCGGCGCGGGGGCCGCGCTCAGCGATCGCAGGCCGCGATCTTGCTCCCGTCCGCCGCAGGCGTGATTCGGCGGACATGGAGAGTTCATTACACACGCTCGCCGCGGACGTTGGCGGCACCAACGCCCGCTTCGCGATTGCGGAACGGATGTCCGGCGCAGTCCGAATTGTCTTTCAGCGCACATATCCGACGAAGAGCTTTCCCGATTTCGAGCCGGCGCTCGAGGCGTTCCTGCGCGAAGCGCGCGCGGCCGGCGCGCTGGGCAGCGATCCGCCGCACGCCGCCATCGCCATCGCCGGGGCGGTGGACCGCCACGTCGGACGGCTGACGAACCGCAGCAATTGGACCATCGATCTGCGCGAGCTCGGCGAGCATCTCGGAGTGAATGCGCGCCTCATCAATGATTTCGTCGCGCTGGCGCACGCCGTGCCGCGCGCGCACCCTGGCGACTGGATCGAGCTGCAGGCAGGCGAGCCGGCGCCGGGCGGGACCATTGTGCTCGTCGGCGCGGGGACCGGCCTTGGCGTAGCTTCGCTCGTCTGTGAGGACGGGCGCTATCGACCGCAAGCGTCCGAGGGCGGCCATGTGGCCTTCGCGCCAGTTGACGAGAGCCAGCTTGAGCTCTGCCGCTACATGATGGCGACTCATGGCGGCCGGGCGAGCGCGGAGCGCGTCGTGAGCGGCGCGGGCCTGAAGCGCATCCATGCTTTCTTGCGCGAGAACGGTGCCGCGACAGAGCCGGTGCTCGAGCCGCACGCTATCACCGCGCGCGCTCTCGAAGATCGCGCCTCGCTCGCCGCAACGGCGCTCGGCATCTTCATCCGCTGCTACGGATCCTTCGCCGGCGACATGGCCCTCACGTTCCTCGCGCGCGGCGGCGTGTACATTTGCGGCGGCATCGCGGCGAAGCTCGCGCCGCGCTTCGCCGAAGGCGACTTTATCGAGGCCTTCAATTACAAGGGGCGCCATCGCGACATCGCCGCCTCCATCCCGGTGCGCCTCGTAACAAACGAGAGCCTCGGCTTGCTCGGGGCCGCACTCGCGGCTTTTGAGCAAGCGGACGCTCTTTCGCGCTGATATGCCCACGGCGATCGTCGCCGCCATTGACCGCTCGCCTGCCGCAGCGCAGGCGGTGCGGCTGCTCATCGGCTATCAAGGCGAGCACGCTAGCTTGTCAGTCTTGCTGTTAAACGTGCAGCCGCTACCTTGGGGCGACTTGCGACTTGAAGCGCATCTGCACTTGCTCGAGGAAGCGCTGCAGGCCGAAGGACACGCCCAACTCGAGGAGGCGCGCCTGCTGCTCACGCGCGCCGGCTTCGCGGTTGAGACGTCGGTACAACTGGGTATGCCTTCTGAGCAGATCATCGCGGCAGCAGCCAGCCGCGACGCCGCGACGATCGTCGTCGGCACGCGCGGCCATGGAATGTTGCGTGGCTTCGCGCTCGGCTCAGTCGCCTTGCGCGTCGTGCACGGCGCGCGCTCGCCGGTGTTGCTCGTGCAGCCTGACACATGGCTGCCTCCGGGCTTCGGGCGCAGTGTTCGCGTGCTCGTTGCGCTCGACGGCTCCGCCCAGGCCACGCGCGCAGTGCCGGCGCTGCTCGCGCGGGAGCCGTGGCTCGGGCGGCTGGAGTTCGAGCTTGTGCATGTGCGCCGCGCGGTCGGCCTGCGCGGGCGGCTCGCGCCCGAGGAGCAGGCGATGCTCGATCAGTGGGGGTCGCTGGAAGCCGAAGAAGCAACCCGCGATGCCCGCGCGTTACTCTATGCCGCGGGCCACCCGTCGCGATTGCACGAGCCCACGGGCGATGCAGCGTCGGAGGTCGTGCGGCTCGCCGAAGAGCTACGGGCCGATTTCGTCGTCATGGGCACACGCGGCCTCGGAGCGCTGCATCATGCGCTGATCGGCTCGGTCGCGCTGAAAGTCGCGATCGCCAGTCCCATCGCCGTGATGCTGGTGCCATAGCCATGCCACGAGAGTTCCGTATCCTCATCGCAGCCGATGGCTCGCCGTCAGCCTTCGCCGCAGTGCGAACAGCGCTCGTCCTGCCCTGGCCCGAGCCTTCCAACGCCCGCGGCGTCGTGGCGCTCGGCGAGCGCTCCAGCATGGAGCTTGGCTTGGGCGCCGCGGGCCGGCGCCGGCTCTACGCTGAGACTGGACCGTTGCAGCGCCGGCTCGCGACACGCTGGCCCGAAGCAGGCGTGTATGCCCTGCACGAGCAGCCGGCCGACGCCATTTTCAGCGAGGCCCGGCGCTTCGGCGCGCGGGCGATCGTCCTCGGCTGGCGCGGTCACGGCGCATTGCGGCGCTGGCTCGCCGGCAGCGTCTCACGTGAAGTTGTCGCGCGCGCGCAGATTCCGGTCGTAATTGCACGTAGTCCGCTCCGAAAGCTGCGCCGCCTCGTGCTTGCCTTCGACGCCTCGCCCGGTGCGTGGCGGGCAGTGCGCTTCACGGCGACGCTCCCGCGGCAGCGCGGCACACGCATCGTGCTCACTACCGTCATAGAGCCGCTGCGCGTTCCGGCGGGCATGCACCGCCTCCCGGCCGGCATCCGCAGCGAGCTGGCCGCAGAAATCGCGAAGCTCAATCACCAGCAGATCGTTGCGGCACGCCGCGAGGCGCGCGCCGCCGCCGGCACGTTGCGCCGCGCGGGCTGGCCGGTGACGATTGAGCTTCGCTCGGGCATTCCGCTCGACCAAGTGCTCGAAGTGGCCGGAGCCAACAGCACCACCGTGCTCGTCGTCGGCGAGCGCGAGAAGCGCGGCCTCGCGCGGCTAATGCTCGGCAGCGTCACCGACGGTGCGCTTGATCAGGCGCGCGTACCGGTGGTCGTGGTGCGCTAAACGGCCCGTTCGGGGAGATCGAAGACCAACACCTCGGCATCGCATGCGCAGTCGAGGGTGATCACCGCCCCGCCGGGTGCGCCCAGCCCATCGCCCGGGCCGAGCTCCTCGCCCCATACCGCGATCCTGCCGCGCGCCACTTGGACGTAGGCGAGGCGGCCTGCAGCGATTTGCAGGCGCGCCGTCTCCGCGCCATCAAATAGTCCCGCGTACAAAAACGCGTCTTGGCGCAAGCACAGTGAGCCTTCGCGGCCGTCGGGCGTAACGAGCGGTTGCAGCCGACCGCGTTTCCTCTCGGCTGGAAAGCGCTCGTTGGCATAGGCCGGCGGCACGCCGGTCCGATTGGGCTCGACCCACATCTGAAGGAAGCGCGCTGGCCCGCGCCCCTCATTGACCTCGCAGAATCGCACGCCGGAGCCCGCGCTCAAGCACTGCACCGCCCCCGCCGGAACCGCCGCCGCATCGTCGAGCGAATTGTCGTGGCCCAGCATCCCTTCGATCACATACGTGATGATTTCGACGTCGCGCACGCCGTACGTCGTCGAACCCTGGAGCGGCTGCACCACGGTCTCGTTGATTGCCTGCAGCGGACCGTAAGACATGTAGGCCGGGTCGTAGAAGTCGCCGAAGGAGAAGCTGTAGTACGTGTCGGCCCAGCCATGCCGGGAGTGACCCCGATCGCTCGCGCGACGGACTCCGTACGTCGGGCCAGGGCGTGGCTCGGCGCGGCGCGATTCGCCGCCGCGCCACCAGGGCTCGCTGCCGAGCCGTTCGAGCCACGCCACGCGCACGCCAGCGTCCTCTTCGCCTTGCGCGGAATCGACAATTGGCTTTACCGCGAGCGCGCGCACAAGGTTGGCTCGGCTCACGATGCCGACCACCCTGCCGCGCTGCACCACGGGCACCCGTCTGATGCCTCGCGCGGCAAGCAGGGCGGCGATATCTTCCAGCGGCGTATCCACAGCTACGGTCGCAACATCGCTGGTCATCACATCCCGCGCCTGGTGCCCCTCCGTGGCGGCCCCTGGCCGGAGCACGTCCGCCTCACTGACGACGCCGACCAGGCGTTCCCCATCCATTACCGGCACAGCGCTAATGCGACGCTCCACCAGCGTGCGTGCGATATCGCGCAATGGCGTCTCCGGCCGCACTGCGATAACAGGGCCACTCATCACGTCGCTCGCTTTCATGCAACCTCCATAGTCACCCGGAATGCGTGCGAGGCAGCGGTGTGAACCGTGCGGCACGCGTGCGAAAGCCGAAGTGTGCCGCGTGCATGATTCGTTCCTTGAACGGGCACGCGCCGTGCGGGGCTCCGAAGGTGCCGCGTGCTCGCTGGACGCACACCAAGATCGTCTGCACGCTTGGCCCGGCGAGCGACGGCGCAGAAGCGCTCAACGGGCTCGTCGAGGCCGGCATGGACGTCGCGCGCGTCAATCTTTCACATGGGACGCCGGACGAGCACGTTCGACGGATCCGGGCGGTGCGGGAAGCGGCTGACGCCGCCGGTCGGCCCGTTGCGGTTCTCGCCGACCTACCGGGACCCAAGTGGCGCCTTGGCGCCATCGCCGGCGGCGCACGCGAATTGGCAGATGGAGAGCGCGTGCGCCTCGCCGCGCAAGCGGACGCTGCGCGAGAGTTGCCCGTGCCGCATCCCGACCTGCTCGCCGCGCTGCAACCGCGAGCACGCATTTATATGGCCGACGGCGCGGTCAAGCTCTCTGTTGAGGACGCGCGGGACAGTCATTCCGACTGCGTGGTACTGGCCGGCGGGATCGTGCGCTCCGGCTCCGGCATCAATGCGCCCGAGCTTTCCCTGCCGGGCCTCGTGCCGACGGAGCAGGACCGGCGCTGCATCGCCTTCGCCGCCTCGCAGAGTGTCGACTGGATCGGCGTTTCCTTCGTGCAGGAAGCGGCCGACCTGGACCGCGTGCGCGCCTGCCTATTGGGCGCGGGTGCACCGCTTCTCATGGCCAAGATCGAGAAGCGCCGTGCACTCGAGGTACTCGATGCGATCCTGCAAACCGCCGACGCAGTCATGGTTGCGCGTGGCGACCTCGGCGTAGAGACCGAGTTGGCGGAAGTCCCGCTTGTCCAGAAGCGCATCATCGCCGCGGCGAACGCCCGGGCGCGCCCCGTAGTGACGGCCACGCAGATGCTCGAGTCAATGGTTGAGCGCGAGCGCCCGACGCGTGCCGAAGTCAGCGACATCGCCAACGCGGTGCTCGACGGCAGCGACGCCGTGATGCTTTCCGCCGAGAGTGCCATCGGACGGCACCCGGTGCTCGCTACGCAGATGCTGAGGCGCGTGATCGAGGCTACCGATGCGCAACGCGGCTCGGGTGTAGCCGTGCCGCAGACCGGCGTGCCCGCGAGCGAGGCAGTGAGTGCCGCCGCCTGCCAGCTCGCCGAGCGCCTCGGCGCACGTGCGATCATTGCGCGCGCGGAAAGCGTCTCGCACACCGCGGCCCTGGCGCGCTTTCGTCCGCGTGCCCCCATCGTGGCGCTCAGTGACGATCCGGCCATCTGCCGGGCGCTCGCGCTCGTCCGCGGCGTGGTCCCTCTCTACTCGGCCTCGCCGGACGTGGCGATGGCGGGCGAGTGG
Organism: Burkholderiales bacterium; assembly: GCA_035652275.1. Taxonomy (GTDB): domain Bacteria; phylum Pseudomonadota; class Gammaproteobacteria; order Burkholderiales; family SG8-39; genus SCGC-AG-212-J23. The sequence continues at coordinate 74,352 of DASREB010000117.1, forward strand.
CTCTGCGCAAACGGCCTTGCACGGCCAGGCGAGCCGGCTATCGTCGTGTCGAGGTCCACCGACACCGGCGAAGACGCTGACACGCTTCGCGTCGTGCGCCTGCGCACATAGGCAGTCGCGTAACAGCATCCCCCCGAGCCCGCTTTTACCGCGTCTTGTAAGCTACGCCGTCCCTTCCGGTTCACTGCGATGCCGCACGACGCGCTACTGCTCGCCTTGCTTTGCCTACCTTTCGCGGGAAGCGTAGCCGCCGCACTTTTCCCCGCGAACGCGCGCAACGCCGAAGCCTGGCTCGCCGGCGGTGTCACCATCGCGGCGCACGCACTCGCGTGGAGCGTTTACCCCGAGATGTCGAACGGCCAAGTGCTGCGCATGAGCGCCGCTTGGCTGCCGACGTTCGGCCTCGACTTCACGCTGCGCCTGGACGGTTTCGCCTGGCTCTTCGTTATGCTCGTAACCGGCATCGGCGCGCTGGTGATGCTGTACGCGCGCTACTACATGTCGCCCGCCGATCCAGTGCCGCGCTTCTTTTCGTTCCTGCTCGCCTTCATGGGCTCGATGCTGGGCGCGGTCCTCTCGGGCAATCTGGTGCAGCTCGTCTTCTTCTGGGAGCTCACCAGCTTTTTTTCGTTTTTGCTGATCGGTTACTGGCACCAGAATCCCGCTGCGCGCGACGGCGCGCGCATGGCGCTGATCGTCACTTCGGCCGGCGGCCTCGCGCTTTTCGCCGGCGTGCTGGTGCTCGGGCACATCGCCGGCGGCTACGACCTCGAGACCGTGCTTGGCGCTGGCAATCGCATACGTGGCCATCCGCTCTACGTCGCCGCGCTGCTGCTCGTCCTCGCCGGCACGCTGACCAAGAGCGCACAGTTCCCGTTCCACTTCTGGCTGCCGCAGGCGATGACGGCGCCAACGCCCGTGTCCGCCTTCCTGCATTCGGCGGCGATGGTGAAGCTGGGCGTGTTTCTCATGGCGCGCCTATGGCCGGTACTCGCGGGCACCGACGCGTGGATGTGGACGGTAGGGCTCGCGGGCCTTGTCACGCTGGTACTTGGCGCCTACATCGCCATCTTCCAGAACGATCTGAAGGGCCTGCTCGCCTATTCGACGATCAGCCACCTCGGTCTCATCACCGTACTGTTGGGGCTGAACAGCCCGCTCGCCACTGTGGCCGCGGTGTTCCACATCATCAACCATGCGACCTTCAAGGCGTCGCTCTTCATGGCCGCCGGCGTGATCGACCATGAGACCGGCACGCGCGACATCCGGCGACTGAACGGCCTCTACCGCTACATGCCGATCACGGCGACGGCGGCGACCGTCGCGGCGGCGGCCATGGCCGGCGTGCCGCTTCTCAACGGGTTCCTGTCGAAGGAGATGTTTTTCGCCGAGTCGCTGCGCGTCGAGGGCCCCGTGCAGGCGCTCGATCGCACGCTGCCCTTCATCGCCACCCTCTGGGGCATTTTCAGCGTCGCGTATTCGCTGCGCTTCATTCACGGTGTGTTCTTCGGCCCTGCGCCGCAGGCACTACCGCGCACCCCGCACGAGCCCCCGCGCTGGATGCGCTTTCCAATCGAACTGCTCGTGCTCGCGTGCCTCGCCGTGGGCGTGCTGCCGGCGCTCACGGTCGGCCCATTCCTCGACATCGCGGTGCGCGCATTACTCGGCGCCGACGCCCCGCCGTACAGTCTCGCGGTGTGGCACGGCTTTAGCCAGCCGCTCGTAATGAGCTTGATCGCACTCGGTGCGGGTGCGGTGCTCTACGCGCTTCTGCAGAAGCCGCTCGCGCGCGGCGACGATGCAACGCCGCTACTGCCGCGCATCGATGGCCGGAACATCTTCGACGCGGTGCTACTCGCCGTGTCGCGGCGCTGGCCAGCGGCAGTTGCGGATTGGCTCGGCACCGAGCGCCTCCAGCCGCAGCTACGCCTCGCGGTGACGGCGGCGCTGCTGGCCGCGCTCTGGCCGCTCTGGCAACACGGCTTCGACTTCGGGCCGCTGCCCTGGTCGCCGATCGATCCGCCGCTCGCGCTCGCTTGGGCGGTCGGTGCCGCATGCGCGCTCGGCGCGGCGTGGCAGGCGAAGTTTCACCGCTTCTTCACGCTGGCTCTCTCGGGCGGCGCCGGCCTCATCGTGTGCTTTACCTTCGCATGGATGTCGGCACCGGACCTTGCGCTAACGCAGCTGCTCGTCGAGGTCGTAACAACCGTGCTCCTGCTCCTTGGCCTGCGCTGGCTCCCCAAGCGCATCCCGTTCACCTGGACCGCGGTTGGCGCGCTGCGCGCCACGCCACGTCGCGCCCGCGATCTGCTGCTGGCCGTCGCCTCGGGCGCGGGGCTTGCCGCCCTTTCCTACGCCGTGATGACGCGGCCGCTGCCGGACACCATCTCGCGCTTCTTCATGGAACGCGCCTATCCCGAAGGCGGCGGCACCAACGTGGTGAACGTCATCATCGTCGACTTCCGCGGTTTCGACACGCTCGGAGAGATCACCGTGCTTGCCGTAGTCGGCCTCACTGTGTACGCGCTGCTGCGCCGCTTCCGGCCGGCGCGCGAGAGCCTTGCACCGCCACGCCAGCAGGCGAGCCCGAGTGCCGCCGCGCGCGCCGAGGATGTGCTCGTGCCGGCGGTGATCATGCGCCTCATGTTCCCCGTGATCGCGGTGCTCGCGTTTTATCTGCTGCTCCGCGGCCATAACCTGCCGGGCGGCGGCTTCGTCGCCGGCATCACGCTCGCCGTAGCGGTCATCCTGCAATACATGGCGGGCGGCACGCGCTGGGCGGAGAGCAACCTCGCGATCCGCCCCATGCGCTGGATCGGCGCCGGCCTGCTGCTGGCCGGCGCGACCGGCGCCGGCGCATGGTTGTTTGCGCATCCATTCCTCACCTCGCATACCGCGCAGCTAGCGCTGCCGCTCCTTGGTGAAGTCCACCTGCCAACCGCGTTCTTCTTCGACGTCGGCGTGTTCTCGCTGGTGGTCGGCGCCACGGGCCTCATCCTCATCTCGCTCGCGCACCAGTCGTCGCGCTCGTCATGGAAGTGATCGTCTCGCTCGGCATCGGCGTATTCGCCGGCGCAGGCGTGTGGCTGCTGCTGCGCCCGCGAACCTTCCAGGTGATCATCGGACTTTCACTCGCCTCCTACGCGGTCAACCTCTTCATCTTCTTCATGGGTTGGGTACGGGAGGGCCGCGCACCGTTCGTCACGCCCGGCGCCCCGGTCGATCTCGCCCGCTTCGCCGACCCGCTGCCCCAGGCGCTGGTGCTCACGGCGATCGTCATCAGCTTCGCGACCACCGCGCTTCTCCTCGTCGTGCTGCTCGCGGCGCGCGGCCTGACCGGCACGGACCACGTCGACGGACGGGAGGGGGAGGAATGACCGCGGCCGACCACCTCATCGTTCTGCCGGTCGTGCTGCCGCTCGCCACAGGGGCGCTGATCGTGCTCGTCGACGAACGCCGCTATGCGCTTAAAGCGGCCATCAGCCTTTCTTCCCTCATCGGCCTGCTCGCCGTCGCGGGTCAGCTGCTCGTGCTCGGCGAAACGACGCGCGTCTACGCGCTCGGCGATTGGCCCGCACCCTTCGGCATTGTCTTCGTTGCCGACCAGCTCTCCGCTGCAATGGTGCTGCTCGCGGCTGTGCTGGGCCTGGCGGCGACCCTCTTCTCGCTCGCACGCTGGCAACGCGCCGGACCGCGTTTCCATGCGCTCGTGCAGTTCCTGCTCATGGGACTGGACGGCGCGTTTCTCACCGGCGACCTCTTCAACCTGTTCGTCTTCTTCGAGCTGCTGCTCGCCGCCTCCTACGGTCTCGCACTTTACGGCGGCGGCACGGCGCGCGTGCGGTCGAGTCTGCACTACATCGTCATCAACCTCACCGCGTCACTTTTCTTCCTCATCGGCGTGAGCCTGATCTACGGCGTCACCGGCACGCTCAACATGGCGGACCTCGCGCTGCGCATCCCGGCGATCGATCCGAGCGACCGCTCGCTTGTCGAGGCGGGCGCGGCGGTGCTCGCGATCGCGTTCCTGGTCAAGGCGGGCATGTGGCCGCTCGGCTTCTGGCTGCCGTCGACGTATGCCGCCGCCAGCCCGCCCGCCGCGGCGCTGTTCTCGATCCTGAGCAAGCTCGGCGTGGTAGCGGTGCTGCGCCTCTGGCTGCTCTTCTTCAACGGCGCCGAGGGCGGCGGCGAGTTCCTCGCCTGGGGCGGCATGGTGACGCTCGGCTTCGCCATCGCCGGCGTGCTCTCCGCGCAGGACCTCGGGCGCCTCGCCGGCTACAGTCTGCTCGCGTCCTCCGGCACGCTGCTCGCCGCGATCGGCATAGGCAGCGCCGCCGCGGCCGGTGCGGCGCTCTATTATCTTGTCGCCTCGACGCTCGGGATCGCCGCGTTTTTTCTGCTGATCGAGCTGGTGCAGCGCGCGCGCGTGCCGGGCGCCGATATGCTCGCGGTCACGGCCGAAGCTTTCGGGCTCGACGGCGACGACGAGCCCGAAGAGGAGGTCGGTGTGGCCATCCCGGCCACGATGGCGCTCCTCGGCCTGAGCTTCGCCGCCTGCGCGCTCGTGATCGCAGGCCTGCCGCCACTTCCGGGCTTTGTGGCCAAGTTCGCGCTCCTCTCGGCGCTGCTAACTCCCGATCCGATCGGCGCGGCAGCATGGACGTTGCTCGCGCTCGTCATCGTGTCGGGACTCGCCTCGCTCATTGCCATGGGGCGCGCCGGCGTACGGATCTTCTGGGGTGGCGAGGGGCGCATCGTGCCGCGCGTGCGAGTGATCGAGATGACGCCGGTGGCGCTGCTGCTCGCGCTCTGCCTTGCACTTACCGTGGGCGCCGGTCCGGCGATCCGTTATCTTCAGGAAGCCGCGCAGGCGCTGCATGCGCCGCACGGCTATATCGACACGGTGCTCGGGCGATGAAGCTATCCCTGGTCCTCTTCGCGCTATGGCTCGTCCTACAGCAGTCACTCGCCGTCTCCGACGTGCTCATCGGCATCGCCATCGCCGCGGCCGCGAGCTTGGCCTATGCGCGCCTGCAACCCTCCCAAACCCGTCCGCGCTTTCGCCCGCGTGCGGCGCTCGAGCTCTTTGCGCTGCTCATCGACGACGTGGTGCGCTCGAACTTCGCCGTCGCGCGCATTGTGCTCGGGCTGCGCGGCGGCAAGCGCACGGCCGGATTCCTCACCTTGCCGCTCGAGCTGCGCGATCCGCGCGGGCTCGCGATCCTCGCCTGCGTCGTCACCGCCACGCCCGGCACAAGCTGGGCGGGCTACGATGCCGCGGCCAACGCGGTCACCATCCATGTCCTCGATCTGACTGACGAGGCGGCGTGGATCCGCGACTTCAAGGCGCGCTACGAGGGGCGCCTGCTAAAGATCTTTCCATGACTCTCTTCACCAGCGTCATCCTCGCCGCGCAGATGCTCCTCGGCCTCGCGATGCTCCTGGCGCTCGCTCGCCTGCTCGCCGGCCCGCGCGCCCAGGACCGAGTGCTCGCGCTGGACACGCTGTACGTGAACGCGATGCTGCTCGTCCTCACGCTCGGCATCCGGGAAGGCACGACGCTTTATTTCGACGCAGCGCTGGTGATCGGCATGCTCGGCTTCGTCTCCACCGCAGCGCTTGCCAAGTTTCTGCTGCGCGGCGAGGTGATCGAATGAGCGCAACGGTCGCCGCGTTTCTCGTCCTCGCTGGCGCGCTTTTCGCCTTCCTTGGCTCGCTCGGGCTGCTTCGCCTCCGCACGTTCTACGAGCGCGTTCACCCGCCCACTATGGGCACCACCCTCGGCACCGCCCTCGTGCTCGCTGGCTCGATTGTCTACTTCACCGCCCTCCAGTCGCGCCCTGTAATCCACGAGATCGTCATCGCCATCCTGATGACCATCAACACGCCTGTGACCTACATGCTGCTCGTCGGGGCAGCGCTCCATCGCGACCGGGCGGCTTCTGCGACGCAGGGGCAAAGGAATTTGCAATCCTTCGATAAGCGGCAGCCCAGGTGAACTGGCTTGGAAGCGTCACGTCGGGCGGCCGACCAGCGGAGGACGCCCGCGATCTCGCTATGGCGTGGGAAATTTCTCGGGTCGGGGATCAGCCACGAAGCCGTCGCGGTTCGGCATCTTGACCGCCGCGAGCGAGCGAGCATCCAGCGTAGCCGACTCCGGGATGATTTTTGCCTCCGAAAGGATGTATGCGCAAAGCGCGTACACCTGATCGTTCGAGAGGCTGCCCGGAGTAGTAAGCGGCATGGCGCGCTTGATGTAGTCGAAGAGCGTAGTGGCGTAAGGCCAATAGCTCTCAACCGTCTTGATGGGCGCCTTCGCCGGATCGCTCCCGGCGAGGCTACCGCGCCCGCCGATCAGGCGATCACCCTGTCCGCCTTCGAGCTTCGCGCCATGGCAGGCGAGACATTGCGTGGCGTACAGCTCCTTGCCCGCCTGAACGGATCCCGACCCCGGGGGCAGTCCCCGTCCATCGGGCAGCGGCGACACGAACGGCGAGAGCTCCTGCGCAGTCGCCACGGAGCCGAAGCCGTAGCGCCCTCCATCCTGCGCGAGCGCGAGGCCGCTCACGGCCAGCAGGAGCCAGAGCGCGTTATGCATGTAAGTTCGTCACGGCGCCGTCTGCCGCGACCTTCCAGCTCTGGATGCCGTTCAGGTGATAGACCGAGCCGGTCGGGCCGTTCAGACCGCGCACCGCGACGAGCTGCGCGATGCTGGGCTGCACGTAGCCCGTCTCGTCGATACAGCGGCTCTGCAGCACCGCCTCGCCACCGTTCCACTGCCATGGCAGGCGAAAGCGTGTGTGACAGAGCGCGAGCACCGGCTGCTCAAGCGCCGCCGACCGCCAGCTGCGCCCGCCGTCGACGGATACTTCGACGCGGCGGATGGCGCCGCGGCCCGACCAGGCAAGCCCGGTGATCTCATGGAAGCCGCGTTCGAGGTGCATGCCGCCAGAGGGCGCGGTGATGACCGATTTCGCTTCCATCTCGAAAGTGAACTGCCGCGCCTTGCCGCTCGGAAGCAGGTCCGTGTACTTTGAGGTTTCCTCGCGGGTCATAAATGGAGCGTCGGCGATCTGCAGCCGGCGCAGCCACTTGATGTTCATGTTGCCTTCGAAACCCGGTACGACGAGGCGCAGCGGATAGCCTTGCTCCGGCCGGATCGCCTCGCCATTCTGTCCGTAGGCGAGGAGGCAATCCTTCATTGCCTTGTCGAGCGGGATGCTGCGCGTCATAGCGGCGCCATCGGCGCCTTCTGCGAGGACCCATTTCGCGCCTGAATCGACGCCAACCTCGCGCAGGATGGTCGCGAGTGGCACGCCAGTCCATTCGGAATTGGAAGTGAGCCCGTGGGTGCCCTGCACCGTTGGCAGCGTCGGCTTGGCCCATTCGGTGAGCGTGTTGCCCGAGCACTCGATGAAGAGCAGCCGGGAGACCGAGGGAAAGCGCTTCAGGTCCTTCATCGAATACTTGCGCGGCTCGCGCACCATGCCATGCACGTACAGGAAATGCTTCGCGGGGTCGATGACCGCAGTGCCGGCGTGGCTGCGCTCGAAGTGCAGTCCCGAGGGCGTGATGACGCCCACACTCTCCTGCAGCGGGGTGAACGTCCAGGACGAGTAAGGCGTGCTCGTCTTGCCATAGCGCTGGCGCACCACCGTCTCGAATTGCGAACGCAGACCGTATCCTTCATCGGGTAGCGGAACGCCAAGTGCCTTGCTTGGGTCGGATGGCACCTCGTGCTCGGCCGCGCCGGGCGGCGCGGCGCCGTTCGCTTCTCGCCATGCCACGGCAGTGCCAAGCACGGCGGCGCCGCTTTTGAGGAAGCGCCGGCGGGAAGCACGAGGCTCCATGGCCTGCCATCATGACCGCACGCCACGTCGCCCGCTATCGCGCAAAAGAGAACGCCGCGGTCGCTGTCAGGCCGGCTTGCTTGTCACGCACCGCGCTACGTCACGCGAGCACGCTCGCCTCGGCATGAGTGAGCACGTGCGGGCTGACGCTGCCGAGGAGCACGCACTCAACCGCGCCGCGCCCTATGCGCGCCGTTCGCAATCAATGGAGCGAAGCGTCTACCGCGAAGTGCGCCTAGCGAGACGCCGCAGACGGACTGCCCCAAACCTTGCTCAGCGTCGCCTCCAAGTTCGATAGCCGCGATGCCAGCCATGCGACCTCGAGGAAGGCGAGAGTCTGGGATGCGGTGCCAAACATGAAGTAGCTGAAGCTCGCATAAGGATGGCCGGCGAAGTTACCAGTGAGGAGGATCAACCCGCCGGACACGAAGGCGCATGCGACGCCGATGAGAAAGCCACAGTGGCGGGCGGCGATGGCCACCGGGACGACGTAAGCGACCCACGCGCTGAGCTGAGATCCGAGATTCGCGTCGAAGATTGCAATAGCAACCATCGCGGCGACGATGACCGGCAAACGGCGGAGGCAGTTCTTCATGTCGACTCTCGAACTAGGCAGCGCGATAACACACATCATAGCGAACTCCGCCCAGCGCAAAGCGCCGCGAGGCGCTCACGATTTCGGCGGCGGCCGCTTCTTTCTTGGGGCGGCCCGCACGTCACCATCGGCGACAATATCGAGAGCCCGGCTAAAGATCGAAATCGACGGAACGGCGTCGCCTTCGATCCAAAGCGCCAAGTCTGCCAGCGACACGCCGAGCAGCTCGGCCAATCGCTCCTTTCCTCCAACAGCCTCGAGGGCGCGGCGCAGCGTGCGCGTGTAAGGAGTATCTCTTGACATTACGCCTCGTTTTTTTACGCCTTGGCTATGACCGGTATTGCACAGTTTGCGAAACTCTGGCGACACGTTGGCGCACCCGTGCTTGTCGGCGCTTCAATCGCGGCGTTAGCCACGTCCCTACCGGGCCTAAGCAAGGCCTCAATTGGCCTTACGAGCGTCACCGGTACGCTCGCGAGGCGAAGCACTCGGCTCGCCACGGAGCCGAGGAAGAGCCCAGCAAAGGTTCCAAGGCGACGGGTGCCCATGACGATCTTGTCGCACCGATGCTCTTGCGCAAATCGCGCAATGGCGTCTGGCGGCGGACCGACTCGTAAATGCCCCTCGAACTCGAGGCTGGCGCCGCGCAAGAGCGCCTGGGCTCCCTCGGTAGCTTTGTTTGCCGCTAGCAGATGGAGGGCGATTCCCTCGCGCTTCTCATACTCCGAGCGCGCCGGCGCCCAGGCGGGCTGAACGTTCAATAGATGCAGCTTCATCGCCATGCCGCTGCTGCTAAGGCCGATGACGTGGCGCACCGCGTCTTCGGACAGCTTCGAGCCGTCAACCGGCACCAGTATGGTCGCCGGCTTCACGCCGAAATTTCGAACGGGTCCCTCGCGGGAAACGTCTGATTGAGTGCCTCGTCCAGCTTCTCGTCGACGTTCGGTCTCTCCCACACTGCTGCCATCGGCGAAAAATGGCGACCAGTTTCGGCCGCGACCGTCCCCGTATCGTCTTGCTCTTTCATTGCTAGCTCCTTCCGGAAGGTAGTACATGTCAGGTCGTCCTCCTCGCGTCGAACGCCGCCGAGACGGCGAACAACGCCACGCCGAATGAGGCGGCCAGTCCGTGGCCGAGCTTCGCCGGGGCGCCACCGAGCAGCAGGTCAACCGCGACCGCCGCGAACAGCAGCGTCCCCAACCAGCACATAGCCCTGCCTGCGCTTAACTTGCTCACGAGGACTCCTCGAGCGCCGGGGCCGATCTTTCGACTCGAAGGATGCGGATGTTCATGCCGCGTCCGCCAGGGAGAGCCGCAGCGACCACGGCGCCAGGCCTGCGCCCGAGTAAGGCGCGCCCCACAGGCGACAGTACGGAGATGCGTCCCTCGCCGGCATTCGCCTCGTTCGGGTGCACGACGACCACCGAGCGCCGCACGCCGTCGGGCTCCTCGCGGTAGCTCACGCAGGAGTTCATCCGCACGCGGTCCACCGGCAGGTTCTCATGTGGAACCAGCCGTGCAGCGTAGAGCACGTCGGCAAGCTCGTCGGCCGCCTCGACTTCCAGCGGGTTGGATCGAGCGCGTTCGCCCACGAGGGACGCGAGCACTTCGGCATCGCTCGCGGACACGATCAATTCGTTGTAATGCACCATCGTCGCCTCCAAATTCGCTACCAAGACACGAACGAAAGCCCTGTCGCTGCCGCGCAAAGGCAGCAGGTCAGGAGATTCGGTGAGAAGCTGAGTGTCCCGGGTCCGGACTCAGCGCGCCGCTGTCAGCGGCTGGCTGGGACCGTTACCGGGCTTGGCCAGGACAGGCCAGCGTTCCCGGAATGCGCAGAAGGCGCGCGACCACGCTGGCCTTGTGGAGGCCGAAGATTGCAATGATGTGGCGCGTGATCATGATGTCTGGACCATATCACATTAAAGAAATTAATCAAGCCTTGGTCATCCGATTGCACCGGCCGACTCCGTCGTGCTTGCCGTCAAGGCCGGCTTGTGCCGGAGCTCTTTCGCGCGCTAAAAAAATGACCGAGGCGCAATCGCCGGCAGGTGGCGCTTGTCCGAGAATGAAGCGGCTGCTGAGCGACCGATGGAGGAAGGTGGCATGAGCGCGAATTCTCGATTTACGCCGGCTGCGCTTGAACCCTATCTGCGCAGCCTGCACGGCCGTGCCGTGCGCGCCGTGCGCGTAACCGCGCTGGGCGGCGGCAGGCAGGGCGACAAGGGTTATGGCTATGGCATTCCGTTGCGGGTCGATTACGAGCTCGATGGCGAAGCGCGCCGCGTCGTGCTCGACACCGTGCGGCCGGGGCCGTTCGGGCACGACCACATGGCTGACCGCGCGCAGGCAATGCTCTGGGCGCACGACGCGTTCGGCAAGCTGCCGCGTCATGTCGCCTCCCTCGACGTCGGCGCCGTGCGCGCGAGCGGCGAGCTGGTGCCTCTCGGCAGCGCCGAGGAGCTCTTCATGGTCGCCGAGTTCGCGGAAGGGCGCGAGTATGCCGACGACCTGCTGCGCCTGCGCACTGGCGAAGCACTACGGGCGCTCGACCTAGAACGCGCTGACGCGCTGTGCGACTACCTCGTTGAAATCCACCGTGTCGCCGGTCCGGACCCCGGACTCTACGCGCGACGGGTCCGCGAGCTGGTTGGCCACGGCGAATGTATTTTCGGCGTCGCCGACAGCTACCCAAGCGCAGGGCCTGTCGCTTTCGATCTGCTGCGGGAGATCGAAAAGCAATGCGTCGATTGGCGCTGGCGCCTCAAGCCGCATGCCTCGCGGCTATGCCAGGTGCACGGCGATTTCCATCCCTGGAACATCCTGTTCCGCGCCGGCAACGACTTCACCGTGCTTGACCGCTCGCGCGGCGAATGGGGCGAGGCAGCCGACGACGTTACTTGCCTTGCCATGAACTATCTTTTCTTCTCGCTGCAGCGCTCCGGGAAGCTGACAGGCGATTTCGAGCAGCTCTGGAGGCGTTTCTGGGAGCGCTACCTAGACCGCTCCGGCGATCGTGCGATTCTCGAGGTCGCGGCACCGTTCATCGCGTTTCGCGGGCTCGTCATGGCAAACCCGCTCTGGTATCCGACCCTTGACGAGGGCCTGCGAAGCAAGCTGCTGCGCTTCGTGCTGAACGTGCTGCAGGACGCTCGCTTCGATCCTGCGCGCCCCAACGCATACTGCGAAGCATGAGCTTCGCCATCTGGCTCACCGGACTCTCCGGCTCGGGCAAGAGCGCCATCGCGCGAGCGGTCCTTGACGCGCTTCATTCGCGCGGCATCGATGCGGCGGTACTGGAGTCCGACGTGCTGCGCACGCAGCTCACGCCGTTTGCGCGCTACGATGAGGCGGAGCGCGACTTTTTCTACGCCGCGCTTGCGCAGCTGGGCGCAATGCTCGTCGCTCAAGGCAAGGCAGTGCTTTTCGATGCGACCGCCAACCGGCGAGCCTACCGGGACCGTGCGCGGCGCGAGATCGAGCGCTTTGCCGAGGTGTTCGTCGACACGCCGCTCGAAGTATGCCGCGCCCGCGATCCAAAGGAACTCTATCGCAGCGGACGAACCGCCACGCTGCCCGGCATGCAGGCGCCCTACGAGCCGCCGCTTGCGCCCGAGCTCACCGTACGGGGAGACGCTGGCAGCCCGCAAGACTCCGCCGCTCGCATCGTCGCGTTGCTCGAGCAACGCGGCTGGCTTGAGCCGGATGCCGAATTGCATCGACGCGCGGTGGAACAGGCGCCCGATGCCATCATCTTCGCAGACCGCGAAGGCGTCATCCGCATCTGGAACGCGCGAGCGGAAGCGCTCTTCGGATACGCGCCGGGCGAGGCCATCGGCAAGACGCTCGATCTCATCATTCCAGAGCACCTGCGCGCCGCACATTGGCGCGGCTATCATCAGGCGATCGCAGCCGGACACACGCGACTTGGCGACAAGGCGATGCTTACCCGCGCGACGCACAAGGACGGAAGCCAGCTCTACGTTGAGCTGGCTTTCGGCGTAGTCGGCCACCCGTCGCTGGGAACCCTTGGTGCGCTCGCCACGGCGCGCAGATCCGCGAAGCCCTAGCATGCGTTATCTCGCGCTCGCCACGGACTTCGACAACACCCCGGCATCCGAAGGAAGAGTGAGCGGCGCCGCGCGCGCGGCGCTCGGCAGGCTGCGCGCGTCGGACCGGCGAGCGATCCTGGTGACGGGGCGGCTGCTGGACGACCTGTTGCGGCTTTGCGACTGCATAGATCTCTTCGACTACATCGTCGCCGAGAACGGGGCGCTCCTCTACGAGCCGAAGAGCCGCGAGAGCACGCTTCTCGGCGAGCCGCCGCCGCCGCAATTCGTCGAGACGCCGCGCCGTCGCGGCGTGCAGCCGCTCGAAGTGGGCAAGGTCATCGTCGCCACACACGCGCCGCGTGATGCCAACGTCCTCGAAGCGATCCGGCAGCTCGGGCTGGAGCTTCACGTGATCTTCAACCTGAACGCAGTGATGGTGCTGCCCGCCGGCATCAACAAGGGTTCGGGGACCAAGGTCGCGCTGCGCAAGCTCGGCATGTCGCCGCACGAAGTCGTGGCCGTGGGTGACGCCGAGAATGACCACTCCCTCCTGCAACTGGCGGAGTGTGCGGTTGCGGTCGGCAATGCCGTGCCGTCCCTCAAAGACATTGCCACACTGGTCATGCGCGGTGCCGCAGGAGATGGCGTCGTCGAGCTAATCGACCGGCTCGTCGCCAACGATCTGGAGGACGTCGAAGTGCGACTCAAGCGGCACCATGTCGCCCTCGGCCTGCGGCCTGACGGCACGACGGTATGGCTGCCGCCTTACGGTCCCAATGTTCTCGTAGCCGGTGCCTCGGGCAGCGGAAAGTCGACGCTTGCGACGGGGCTCATCGAAAGACTCGCCGATCAGCACTACCAGGTATGCGTGATCGACCTGGAAGGCGACTACGTGAGCCTGAGGACGCTGGTCACGATCGGCGACCAGCACCACGCGCCCGGCATTGCCGAGGTCATGGCGGTGCTGCGCGACCCGTACGTGCACACGAACGTGAGCCTGGTCGGCATTCCCCTAGCGGATCGTCCCGAATACTTTGCGCAGCTCGTGCCGCACCTTCAGGCGATGCGGTTGCGCACCGCCGGCCGCACTGGCTGGTGGTGGACGAAGCACATCATCTGCTGCACGCGCATTGGGGTCACACCCCGCAGCAGATTAGCGAGTGCGTGTTCGTGACGGTTCACCCCGACCGGCTCGCGCCTTCGGTCCTCGCCTCGATCGACGTGGTCATTGCCGTCGGCGCTTCGCCGAAACGCACGCTCACGGAGTTCGCCACCGCCAGCGGACGAACCGTAGCCGAGTGGCCGCAGAAGCAGCCCAAGGACCATGTCGCCTGCTGGCTACTGCGCTCGGAAGAAGCGCCGTTCGCGATGCGCGTGATACCGGGCCAGGCCGAGCGCATCCGGCATCACCGCAAGGATGCGCGATGTAATCCGAAATCGGGATCTCGCTGCTGCAGTAGAGGACATCGAGCGGCGTGCCGATCTCACTCCACACCAAACGCGCGCACTCGTATGCGCTGCCGTCGAGGCGCGCTATACCCTGCCGGAGTGATCGCAGCCACTTCAGCTTGAGCGGCGCAGCAGTTGCATCTTGATGTGCTCGATGGCGCGGGCCGGGTTCAGACCCTTCGGGCATACCTCGGTGCAGTTCATGATCTTGCGGCAGCGATAGAGCTTGTAAACGTCATCGAGGTGGGCGAGGCGCTCGGCGCCGGCGCGGTCGCGGCTGTCGACGATGAAGCGCTCAGCCTGGAGCAGGCCCGCGGGGCCGATGTACTTGTCCGGATTCCACCAGTACGACGGGCAGAAACTCGTACAGCAGGCGCAAAGGATGCACTCGTAAAGCCCGTTCAGCCTCTCGCGTTCTTCGGGAGACTGCAGCCGCTCTCGTTCCGGCGGCGGCTCGCCGTTGGTCAGGTATGGCCGGATATCGTGGTAGTGCTTGAAGAAAAGCGTCATGTCGACGACGAGGTCGCGGATCACGGGGAAACTCGGCAACGGCGCTAGCACCACGGGCTCGGGGAGTCCCTGGAGTGGTGTAATGCAGGCGAGCGTGTTACGGCCGTTGATGTTCATAGCATCGGAGCCGCACACGCCCTCCCGGCAGGAGCGCCGGTATGTGATGGTGTCGTCCTGCGCCTTGAGGCGCGTGAGCGCGTCGAGCACCATGCGGTCGGAGGCTTGCAGCGCTACCTCGTAATCCTGCCAGTGAGGCTTGCTATCCTTGTCCGGGTCGTAGCGGTAGATCTTAAAGCGCATGCGACACCAGGATGAGGGCCGTCCAGGCACCGAGCATCACGAGTACGCTCGCAACGAGCAGAAGCACCGCCGCGCGTAATGGCAATGGCTGCACATAGTCGAGCACTACGTCGCGCACGCCCACCCATGCGTGCAAGAGCACCGCGCCAGCGAGCAACAGCAGGATAGCGGCAGCGAGCGGCTGTGCCGCCCATGCGCGCCATTCGGCGAGGCCGGCAGGCGCACCGAACGCGAGCCGCAGTGCGGCGGCGACCACATACGCGAGGAGAACGAGCGCGCTCAGGCGCTGCAGCAGGAATGCGCGCTGACCGGAGAAGACCATCATGGGAGAACGAGGACCGCCGACGCGACGGCGACAGCGCCGATGAGCGCAGCCCAAGCGCTCGCGCGCGATGCCTGGAGCGAGGAACCGATATTGGCGTCGCTCAGGAGGTGGCGGATGCCGGCGAAGAGATGGTGGGCCGCAGCCCAGGCAAGCACGAAGAAAGCCAGGCGCGCAAGCGGCCCGCCGTTCAAGTCGAGCGGTCGCTCGCTGCGCAGCGAACGCTCTAGCGCCCACACCGCAAAAGGCAGCGTTAGAAAGAGGAGCACCCCGGAAATCCGGTGCCCGATTGACGCAACCGAGCCCACCGGAAATCGCAGGCGCGCGAAGTTGAGGAACGTGGGACGTTCGATGGTCATCCCGGATTCTCGCGCAGCCGGCGGCGGAAATCAGAACCGCCGCTCAGCGCTCCTTCATCCGGGCATCTTTTGTCGCGAGCTGCTCGAGCACATACGGCATGATTCCGCCAGCCGAGAAGTACGCAACTTCGATCGGCGTGTCGATGCGCAGGAGAAGTGGCACGGCGTCATCGCGGCCGTTAGAGCGCGCGATGCGCAACATCGCCTTTGCGCGTGGACGCAACGGGCCGTCGAGCTCGAGATCGAAGTGCTCGCTGCCGTCGAGTGCCAGCGTCTTCGCGCTGGCACCCTCTTCGAACTGGCACGGCAGCACGCCCATGCCGATCAGGTTCGAGCGGTGGATGCGCTCGAATCCGCGCGCGATTACCGCACGCACGCCGAGCAGGCGGGTGCCCTTCGCAGCCCAGTCGCGTGAACTGCCCGAGCCGTAGTCCTGTCCCGCGAACACTACGAGCGGCACACCTTCGGCGCGATAGCGCTCGGCGGCGTCGTAGATGCCCATGCGCTCGCCGCCCGGCTGGTGCACCGTCATGCCGCCTTCCACGCCGGGCACCATGAGATTGCGAAGGCGAACGTTGGCGAAAGTGCCGCGCACCATGACCTCGTGGTTGCCGCGGCGGGCGCCGTAGCTGTTGAAGTCGGCTTGTGCCACGCCGTGGCTACGCAAGTATTCGCCGGCCGGCGAGGCGGCGCGGATCGCGCCGGCTGGGCTGATATGGTCGGTGGTAATCGAATCGTCAAAGATAGCGAGCGCGCGCGCCTTCGATACGCGCGCCGCAGGTGGCTGGGCCATGCCGGCGCTGAAATACGGGGGCTCGCGGATGTAGAGCGAGCTCGGCTCCCATTCGTAGAGCAGTCCGCTAGCGGCGCTGATTTCATTCCACATCGGGTTCGCCTGCGCGAAACCGCCATAGACCCGCCGGTACTCCGCCGGGTCGAACGCGCTGGCAAGAAGCGCATCGATCTCCTGCGCTGTGGGCCACAGCTCACGCAGGTAGACGTCGCGCCCACTCACGCTCGCGAGAGGCTCGCTCGTCAGGTCAATGTCGACCCGCCCCGCTATGGCGAAAGCGACAACCAGGGGCGGGCTCATGAGGAAGTTCGCCTTCACGCTCTGATGGATGCGCGCCTCGAAGTTACGGTTGCCCGAGAGCACCGCTGCGGCGATGATGTCGTTCTTCACCACCGCTTCCTCGAGCTCGCGATCGAGCGGGCCGGAATTGCCGATGCAGGTCGTGCAGCCGAAGCCAACGAGCTGAAAGCCGAGACGGTCTAGATAAGGCTGCAGACCCGTCTTCGCCAGATACTCGCTCACCACGCGTGAGCCCGGCGCGAGAGAGGTCTTTACCCAAGGCTTCACTTTCAGCCCGCGCTCAACGGCCTTGCGCGCAAGCAAGCCGGCCCCGAGCATCACCACCGGGTTGGAGGTGTTGGTGCAGGACGTTATTGCCGCGATGACCACATCGCCGTGCGTGAGCTCGCATGCCAACGCCTGGGACGCGCGTGGCGCGCCAGGCTGATTTGGCGTAGGCCGGTTATTCATCATCTCGGCCTCAGTGTGCGGATTGGTATCGCGCGCGCGTCCGGCCGGCAGATTTTCCTCCGACTGCTCGCCGCCCCCAGGCCGCGGTGGCTCGCCATTACTCGGCCGCACGCTCGCCCGCGCCTCGGCTTGCGGCTTGCCGTAACCGTCCGGACTGTGAAGCAGCGTGACGAATTTGCGCTTGAGTTCGGCGAGGGCGATGCGGTCCTGCGGGCGCTTCGGACCTGCGACGGACGGCTCGATATCGGCGAGATCGACGTCGATAAGTTCCGAATAATCGCACTGGCCGCTCGCTGGCATGCCGAACATGCCCTGCGCGCTGAAGTAGCGCCGCACCGTCTCGACCTGCTCTTCGCTGCGTCCGGTCGCTTTGAGATACCGGCAGGTCTCGCCATCGATCGGAAAGAAGCCGACCGTGGCTCCGTATTCCGGCGCCATATTGCCGAGCGTGGCACGGTCCGACACGGAGAGCCGAGCCGCGCCTTCGCCGTGGAACTCGACAAACTTGCCGACCACACGCGCCTGGCGCAGCCGCTCGGTGATGCGCAATACGAGATCGGTGGCGGTAGCGCCCGGGCGGAGCTCGCCGTGCAGGTGTACGCCAACCACGTCGGGAAGAAGCATGTACACGGGCTGCCCGAGCATCGCCGCCTCCGCCTCGATGCCGCCGACGCCCCAGCCGAGCACACCCAGCCCGTTCACCATCGGCGTGTGCGAATCGGTGCCGACAAGCGTATCTGGGTACAGCACGCCATCCTTCTCCAGCACCACGCCGGCGAGGAACTCAAGATTCACCTGGTGACAGATGCCGAACCCGGGCGGCACGATGCGCAGGCCCTTGAAAGCCTGCGCGCCCCACTTGAGGAAACGGTAGCGCTCGGCGTTGCGCCGAAATTCCGTCTCCATGTTGAGCTCGAGCGCCCGCGGCTGGCCGAAATAATCCACCTGCACCGAATGATCGATTACAAGATCGACCGGCACCGAAGGCTGGGCGCGGTTCGGGTCACGCCCGCGACGCTTCATCGCCGCGCGCATGGCTGCAAGGTCGACAAGCAGCGGCACGCCGGTGAAGTCCTGCAGCAGCACGCGCCCGACAACGAAAGGCACCTCCGCGTCACGCGGCGCGCGCGGCTGCCAGCGCGCAATCGCCGCCACGTCTTCCTCGCCGATGCGGTGGCCGTCAGCGTTGCGCAACGCTGACTCGAGAACGATGCGCAAGCTGACCGGCAGTCGGCCAAGTGGCCCAAGGCCTTCCTGCTCGAGTACGGGAAGCGAGTAATACATGCCGGTCCTGCCCGACGGCAGGTCCAGACGACGACGGGCGTTGATCATGGCATGGTCCTTTCTCGGGAGCGACACGTGCAGCAACGGCCGGCCTGGATACGAAGACGCGTGCGACGCTGGAGACCCCGAGCGAGCACTCCCGCGATGCCGTCGCCGCGATCAGCGGCGCAGTGAGCACGCCGCTGGCGGACACTTACGCGCTCTTCATCGAGACGAAGAATTTTCACTGCCACGTCAGCGGGCCGGCTTCCGTCGATTATCACCTTTTGTTCGAGGAGCAGGCGGCGCAAATCCTGGCGATCCCCGATTTGATCGCCGAGCGCGTGCGAATGATCGGTGGCGCACAATCCGCTCCCAGCTGGCCGTCGGCACCTTGCGTGAAGCCGAGGCTACTTTTATGGAAGACGCCCGGATGATCACGCAAGTGCCTTCGGTTTGCGAGGCGCGTCGAGTTGGTGCATGTCTGCGCACCAGCCGAGCCCGAATATTGGTTTCTACCGCCCGAGACGGCCTTTGCGAGGCCTGTAAATAGATAGACGCCACGCCAATCGGCGAGTTTCGGAAACGATGTAGTGTCGCCATGATTTCGGCGTAGCGTCGCGGCGACAGTGGATTGCAGGCGGCCGAGAGCCAAGCCGGTGGCGAGTGCCGCGAGAGTGACGGTAGTCTTCATTCTTATCCGCCGAAGATGAATCATTTTGGCCGCATCAGTAGCGGCGCGTAGAGCACGGCAAACAGTCCAAACGCCATGCTCCACGCGAGGCCTGCAAAGGCGGTCACCTCGGTCGTTGCCACGCCGGTGAACGGCGCGGCAACGCGCAGTATGGCCGCGAGCGTCACAAGAATATAGACGGTGACGGTGCCCACACCTGCGCGCAGCTCCCGCCCCGTGTTCCCGAGCGACGCGCGCGTCATCACCGCGAGCGTCATCGTGCCGACCGCGCCCACCGTCAAGGCGTGCAGCGGAGCGCCGGGCGGCGCCCAAGCGAGCATACCGTTCAGCCCGGTGAGCAGGAGGCCGATCGCCACCCAGGCATAGCCGACGTGCAGGATGAAAAGCAGCGGCTCATGCACGGTGGCGAGGCCGCGCCAGCGCGACAGCCGGATCGCCGCCCCGATGCCGGCCGCGATCGCCATGACGCTCGTGATCTCGGAATCGGGAGAGGCAACCCAGGCGACGAGACCGATCACTACAGCAAGCAGGCACGCGGTATCAACGCGGTCATGCGGCGCCGGCGCCAGTACCTGCGACCGATGCTTGGCGAGCCAGTTGCGCGTGAAGCTCGGCACGATGCGCCCCCCGATGAGCGAGATGAGCGTAACCAGCGTCGCGATGCCAATGCGATTGCCGAGCGCCGCCGTGTAGGCGATGTCGAGCGCGTGCAGGTGAACCAGCGCATTGCCGGCGAGAAGCAGAATGAGCGTGCCGACGACCGGCAGGTTGTGGAAGCGCTGCGCCGCCGTCACTTCGCGTGCCACGACCGAGGCGAGTACGACGATATAGGTGAGGTCGACCGCCGCAGCGGCGACGGGATTGACGAACATCGCGACGCGTCCCGCGAGCCAGAGCACGACCAGCGCCGCGAGCGGCACGCCGGCGATCGGCAGGCGCCCGGTCCAATTGGGTACGGCGGTGAGGAGAAATCCGGTAACAGCGGCGAGCGCGTAGCCGTAGATCATCTCGTGCGCGTGCCACATCATGGCGGGCAGCGCGCCGGGGATCGAATAACCGTGGACGTACGCCGCTAGCCAGATCGGCAAGGCAAGCGCCGCCCAGACGGCACCGAGCAGGAAGAACGGCCGGAACCCGGCGGAAAAAAACGCGGTGCTCTGGCGCGCAGGCTCGCGCGCGGCAGCCGCGGGTTTATGAATCGGGATCGCCATGCGAGAACTCTAGAAGTGGCCTTTTAACCCAGATCAAATCGGCCGCGCCAAAGGCGCATATCGTATGCACCTTATGGTGGTGCGGCGTTCTTCACCGATTATTGCGGGACCAATCGGGTCCGGTTGAGCGCGCCTAGGCGTCCAAGCCTGCTCTTAGCGCTCCTGGCATCGGGCGGAGACACTCTCGCGCTTCAGATAGGCGATGAGAGCGGCGCGCTCCTTCGCATCGGGTACGCCGGCGTAAGTCATGCTGGTCCCCGGCACGGCCTTGACCGGATTGGCGAGGAAGCGGTCCAGCGTCTTCTCGTTCCACACCAGTTTCGATCGCTTCATGGCACCAGAATATTCGAAGCCCGGCACGCTGCCTGCGCGTCGCCCGAACAGGCCGCAATGTTTCGGGCCGGTGCGGTTGTATTCGAGCGCGTGACAGGCCATGCACCGCGAGTAGACCGCTTCGCCGGCGGCCGGGTCACCGGCCGCCAGCGCTGCGATCAGAACCAAGCCGTTCAAGAGACGAACGCGGACGGAACCGGATTCTCGCCCAGCGCCTGGCGCAATACCGCCCAGTGCATCGCCTCGTCGCCGAGGATGCTCGCCGCTGCCTTGGCGAGATCGCGGCTACGGAAGAGTGGTACCGCGCCCAGGTAGGCACTGACCGCGCCCTTCTCCAAGGTCGCGGCGAAACGCAGCACGTCGGCCTGGTTCTTCAGCGTCTCGACCGGGAATTCATACTTCGACTTCGGGGCAACCGGATTGCCGCCAAGCTTGCGGATCGTACTGGCCAGGAGGTCGGCGTGCTCCTTGTGGTGGCCCTGGAACTGTCCGGCGAGCGCCAGCACCGGCTTTTCGAGCAGCCCGCTCTCGGCGCCAACCTGGTATGCCGCAACCGCTTCAAGCTCGGCGCCGAGTGCGGTGTTCAAAATGCGCGCATCGTCCGCATGCGTGCCCTTGCTCTTTGCCGCCAGGGCGTGGCGACCGGCGAGCAGCGCCACCGCCGCGCCGGACAACAGCATTGTTGAACGGCCGAGAAAAAGGCGGCGAGCGGCGTTTGGATCGGAAATGCTCAAGAACGACGACATTGTTACCTCCTTGGGTTAATGGAGACATTCCCCAGCAGCGGCGCGCCTGCTCATCACCACGGCTACGATGCGGGTGCAGGGAGCTCCCGCAAAGGCAAAGGCGTCATCGCAAGTGAGATCGATCTCCTGGGAAGGCGCTTCGCGCAGTTGGCGTCGCGCCCGGAAGAAGCTGGTCCTGCCCGTTGCCTCAGTAATGCCGAGGGCCTCAGCTGGTGCACGCAGCACAAACACGCTCCGGTACGCAGTGTGACCAGTGTCGCGGCCCGGGAAGACCAGCGTGATGCGCCGGCGGCGGCGCAAAGCGTGATCGCGCGCCGGCTTGTCGTAGCCTCGCTTAGGGCGGATAGCAGGCCGTCTCATTGCGTGGCCCGCTCGCGGATGAGGTCGTCCACCACCGCCGGATCGGCCAGCGTGGAGACATCGCCGAGGTTAGCGCAGTCATTCTCGGCGATCTTCCGCAGGATGCGGCGCATGATCTTCCCCGAGCGCGTCTTCGGCAACGCGGGCGCCCACTGGATGTGGTCGGGGGCCGCGATTGGGCCGATCATCTTGCGCAACCAACGTCCGAGCTCGCCGCGCAACTCTTCGCTCGGCTGCTCCGACGCCTTCAGCGTCACATAGGCGTAGATGCCCTGCCCTTTCAACTCGTGCGGGTAGCCGACTACGGCGGCCTCTGCCACCTTGGCGTGAGCGACGAGTGCGCTTTCCACTTCCGCCGTGCCTAAGCGATGTCCCGACACGTTGATTACGTCGTCGACACGGCCGGTAATCCAGTAATAACCATCGGCGTCGCGGCGTGCGCCATCGCCGGTGAAGTACAGACGGGGGTAGGTGGAGAAATAGGTCTGGAGGAACCGCTCATGGTCGCCGTACACGGTACGCGCCATGCCGGGCCCACCGTCGCGCAGGCAGAGCCGCCCTTCGCAAGCGCCTTCGAGCACCTTTCCGCTCTCGTCGACGATCACGGGATCGACACCAAAGAACGGCAGCGTTGCCGAACCGGGCTTGGTTGCGATCGCTCCGGGCAACGGCGCGATAAGGATGCCGCCAGTCTCGGTCTGCCACCAGGTATCAACGATCGGACAGCGACGCTCGCCAACGATGTTGTAATACCAGAGCCAGGCTTCCGGATTGATCGGCTCGCCGACCGAGCCGAGCACTCGCAGGGACTTGCGGCTCGTCTTCTTGACGGGGCCTTCCCCTTGGCGGATGAGCGCGCGGATCGCCGTCGGTGCCGTATAGAAGATGCTGACGCGATGCTTGTCGACGATCTGCCAGAAGCGCGACGCATCGGGGTGGTGCGGCACGCCTTCGAACATGAGCGTCGTGGCGCAATTCGCCAGCGGACCATAGACGATGTAGCTGTGGCCGGTCACCCACCCGATATCCGCCGTGCACCAGTAAACGTCGGCGGCGTGGTAGTCCAGCACCATGCGATGGCTGAGTGACACCTGCACGAGGTAGCCCCCGGTGGTGTGCACCACGCCTTTTGGCTTACCGGTCGACCCCGACGTATAAAGGATGAAAAGCGGGTCTTCGGCGCCCATGCGCTCGGGCTCGCACTCGGCCGGCTGCGCAGCGACGAGCTCGTGATACCAGTAATCGCGTCCCTTTACCCAGGGCACGTCAGCACCCGTACGGCGCAGAACGATGCAGTGTTGAACCGAGGGGCAGCTCGCGAGCGCCTCGTCAGCATTCGCCTTTAACGGAATGCTGCGCCCGGCGCGGCGCCCTTCATCGACAGTGATGATTACCGTGGAATCGCAATCGCGGATGCGACCGGCGAGCGACTCCGGCGAAAAGCCCGCGAACACCACGGAATGGATCGCGCCGATGCGCGCGCAGGCAAGCATCGCAACCGCTGCCTCAGGCACCATTGGCAGGTAGACCGTCACGCGGTCGCCTTTGCGAACGCCCAGCGACTTGAGTGCGTTCGCCAGGCGGCACACTTCGGCGTGCAACCCGCTATAGGTCAACGTGCGGCTATCACCCGGATCGTCGCCTTCCCAGATGATCGCCGCGCGCCTCGCGTTCGCCGGCAGATGCCGGTCGAGACAGTTCGCGCTCGCATTGAGCACACCGTCCTCGAACCAGCGAATACGTACCTCCCGCGGCCCGTAGGCGACATTGCGAATCCGACTCGGCCGCTTGAACCAGTCCAGGCGCTCAGCCTGCTCAGACCAGAAACCGTTCGGATCGCGCAGCGAGCGCGCGTAGGCGTCCGCATAACCGTCGGCGTCGAGCCAGGCCCGGCGCTTCCATTCGTCGGCTACCGGAATGACAAGCTCCTTGTCAGACATGGTTGGATTCCTGAAGGAGATTTATCGTCGCAGCTGAGATCACCGGCTCCAGCGCGTGGTACTCATATGGCAACGGAGGCAGCGTGATCGTCATTGCGCACCTTGCTTAAGCGTCCGGTCGCGCACCGGGTTCGGACCCGGCTCGACGGCGTAGGCGTGCCGGCCTTCGGGATCGGCCCGCGGCGGTCTTTCGCCGCAGGCCGAAAGCGCCACTGCGAGAACAAGAGGGAGGAGAAAGAGACGGTGGCGCATGGAGGCCATGGTCAGCCCCCGGCCACATTAAGTAAATAGAAACTTATTCGTCTTTCAATAACGTTTTCTTCATACTAAATCCCATGGGCATCACGTTCGCACGCACATTTCTCGAGATCGTCGCCTGCGGCAACTTCGTTGCGCTGCCAAACGACTGCCCGTCAGGCTAGACGGCGGTGAGCGTGCAGACGCTCGAGGAAGTCCTCGGGCGGACCCTCTTCGTGTGTAACAAGGCGGGCGCCTCGCTCACACCGGCAGGCGACTGCGCTATGCCCTGAAGGCGCGACGCCCTACATGAGCAACGGGCGCCTAGCTCTGCGCGGGGCGCCCGAATTCTCCTATCCGTTTACGCTGTGTACTAGGAAGGCGCCGACCCGAATCGTCGAACCGGCCTTGGCCGGACGGCGCTGCGCGGGCGTCAGCACTGTTCCTATAAAGACTTCAGGTACTCGATCAGCTCGCTCCTTTCCGTGGCGCTCAGGCCGAGCCTGAAGTTGCGGTCGTAGTGCTCCACCACGGCCGCGAGTGTGGCAAAGCGACCGTCGTGATAGAAGCCGCCTTTCTGGTGCGTCCACAGGCCTGCGAGCGGCGCGGTGCGGTACCTGCGTGTTGGCGAGCGGTCGGCC
>DASREB010000118.1:0-4813 GCA_035652275.1 Burkholderiales bacterium
GAAGATGGTGCAGCTCGGGGTCGCCGGCCTCGAGGAGTACATCAAGACAATCGGCCTTTACCGCAACAAGGCGAAGAACGTCGTCGAGCTCTCGCGCATCCTGGTGGAGAAGCACGCTGGCGAGGTGCCGCAGACGCGCGAAGCGCTCGAGGCGCTGCCCGGGGTCGGCCGCAAGACGGCGAACGTCGTGCTGAACACCGCCTTCGGCCAGCCGACCGTGGCGGTCGATACGCATATTTTTCGCGTTGCGAACCGCACCGGCATCGCGCCGGGCAAGGACCCGCGCCAGGTGGAGGACCGGCTCGTCAAGTTCACGCCCCCCGAGTACCTGAAGGACGTGCATCACTGGCTGATCCTGCATGGACGCTATGTCTGCATCGCGCGGAAGCCGGGCTGCCCGGAGTGCCTGATCCGCGATCTCTGCGAGTATCGTAAGAAGACGAAGGCCTGAGATGTTCGATCCATCCCGCGAGCAGGTCCGCGACACCTTCTTCGGCGCCTGGCGCAAGTACCGCGCCGGCGAGCCGCTCGCGGGCGTCGAAACGATCGCGCTCGACGTGATCCTGGCGCACCCGGAGTACCACCCGGTCCTGGCGGATCCGGAGCGCTACCGGGATGCGGACTACGTCGACCGGCCCAATCCGTTCCTGCACATGAGCCTGCACGTCGCCCTGGAGGAACAGCTTTCCATCGACCAGCCGCCCGGCATCGCGGCCGCCTTCGAGGGGCTGCTGGCGCGCGCGGCAGACCGGCATGACGCCCTGCACCAGGCGATCGAGTGCCTCGCCGAAACCGTCTGGCGAGCGCAACGCGACCATGCCGCGCCCGATGCGCTCGCCTACCTCGAATGTCTCGAGCGGCGCCGGCGGCGCTAAACGGACTATTTGCGAGCCGCGCTCGGCGTAAACCTCGGCTCGGCATGATGGCGCGACCGTACGGACGATGGCGCCATGAAAATCCTTTCCCTCCTTACCGCGATGCTCCTCGCGCTTTGCGCTTCGGTCGCCGCGGCCGCCGATTTGACCCAAACCGTGCTGCTGGTCGCCAAGCGCAACCTGCGCGACCGGCTCTACGGCGCGAGCATCCTCATCGCCAAGCCGATCGGCGACGAGCGCCACGTCGGCTTCATCATGAATAAGCCGACCAACCTGACGCTCGGCAAGCTCTTCCCGAAGCACGGCCCGTCGCAGAAGGTGATCGACCCGGTCTATCTTGGCGGCCCGACGGGGCCGGAAGTCATCTTCGCGATCGTGAAGGACGCCAAGAGCCCGGGCGGCCGCTCAATGCAGCTCACCTCCGGCATCTATCTCGCGTACGACAGTGCGGTGGTCGACCACATCATCGAGACGCAACCGCAGCAGGCGCGCTTCTTCGCCGGCATGGTGCTGTGGGCGCCGAGCGAGCTCGACGAGGAAGTGCGGCGCGGCCTGTGGTACGTGCTCGATCCGCAGCCCGATATCCTGCTGCGCAAGACCACCGACAATCTCTGGGAAGAGCTCGTCGGCCGCTGCGAGCGCAAGGCCAACACGATTTAGTCCCCGCGAAAGCGGGAACGTCGGCTCGGAATTAGCGCTGGTCGTGCAGCGAAGTCTGCTTCTGGCTGGAGAACCAGGCGGCCAGATCCTCGATGTCCTGCTTCGAGAGCTGCCCGGCAAAGCCCTTCATGATGGGATTGGTACGCCGGCCGTTCTTGTAGTCGCTTAGCGCGCGCACCAGATAGTCGTAGTACTGGCCGGCGAGCACCGGCTGATCGGGCGCCGAGGGCTTGTTGCCATCCGGGCCATGGCACGCGGCACAGACCTGCTGCGCCTTCTGTTGACCTCTGGCGGCATCAGCGGCGTAGACGCTGGCGGCGACCGCCGAGCTCACAAGCGCGAGCGCCAATTTGCGCATGTTCCTCACTTCGCCGGCGCTCCGTAGTATTCAGCAAGGTGCTTCATCTGATCTTCGCTGAGGCTCGCGGCGATGCCGCGCATCGAGGGATGCGAGCGCTCGCCGGACTTGTAGGCCTTGAGTGCCGCAACGATGTAACCGGGCTGCTGGCCGGCGATCCGCGGGACGTGATACACCTCGGGAAATGCCGTGTGATAGCCCGGAATGCCGTGGCAGCCGATGCATTGCGCGTGGAAGTTCTCGACTGTCGGATGCGGCCGATCCGGCGGACCTTTTTCCTGCACGTCGGGGGCCTTGTCGGCAGGTGGCTTGGGCGCGCCTTGCGGACTCGCGCTCGACATCGCAATCGCGAGCGCGGCGCCGATCACTGCGAGCTCGGTTCTCATTCGCGGTGCGGAATTCTAGCGGAAAGCCACTGCTAGAATGCAAGTTTCCTAGGGGAAAACGCGAAATGCGGTTCAAGGGCTCGCCGAGCTACGTCTCGACCGATGATCTGACGCTCGCGGTGAACGCGGCGATCACGCTTGAGCGACCGCTCCTGGTCAAGGGCGAGCCCGGCACCGGCAAGACCATGCTCGCGGTCGAGGTCGCGCGCTCGCTCGGTCTGCCGCTCCTCGAGTGGCACATCAAGTCCACCACCAAAGCTCAGCAAGGCCTCTACGAATACGACGCGGTCAGCCGCCTGCGCGACTCGCAACTCGGCGACGAGCGGGTGCGCGACATTCACAATTACATCGTCAAAGGCATGCTGTGGCAGGCCTTCACGTCCGACAAGCCGGTGGTGCTGCTGATCGACGAGGTCGACAAGGCGGACATCGAGTTTCCGAATGATCTGCTGCGCGAGCTCGACCGCATGGAGTTCTACGTCTACGAGACGCGCGAGCTCGTAAAGGCGAAGCATCGGCCGATCGTCTTCATCACCTCGAACAACGAGAAGGAGCTGCCCGACGCCTTTCTGCGCCGCTGCTTTTTCCACTACATCCGCTTCCCGGACAAAGAGACGATGGAGAGAATCGTCGGCGTGCATTTCCCGACGCTGAAGAAATCGTTGTTACGCGAAGCGATGGAAGTGTTCTTCGAGGTGCGCGAAGTGCCCGGGCTGAAGAAGAAACCCTCGACCAGCGAGCTCCTCGACTGGCTGAAGCTGCTCCTCGCCGAGGACATCCCGCCGGACGCGCTGCGCTCGAAGGATCGCAAGACCATCATCCCGCCGCTGCATGGTGCGCTCCTCAAGAACGAGCAGGACGTTCATCTCTTCGAACGGCTGGTGTTCATGACGCGCGCCAAGGCGTAATCTTTCCGCCCGGGAGGAGCACGCCATGCAGGACCGCACCGCCGGCGCCTACACGCAGCCCTGGTACCGGTCGCTCGACCGGCAGCAATGGAACACGCTCTTTGCCTCGAACCTCGGCTGGATGTTCGACGGCTACGAGACGTACGCGCTGATCCTGACGATCGGCGTGGCGCTGCGCCAGCTGCTCGAGCCGTCGCAGTATTCGCAGATCCCGCAGTACGCGGGCCTGGTCATCGGGCTCACGCTCCTCGGCTGGGGCATTGGCGGCATGATCGGCGGCATCCTCGCCGACTACATCGGCCGCAAGCGCACCATGATGATCGCGATCCTCGCCTACTCGCTGATGACCGGGCTCTCGGCATTCGCGTGGAACTGGGAATCGTTCGCCGCGCTGCGGCTCATCGTCGGCATCGCCATCGGCTCGGAATGGGCCACCGGCGCCTCGATCGTCGCCGAGCTCTGGCCCGATCGCGCGCGCGGCAAAGGCGCCGGGCTCATGCAGTGCGGCCTGGGCATCGGCTTCTTCCTCGCGTCGCTCATTTGGGTGTTCGTCGGCAAGCTCGGCCCCGATGCCTGGCGCTACATGTATCTCCTCGGCATCGTGCCGGGCTTGTTCACCCTGTGGATCCGGCGCGGCATCCCGGAGTCGGCGAAATGGCAACAGGCCGACGCACAGCGCCGCGCGGCGCGCGCCCGCCAGGAGCGCACGCGCTTTACGCTGGCCGAGCTCTTCGCGCACCCGGAAGCGCGCCGGCGCGCGCTCTTCGCCTTCGTGCTTTCGCTGAGCACCACGCTCACCTGGTGGGGCATCTCGGCGTGGCTGCCGCCCTACATCGCCTCCGTGGCCGCGAAAGCGGGGCTGTCGGGACCGCAATGGGCGGGCTACGCCGGCATGGCCTACAACGTCGGCGCGATCGCCGGCTATATCGGTCTGGGCTTCCTCGCCGATCGCTGGGGCCGCAAGCCGGTGACGATCGCCTTTGTGATCCTCGCCTTCCTGACGACCCCGGTCGTATTCCTCTGGACGCACGACTTGAACCTTCTGCTCCTTGCGTCCGTGGTGAACGGCTTCTTCAGCCTCGGCCTGTACTCCTGGATGCCGGTCTGGCTGCCCGAGCTCTTCCCGACGCGCATGCGCGCTACCGGCGCGGCCTTTGTCTTCAATACGCCGCGCTTCATTGCCTGGCTCGGCCCGATTGCGGCGGGCGCGCTGGTCGCTAACGCCGGCGGCTACAGCAACGCGGCGATGACGATGGCGATGATCTACGTGCTCGGCCTCCTGTCCGCGCCTTTCCTCCCGGAGACGCGCGGCAAGCCGCTTCCCGACGAGATCTAACTCCGTACGAAGTTCGTCCGCGCGCGAAGCGGCGGCCCAGTCTATTTGGCAAACAGCGACTTGTAGGCTTCGGCTTTCTTGCGTTCCTCAGCGAGCATCGCCGTGAAGCGATCATGATTGCGTAGCGAAGCGAGCGCCCCGTCGGATTGGAACAGCGGATAGCAGTTGAATCCCTCGTGGGTCGCCTTCTCGAACCAATCGAGCGCGGGGTCGATACGCTGCATCATCGCGTACCCGCAGGCGATGTTGTATTCGGTGTGGTGGAAGTGCCCAAAACCGCGCCGCTGGCC
>DASREB010000119.1:0-2488 GCA_035652275.1 Burkholderiales bacterium
ACGATGGTGCTGATCGCGTCGAACATCATGTCGACCTCGCCGGCAAGCACGGCCGTGCGCGCCTGGTCGGAGCCCTTGTGCGGAATGTGCACGATATCGACGCCCGCCATGTGTTTGAAGAGCTCACCCGCCATGTGATAAGGCGTGCCGGGACCGGAGGAGGCATAGTTCAGCTTGCCGGGGTTGGCTTTCGCGAGCGCGATGAACTCGCGCAGGTTGTTGGCCTTGATCTTGGCCGGCGCCACCAGCAGCAAATCCTGCGAGTTGATGCCGGTGATCGGCGCGAGGTCGCGCATCAGGTTATAGGGCTTCTTGGGCAGCAGCGTCTCGTTCACCGTATGCGTGTTCGACATGATGAGGAGCGTGTAGCCATCGGGCGCCGATTTCGCGACCGCGTCAGTGCCGATGACCGCGCCGCCGCCGGGCCGGTTCTCGATGACGAACGGCTCGCCCATCGTCTCGGACAGCTTGGCGGCGAGCACCCGGCCGTAGACATCGGCCGAGCCGCCGACCGCGTAGGGCACCACCAGCTTGACCGGGTGCGACGGATAGTTCTGCGCGCAGGCGCAGAAGGAACTGAAAGCAAAAACGAGCGCTGCCGCGGCTCGTGGCATTCGAATCCTCCTTTTAGAATTGCCTTCGGCCATGAGAATACTCGTCACCGGCGCGGCGGGCTACATCGGTTCCGCGCTCGTGCGCGCGCTGGGCGAGGCGCAAGTGCTCGCCACCGATCAGGCGAGCATGCCATTTGCGAATGCGCTCATCGGCAATATCGCTTATCCGCAGTTCGCCCGCTCGCTCATCACATCCGAGATCGACGTCGTATTCCATCTCGCCGCGCTGGTTTCCGGCGGCGCGGAGCAGAACTTCGAGCTCGGCATGAAAGTGAACTTCGATGCGACGCGCGATTTGCTGGAGGCGTGCCGGCTGGCGGGCCACTGCCCCAGATTTGTTTTCGCTTCCTCGATCGCCGTCTACGGCGGCGCGCTGCCCGATCCGGTCACCGATGAAACACCGGCCGCGCCGCGCATCTCATACGGCGCGCAAAAGCTGATGTGCGAGACGCTGATCGACGATTACTCCCGCCGCGGCTACGTCGATGGCCGCGCGCTGCGCCTGCCGGCCGTCATGGTGCGGCCGGGCAGCGCCAACACGGCGGTGTCCGGCTGGGCGAGCGCTATCATCCGCGAGCCGCTCGCCGGCCGCGATTACATCTGCCCCGTGCGGCCCGACACGCGCATGGCATGCATCTCGGTCGCTCGCGTCGTGCAGTCTTTCCAACGGATGGCACAGTTGCCGGCGCAAATGCTTGGCGAGCGGCGCACCGTGCTGCTCACTGGGATCCCGGTCAGCGCAAACCAGATGTGGGATGCCGTGCGGCCGCGCGCGAGCGGCCGCGTGCGCTTCGAGCCATATGCGCGGCTGCAAGCGATCATGGACAGCGTGCCGAAGGCGACGCATTCGGCGCGCGCTGCGGCGCTCGGCCTGCCGCACAATCAGTCGATCGAAGAGATCGTGCGTGAATCCGAAGAAACTCGTCTCGCGCATCACCGTTGAGGGGCTCGACCGCGCGCCGCACCGCGCGTTCCTGCGCGGACTCGGCCTCACGGACGCGGACATCGCGAAACCGTTCGTCGGTGTCGCTTCGACCGATGGGCGCGTGACGCCGTGCAACGCGCTCCTCGGTGAATTCGCACGCGAAGCGGCGCTCGGTGTGCGCGATGCCGGCGGCGTGCCGTTCGACTTCGCCTCGATCTCGGTCGCCGACTCGATGTCGATGAACCACGGCGGCATGCGCTATTCGCTGGTCTCGCGCGAGATCATTGCCGACGGTGTCGAGGCGGTGGTGCGCGGGCATGCGTATGACGCCCTGGTCGGCTTTGCCGGCTGCGACAAGACGCTGCCCGGGATGATGATGGCCATGGTGCGACTGAATGTCCCGTCCGTCTTCGTCTACGGTGGCGCCGCGCTGCCGGGCACCTGGCGCGGGCGCGAAGTAACGGTGCTCGATACCTACGAGGCGGTGGGCGCTGTGCTGGCAGGCGATATGCAGGAGCGCGAGCTGGCCGAGCTCGAGCGGGTGTGCCTGCCGACGCTCGGCTCGTGCCCAGGCCAGTTCACCGCCAACACGATGGCGATGGTTTCCGAGACGCTCGGCCTGGCGCTGCCCGGCTCAGCGACGTTGCCGGCCGTGAATCAGGCGCGCAAAGCACTCGCGCGCGCGGCGGGCGCCGCTGTGATGCGCGTGCTCGAGCGCGGAGGGCCGCTGCCGCGTGAGCTCGTGACGAAGAAAAGCCTGGAGAACGCCGTCGCGGCGGTCGCGGCTACCGGCGGCTCGACCAACGCAGCGCTGCACATCGCCGCCATCGCGCACGAGGCGGGCATCCGCTTCACGCTCGATGACTTCGCGCGGGTGGCGAAGAGGACGCCGCTCATTGCCGATCTCAAGCCCGGCGGCCGCTTCCTCGCCAAGGATCTGCATGCGGCC
>DASREB010000120.1:0-12428 GCA_035652275.1 Burkholderiales bacterium
GAACAGCGGATAGCAGTTGAATCCCTCGTGGGTCGCCTTCTCGAACCAATCGAGCGCGGGGTCGATACGCTGCATCATCGCGTACCCGCAGGCGATGTTGTATTCGGTGTGGTGGAAGTGCCCAAAACCGCGCCGCTGGCCCGCGCTCTGCAGCTCGGCTTCCGCTTTGGCGTGTTCGCCGCGGGCGGCGTAAATCATGCCCCGCGTGCTCGCGAGGAGCCCGCCGAGGTCTCCCGGGTAGGCGTCAAGCGACTTGGCGATGCGCGCCAGCGCCTGCTCTTTTTGCCCGACGCGGAATTGCGCCCAGGCGCTCTGATAGCTGTGCAGATCCGGATTGAAGGCCGGATCGATGGTTTCGAACACCTTCAGCGCCTCACGATAGTTCTGCTCGTAGAAATAGCTCTCGCCGACCCGGTACTGCGCGCCGTTGTTGCTCGGATTGACTCTGATCGCCTCCTGGAATTCGCGCCGCCCTTCCTGGAGCAGCCCGACATGGAGATAGACGAGGCCGAGGTAGTGGTGTGCTTCGTCCGCGTCGGGATTGAGCTTCAGCGCACGCTGGAAATCGCGAATCGCGTCCTGGTGCGGAAAATGGTTGAAGGGCGTCCACAGCAGGCGCCCGCGCGCTTCGTATGCTTCCGCGAGTTGCGGGTTCAGCTGGATCGCGCGCTCGATCGACAGGTACGCCTTCTGCTGCAGCTCGCGCTCTTCCGGCGCGAACAGGAAAAGGCGGATGACGTAGGCGAGGCCGAGCTTCGCGTGCGCTTCGGCGAATTGCGGGTCGATCGCGGTCGCCTGCTCCAGGAGCTCTATCGCCTTGGCGTTGTTCGCTTTGTTCTCCAGGTGGGACGACGAATAGGAAACCAGCCCCTTCGCCTGCGTGAAGAGCTCCGCCGCGCGCGGGTCCGGGACATGCCGAGCGGGGCGCAACAGGCGCCACGCGCCCGCGCCCGCCGCTAGCACGGCGAGCGCGATCAGCGCCTGCCGCCGCGTCGCGCTTTGCGCCGCGCGCGAGCTCAATCGCGCAAGCAGTGGCGCGAGAGAGCGTTCCGACGGCAGCACGACGCGGAACACACGAACCGCAACCTGGATGTTCTTCAGCTCTCGCACGCCGAGTTCCACCATCGGCGTCACGGCCTTGTGGCGAACCTGATCGTAGACCTGCTGCGTAAGGCAAATACCGCCCGGCGTTGCGATGGACTGGATCCGGGCGGCGATGTTCACGCCGTCGCCGTACACCGTTCCATCCGCTTTCTCGATGATTTCACCGAGGTGTATGCCGATGCGAAAGCGCAATTGGCGCTCGGCGCGGACGCGCGCCTCGGCGGAGCCGAGCTCCTCCTGAATCGCGAGCGCGGCCGACAGCGCTGCGCTCGCGAGCTCGAACACGGCGAGCACGGAATCGCCCGCCATGTCGATCACGCGTCCATGGTTCGCTTCGATGCACCGACGGAAGACCGCGCGCGCCGCATCCAGCGCTGCGAGCGTCGCCCGCTCGTCATCGCCCATCAGCCGCGAATAGCCGGTGGCATCGGCCGCGAGAATCGCTACCAGCCTGTGCCGCAGGCCAGGACTGCTCATGGCCGCGCCTTTCGCTCAACCCTGGGATGGCCGGTAGAGTAGCACCCAGGCCGACGGCGCCTCCTCAGCTCCGCTAGCAGCGGCATTGCTTCGAGCGCTTCGCGCGGCAGCCGCTTCCAGTCGATCCCGCGCGGCGCGCGCCGGCGGTGCTTCACCTCGATCACTTCGTCGGGCGTGGCGATCAGCGTGAGCGGCGCGTCGTGCCCCTCCACCGGAAATGCGTCTACGAGTTGCAGTGGATGCACGGTGGTGACGAGCGGCACGGCCGGATTGCCCAGCTCGCGCAGCAGTGCGTATTCGAGGTCTGCATAGCCGTGACCTTTGCCCAGGCGCCGCCCATCGCGCGTCACGGCGACTGAGCCCATCACGACGAGGTCGACCTTCGGCATTTGCGCGAGGCTGACGTCCCGGCCCCATTTCCCGCCGCGCTTGAGCGTGGCGGCTTCCGCGTACTGCTGCCGCGGGATGCGCGCGGGGTCGAGGATCCGGAAAGCGCCTTTCAGCTGGGGCGTCGGCGTGGTGACCGTAATGCCGCGCTCGAGAGCAAACTGTCGCACCCAGCGCTGCGGCGAGTCGGGATTCACCTTGATTACGCGCAGGCGCCGGAAGATGGGATGCTGGAGCAACCGCTCCGCGGCTTGCCGGGCGCCCGCAAAATTGGGGATGCGGCCGTGCGGCGGGAATGGGAAGCGAGCCACCCGCTTCGCCTGCAGCGCGTCCCACACCGCCTGGCGCGCCGACCCCTTGTCATCGAACCGCATGGATTTCCGCACCCAGTACGCAATAATAATTAGCGGATGGACGTCACCCTCACCTTTGACAATGGTCCCGAGCCTGCCGTGACGCCGCGCGTGCTCGACGTGCTCGGGCTAGTCGACGTCAAGGCGACATTCTTCGTGCTCGGCTCGAAGCTCGCGGATCCCGAGCGGCGCGCGATTGCCAAGCGCGCGCATGCCGAAGGTCACTGGATCGGCAATCACACGTGGTCGCACAAGGAGCCGCTCGGGCGGCTCACCGATCCCGCGCGCGTCGTGGCCGAGATCATCGACACCGAAGCGGCCATCGACGAGCTGGCGCATCCCGATCACCTGTTTCGCCCATTCGGCGGCGGCGGCGCGCTCGGCCAGCATCTCCTGAGCAGCGTTGCAGTAGATCTGCTGCGTAAGGAGCGCATGACCTGCGTGCTCTGGAATGCGATCCCGCGCGACTGGGAAGATGC
Organism: Burkholderiales bacterium; assembly: GCA_035652275.1. GTDB lineage: Bacteria > Pseudomonadota > Gammaproteobacteria > Burkholderiales > SG8-39 > SCGC-AG-212-J23. The sequence continues at coordinate 2,801 of DASREB010000120.1, forward strand.
GCGCGGCTGGGCGGAAACCGCGATCGCCCAGTGCCTCCTACAACCGTGGACCCTGCTCGTGCTGCACGACCTGCCCACGGGCGCGATGGGGCGTCTTCGCATCTTCATCGATCGCGTGCTGGATCACGGCGGACGCTTCCGCCAGGATTTCCCGAGCGAGCTGGTCCCGATCCGGCGTGGGGAGGTATGCGCGCCGCTCGAGGCGTTCGTCACTTGACGAGCGCGGTGCCGCGCCGCTGAGCCTGAACCAGCGGTTGCAAAAGTCGAGGCTGCTGCAACCTTGCGGCTGGCTTTCAGCGTTTAGTGTGAAATAGCTATGGTGCGCCGCGGCTCCGAACGCTAGTGTTTCGCACTGGGGAGGAGACGGTTGTGCGCATGGTAAAGACGGTCTTGTCGGGCCTCGCGGCGCTTGCTGTTTCAGCGGGCGCGCCAGCTGCGGATATCACTTATAACTTCAGCACTGGTGCGGCACTCGACCATGGCGGTACCAATGACACGAATGCAGCCACGCGCGCGGCTTCGCAGACGATCGCGAACTCGCTCGCCTCGGCGTTCTCCAGCAGCACAGTATCTGGATCCTTCGTCTACGACGCATCCAGCCCCCTCACGAACCCAGGCGGTGCGCTAAATGGGCTTGCCGACATCTACTCCGGTTCTTCCCATAGCAGCTTCAATGCACTCTCCGGATTGGTAAGCGGCTCCTCCGCGGGCACTTTTTCTTTCAGCGATCCGCGCGGTTTCACGCTCGTCGGCAACGACGCCTCCCCCGGGGCTTGTATGCCGGTACCTCCGGCGACATCGTGCACACCGCCGCTCGTCGACCTTTTCCAATTCCAGGCCGAGTCCACCAGTGCGTCGATCGGCGTCCATAACATTGTCCCGTTCACCATCTCGGTCGGCGGCAGCAACTACACTCTGTTCAATGCGCGCGTCTTCTGGCAGGAAAGTCTCATCGCGCCGATCGTGCCGGACTTTCTCACTAGCAACGCGCTGCTCGCCACGCCACCGTCGTTCTCAGGCAGGCTGTCGCTCGATTTCGTGAATGCCGCCAGTCCCGCGGGGACGCAGTATTTCGTGTTCTACGATGGCACGAACGTCGTAGCGGCGGTGCCGGAGCCGCAAACCGGTGCGCTTCTCGCCGCCGGGATGGGTCTGCTGGGCTTCATCGCGCGCCGGAAAAAGCGGCCCGCCTGATCTTCCGCGCCCGCGGGGAACTACCCTTGCCGTCGGACGCGATTGGCGAGGACGCCGATCGCTTCATTCACCACTTCGACGAGGTCACCGTCCTTGAGCGCGGGCACGGTCGGCCCATCGCAGCCGAACCAGATGACGTCGTCCGGGTGCAGCGTCAGGTAGCGCGACATGCGCGCGATGTAATGAGCCACGCTGAAGATCATTGCCTTCGTGCTGTAGCTCGACACCGTGCGCCCATTGATGCGTACTTCGATCACCTGGTTCATCGGATCGATGCCCGAAACGAGGCGCGGACCCATCGGCTTGAACGTGTCCGCGTTCTTCGCGCGCCACAGCGTGCGGTCGCTCTTCTGCCATGACCGCTCGCTCACGTCATTGCCGAGCGTGTAGCCGCGTACGTAGTCGAGCGCCCGCGCTTCGCTCACGTTCTTTGCTTCGCGACCGATCACCGCGACGAGCTCACCCTCGTACTCCACCGGTCCACTAGAGTCCGGCGGGATGACGATGTCGTGCCCGCTGCCGATGAGGGCGTTGTTCGAGCGGTAGCCGATGTCCGCCTGCTCGGGCACCTTGTAACTGCCGCCGCGCGAATTCGCCCACTCGATGTGCGCGCGGTAATTGAGGCCGGCCGCGTAGAAGTTGCCCGGAATCACCGGCGGCGGCAGCTTCTCCATCAGTCGGCGGTGACGCCCGCCGCCTTGATGACCCGCGCCCAGCGCTCGGCGTCCTGGCCGAGCCAGATGCGGAACTCTCCCGGCGAGCTCGGGTGCACGATGGCGCCGAGCTGCTTCAGCCGCTGCTCTGTTTCCGGCTTCGCGAGCGAGGCGCGCACCGCGCCATTCAGCTTGTCCACCACCGGCGGCGCGATGCCGGCCGGGCCGACGACGCCCAGTCCCTGCGTGTATTCCTCGAAGCCGGGCAATCCCGCCTCGGCGGTGGTCGGCACGCCGGGATAATCGGGGTGGCGCTTCTCGGTCGTCACCGCCAGCGCCTTCAAGCGCTTTTGCGCGATCTGCTCGGTGATACCGACCATCGGATAGAACATGAAGCTCACGCGCCCGGCCATCACTTCGGTGAGCGCGGGTGCATTGCCGCGGAACGGCACGTGCGTCATCTGCGTATGCGTGAGGGTCGCGAGCAGCGCGCCGGCAAGATGCGCCGAGCCGCCGTTACCTGCGGAGCCGTACGAGATCGCTTCCGGCCGCGCCCTGGCCGCGTTGATCACATCCTGCACTGAATTGAACGGCGAATCGGCGGCCGTGACCATCACCATGGGGAGGAACGCGACGAGGCTGATGGGCGTGAAGTCCTTGAGCGGATCGTAGGGCTTCTTGTCGGCCATCAGGATGGCATTCACGTTGTGCGAAAGCGTCGTCACCAGCACCGTGTAGCCATCCGCCGGCGCCTTCTTCACTTCGAGCGTACCGATGAGGCCGTTGGCGCCCGTCTTGTTCTCCACCACCACCGGCTGGCCGAGCGTCGCCGCCATGTCCTGTGCGATCAAGCGGCCGATGACATCCGTCGGCCCGCCGGCCGCGTAGCCGATCACGAGGCGCAACGGCTTCGCCGGAAAGTCCTGGGCGAATGCGAAGCTCGTGCAAAGCGTCAGTAGCAGCAGCGCACGTCTCACAGCTCGTCCTCGCGAAAGTAGCGGTTCGCCATCACCTGGCAGCGCTTGACGAGCCGATGTTCCTCCGGCCCATAGTCGGCAACCGCGTTATGGATCGTGCCGACGTCTTCCCAGACGAGTACGTCGCGCTCTTCCCATTGCGACGTATAGATGTACTTCGCCTGCAGCTGATGCCGGAACAGGAACTCCAGCATCTCGGCGCTCTCCTTTTCCGGCAGCTCGTTGATGCGGATTGCGTACCCCGGATTGGCATAGAGCACCTTGTTACCCGTCAGAGGATGGCGCAGGAACACGGGATGCGACACCGGCGGCTTGGCCTTGCGCTGCGCGTCGGTGAGCGCAGGGCGCTTGCTGCCTTTCTCACGGCGCATCATCTCCCAGAACTTCTCGAAGTCGTGCCGCACGGTCTTGCCATCCAGCGTGCGCTTCACATCGGCCGGCAGATCGGCATACGCCGCCTGCGTGTTGGCGAATTGCGTGGCGCCGAGCGCCTTGCCATTGCGCTTGGGGATCTTGATGCCGTAGAGCACATTGGCGAACGCGATCATGCGGCTGTAGGACATGTCGGTATGCCAGCCTTGCCCGGCGTCGGCAAGCCCGATCGGCCGGCCGTTTTCGACGATATTGGAAAGGATCATTACTTCCGGGATGCCGGGCTCCTGGTAGCCGGCGGAGCCGACGTTGATCTCGAGGTCGCCGAGCTGCGCGGCGAAGTCGCGCAGTTGGCGGCCGCTGAGCTCCTGGCGCGGAAAGCGCACCACCCCGTACTTGCCGAGTGCCTGCAGCACGGCTTGCAGCTCAGCCGGTGGCAACGGCTTCGCCAGATCGAGGCCCTCGATGCTCGCGCCGAGCGCTTCGCCGCTGGGTATGACTTTCATCGCGGGAGTTTAACGAAATCGGCGAGCGGCATGCCGTCTCGCAGCGCCTGCAGCCGCCGCGCTTCGGATGCAGCGAGCCGCTGCGCAATGGCAAGCACTTCCGCCGCGCGCGCGAAAGGCACGAAGCACACGCCGCACTCGTCCGCCACGACGAGATCGCCCGGGCGCACTTCGATCCCGGCGATATGCACCGGATCGTTCACCGCCATGGTCTCGATGCGCCACTTGCCGGTGATCGGGCTCACGCTCGCAGACCAGAGCGGGTAGCCGATCGCGCGCGAGTGATCGATGTCGCGCACCGCGCCGTCGACGATCGCGCCCGCTTCGCCCTGCCGCTTGCCGATGCTCGCGGAGATGCCGCCCATGCTCGAGATGTTCGCGACGCCCTGCACCACGAGCACGTCGCCCGGCTCGGCAAGGTGATGCGCCTCGATGTCCGCAAGACCAGACACTATGCGCCGCTCGCTCACGACGCGATTCAGCACGGTGATCGCCTGGCCCACCACGCGCGCGCGGGGATCGGTGGGTTTAAGTACCGATGCTGGCACGACGCCTGCGATCTCACACTCGTCCAGCGCGTCGGAGGTGGTGCCGGTGAGATCGCCGAGCTCGCGAAAGCCGACGAGGATCTGCGCCTCGAGCCGCGGCAGTTCCAACATGCCGATCGCCGCCGCCTTCAGCTTCCCGAGCGGAGTTTTCGCCATAGAATGGGCCGCCCATCATGGCGCAGCCCACTCCGTCATACAAGGCGCAGCCGCGAAAACCGCGGCTCGCGCTGCCGCCGGGTGCGTGCGACACGCATTTCCATGTCTGGGCGCCGCAGAGCCGCTTTCCGTTCGCGCCCGATCGTTCCTACACACCGCCGTGCGAAGCGCCGAAGGAGGCGTTATTCGCGATGCATCGCCAGCTCGGCGTGCAGCGCGGCGTCGTTGTGCAATCGGCGCCGTATGGCTTCGATAACTCCGCGGCCGCCGATCTGATCGCCGCCCGGCCGCGCGACTATCGAGGCGTCGCTCTGCTCCGCGCGTCTACACCGTTGGCGGAATTGAAACGGCTCAATGCGCAAGGCTTTCGCGGCGTGCGCTTCCACTATATGGACCACCTCGGCGCGGGTGACCCGATCGATGCGGTGCTCGCCATGGCGCCGCGCCTCGCGGACATCGGCTGGCACCTGCAGATCCACATGGCGGGCGCGCGCATCGCCGAGCTGACGCCGGCGCTCAAGCGCTCGCCCGTGCCGGTCGTCATCGACCACATGGGGCGCGTCGATGCGTCCAAAGGAGTCGAGAGCGCCGAGTTCCAGGCGCTGCTGGCGCTGATGCAGGCGAAGCACGTCTGGGTGAAAGTGAGCGGCGCCGAGCGCATTTCGCGCGAGAGCACGCCGTGGCGCGATGCCGTGCCGTTCGGGCGCAAGCTCGTCGCCGAGTTCGGCGATCGTACGTTGTGGGGCACCGACTGGCCGCACCCGAACCTGGCGGCCGTACCGGATGACGGCGAGCTCGCCGATCTCATCGGCGAATACGCGCCCAGCGAGGCGGAGCGCCAGCGTCTGCTCGTCGCCAATCCGCAGCGCTTATATGGGTTCGAGGCTTAAGGACAAGGTCGCGATCGTTACCGGCGCGGGCTCGGTGGGCCCCGGCTGGGGCAATGGCCGCGCGACGACCGTGCGCTTCGTCGAGGAAGGCGCCAAGGTGTTCGCGGTGGATCGCACTGAGCAGGCGCTCAAGGAGACCGTGGAGCGAGCGGCCGGCATCGCTACCCACCTCTGCGATGTGACCGATAGCGCGGCGGTCGCAGCCATGGTACGCGCCTGCGTCGAGCGTTATGGGCGCGTAGACATTCTGGTCAACAACGTCGGCGGATCCGCGCCCGGCGGGCCGGTGGAAATGTCCGAGGAAGTGTGGGACGCGCAGGTCGACTTCAACCTGAAGAGCGTGTTCCTCGGATGCAAGCACGTGCTGCCGGTGATGGAGCAGCAGGGCGGCGGCGCGATCGTCAACATCGCCTCCGCTTCCGGCATCCGCTGGAGCGGCTCGGCGCAGGTCGCCTACGCGGCGACCAAGGCTGGAGTAATCCAGCTGACGCGCGTGGTGGCGGTCCAATATGCGCCGAAGCGCATCCGGGTCAATAGCGTGGTGCCCGGACAGCTCCACACGCCGATGGTCGAGACGCGCCTCGCAAAACAGCGCATGGGCGGAGATGTGCAGGCGCTGCTCGCGAGCCGGCAGAAGCGCATCCCGCTCGGCTTTGCGGGCGATGGGCGCGACACCGCGAATGCGGTGCTGTTTCTCGCATCGGACGAAGCACGCTTCATTACCGGCACCGAGCTCGTGGTGGACGGCGGCATGACGGTGCGGTGTGATTAGGGGAACAGTTCCTAAAAACATGCGTTTCCGCGTGCGCAGGAACGACGGCAAGGAGGAACGATGCTAAGGCTGTTCGTGCTCGCGCTATTTCCGTTATTCGCGCTAGCGCAGGGGTATCCGACGAAGCCGCTCAAGATGATCGTACCCTTCCCCGCCGGCGGCCCGGCGGACATCTTCGGCCGGGCGCTCGCGCAGGGCATGAGCGCCGAGCTGGCACAGCCGGTGATCATCGAGAACATCGCCGGCGTCGGCGGCGTGCTCGGCGTCGAGCGCGGCGTCAAAGCGGCGCCGGATGGCTATACGCTGGTTTTGAATAGCGCATCGCCGCTCGTCATTGCGCCGTTCTCACTGACAAGGCTGCCTTACGACATCAAGAAGGACATCGCGCTGATCACGCTGGTGGTGCGCGTACCCGAAGTACTGGCCGTACATCCGTCGCTGCCGGTAGCGAGCTTCGCTGAACTGATCGCGTACGCGAAGAAGAATCCCGGCAAGGTCAACTTCGGCTCGGCGGGCGCGGGCAGCATCACGCACCTGGCCGGCGAGCTGCTGAAAGCGGAGGCGAAGATCGACATCGTGCACGTGCCGTACAAAGGCGCGGCCCCGGCGGTGAACGATCTCTTGGGCGGCCAGGTGCAGATGGGCATCTTCGACGTGCCGGTGCTGCTCGGCCATATCCGCAGCGGCAAGCTGAAGGCACTCGCCGTGGCAAGCGCGCACCGCGCGGCGACGCTGCCCGACGTGCCGACGACCGTGGAGCTCAATTATCCGAACGTCAATTCCGACAACTGGTACGGGCTCGTGATGCCTGGCGCGACGCCGGGCGAGATTCGCAACCGCGTGCACACGGCGGCGATGGCGGCGCTGCGATCGAATGCGGTGCAGGAGCAGTTCGCCAAGGTGGGCGGCGTTGCATCGCCGACCACGCCGCAGGAGTATGCGAAGTACATCGAGACCGAGCAGGCGAAATGGGGCCGGATCGTAACGGCGATCGGATTCAAGGAACAGAACTAGGCGCGCGGCGCTTCCTGCTGCTGCTGCTCGTCGGCAGCGTGCTGCTGGTGGTGCTGGTGGCGTGGCCGCTCGCGAGCGCGCTGCTGGTCGCGGCGGTGCTCGGCATGGTCCTCGCGCCGGTGCAGGAGCGCTTCACGCGCGGGTTGCGCGGCCGGCAGAAGCTCGCCGCCACGCTCCTCGTGCTGGCGCTCCTCGTCCTCGTGATTGCGCCGCTCGTCGCGCTCTCGGCGGTCGTGGTGAACGAGGTCACCGCGGGGATCAAGTTCGTGGTGCAGACCGTGCGCGGCGAAGGCTTCGAGGGTCTGATCCATCGGCTGCCCGGGCCGCTCGAGCGCCTCGGCACACAGGCGCTCTCCGCGCTCGGCGATGTCGGCCAGTTCATCGAGAACAACATCGGCGCGCAGGCCGGACGAGCCGCTTCCGCCGTCGGCACGGCGCTCGCCGCGACGGGCGCATTCGTGGTGCAGGCGGCGCTCATGCTGCTCGCGCTCTTCTTCCTGCTGGTCGGCGGCAAGGATCTGCTTGTCTGGGTCGAAGAAGTGTCGCCGCTTGGCCATGCGCGAACGCACGAGCTGATCGCCGAGTTCCGCAAGGTGTCCTACGCCGTGATCGTCGCGACGCTCGCCAGTGCGCTCGCGCAGGCGCTCGCCGCGCTCATCGGCTACGTGGTGACCGGTGTGCCGCATCCCTTCTTCTTTGCCGGCCTCACATTCTTCGCCGCGCTGGTACCGGGCGGCGCGCCCGCGGTGTGCATCTTCGCCGGCCTCGTGCTCCTCGTGAACGGGCACGCGTATACGGCGCTGTTCCTCGCGATCTGGGCGCTGCTGGTGGTGAGCATGGTGGACAACTTCGTCAAGCCGTATGTGATGAAGGGCGATATCGAGATGCACGGCGGCGTGCTGTTCTTTGCCCTCATCGGAGGGCTCGCGGCATTCGGCATGACCGGACTTCTGCTAGGGCCGCTTGCGATCGCACTCTTTCTCGCGCTGCTGCGCATCTATCGTCGCGATTACGGTCCGGCCGACTGACTGCCGGTCGTAGAGGAAACGCACCCGGGCATCAGTGCCGCCCGCCGACAACACGCAGCCCCGAAACGGTGTATAAGAGGCTACGAAGCGCTGCGTAAGACGCTGAGCCGCCTGCGGCTTTTGCCTTTCCGGCTTCGCCACACAGTCAGCGGGAGCGAAGCACATGGGGTTTCGATGACACAACACGACGCCTTCAGGCGCGGCAACGCCGACGAATGGACCCCTGCGCGCATCGGCGAGCTCAGCATCCAGGAGATCAAGCAGCTTCGCGATAACGCCGAGCGATTGAACGAACCGGCGGTGGTCGAGCGTTGCCGTGTGGCGCTGCTCGATGCGCGCGCGAGCCGCGGGCTCGCGCAGCGCAAGCGGGGCGTGAAAACCAAGGCCCGCCGCCTGATCGCGCGCATCAAGGCGTTCGAGGCGCGCGGCGTGTACCTCCAGGACACACGCACGAGCTGGGGCGGCGTACGCAAGGAAGACGGCAAGGTGGTGATGGCGCTTTGGGCAGATGCGGTGCAGACCACCGACGGCACTTGCCGTTATCTGCTCTGGGCGCCAAACGTCGATGGCTCGCGGCCCTGGTCCGATAAGCCGGGCGGCCGTGAACGGCTGGCGCATTGCCAGCGCGCGCTCGAGCACGGCAGTGCAGAAGGCCTGCTGGTTTACGGCCAGGCCCTCGCCGCGTTCTTGCCCGAGGACAAGGCGCACGCCATCCACGGCGCCGACGCCGAAACGGTGCTCACGTTCGAGGTCGAGCAGATCGGCGCCGAATTCTGGGCGAAGTGGGGCAAGAAGGCGCGATCCGCGGTCGCGCGCAGCTAGACCCGCTCTCGTGGCCGCTCCCTTTCATGGGCGTCTTGGCCGGACGCATCAATTTCCGTCGCCGGGCTGCAACGCCCGGCGGCTGAACGTCGCGATAGCCCCCCGCTCGCATACAGTGGCCGGCCGGGCGCGCAGCAGATGCGCCTAGCAAGCCTCAGGCCATGAGCCCTATTGTTCGAGCTCGGCCTGCTTCTGCAGCCACTCGGTCTCGACCTGCTCGATCTCGCGGGCCACGTAAGCCCGGTCCTGCAGCACGGCCTTGAGCGCTTCCGGGTCCTGGTACACCGCGGGATCGGCAAGGCGCGCCTCGACGGCCGCCTTGTCCGCATTCAGGCGGTTCATGATTTCTTCGAGCCGCTTGATACGCGCTTCGATCGGCTTTTTGTTGACGGGCTTCGCCTTCAGCGCGACCGGCGCCTTCGCCGCCTTCGCCGCCTTCGCCGCTTTCGGCGGCGCGTCGCGTTTCAGCAGCCAGTCGCGATAGTCGTCCAGGTCGCCGTCGAACTCGGCGAGCGTACTGTTCGCCACGATGAGCAGCTTCTCCGTCGTCGCGCGCAACAGGTGCCGGTCGTGCGACACGAGCACCAGCGTGCCCTCGAACTGTGCGAGCGCAACCGTCAATGCCTCGCGCGTTTCCAGGTCGAGATGGTTGGTCGGCTCGTCGAGCAGCAGCAGGTTCGGTCGCTGCCAGACGAT
>DASREB010000121.1:0-3770 GCA_035652275.1 Burkholderiales bacterium
CAGCGTCCACACCACGGTCGCGAACATTTTGTCGTGCTCGAACATCGAGCGCGAGTTCATGATCAGCCTGCCGAGCCCGAAGGGCGAAAGCAGGAGCTCGGCAACGATCAGGCCGAGGAACGCGCGCGAAAGCCCCAGGCGCAAGCCGGCGAGGATCATCGGTAGCGCGCTCGGCACGATGATGCGTGTGAAGAGCTGTCGCCACGAGGCACCGAAGGCGCGCGCCATCTCGACCAGCCGCGGCCGCGTGTCGCGCACGCCGCCGTAGGCGTTCATGGTGATGAACGGCGCGCTGAACACGAAGATGATGACCGCCGAAGAAACGATGTTGATGCCGAAGGAAAGGATCACCAGCGGAATGAGCGCCGCGGTCGGCAACGCGATGAGAAGATCGAGGTACACGCGCGCCACACGCCCAACCCCGCGCACCACGCCCATCAGCAGTCCAAGGGGCACGCCAATCACGATGGCGGCCCCGAAGCCGAGCGCGAGCGACTGCAAGCTCGTCGCGCTCGCCTGCAGCAGCGCCCCGGAGCCGAGCAGCTCGGCAAGCGCCGCCAGCGTCTGCCACGGCGTCGGGAAGTTGAAGCTCACCGGTACCCATGCTGCCCATTGCCAGAGCGCGAGGAACGCGACGAGCGGCGTTCCGCGCAGCAACCATCGCTTCACTTGCGGCCGAGCTGTTTCAGCGCAGCTTCCAGCGGCGCGGTGTCGTAGAACTGCTCGGGCTTCCACTTGCTGGCCGGACCGCTCAAGCTGCCGGCGGTGACCTGGAACGAGAGGTTCTGTGCCGCTGGCGCGCCGCGCATGCGCTCAATGCCGCCGTTCAGGTCGACGATCTTTACGACATCGCGCAGCTGTGCCTCGAGCTTCGCGTCGTCGATGTCCTTCAACGTCTCGCCGCGTTCGCGCACCCAGAACTTCGGGTCGGCGGCGCCGCGACGATAGGAATCGACCAGCCGCAGCACCGTCTTGCGCACCACGTCGGGATTCGCCTTGGCGTAGGCCGGGTTGAAGAAGAGCACGCTGGAGGAGATCGGCTGGGTTGTGAAATCCACCAGTACATGAAACTTGCCGGGCGCGCTGTCCTGCACGTTCTTCGCCGAAGAGAGATCAAAGGCTGCCGCATCGACCGCGCCGCGCAGGAGCGCGCTCGCCCGCGCAGGCGAGCCCTCGGGGATGAAGACGATGTTCGGCTTGATATCGGGATGCGCTTTGAAATAGAACTCGAGGAGCGACTGCACCGTCGACTTCGGCGAGTGCGAGGCGAGCCGCGCGCCGCTCAGGGCCGCCGGGGTCTTGAGGTCCTGCCGGGCGGAAATGACGAACTCGGGCCGCGAAAGCTCCATGACCGCGTGGATCGGCGCGCCCTTCTCCACCGCCGGATAGAACGGCGCGAAGCCCTGCCCGATCTGCCCCTGGCCATCGATGACCGCGAGCACCACCGCTTCGGGCGTGCGCAGCTCCTTCACGCTCACCTTGATGCCGTCTTCCTTCTCCAGCAGATGAAGCCCGGCAATCATCGGAATATTCACCACGCGCAGCACGGTGGTGAGGAGCGTGATCTCCTGCGCCCACAGCGGCTGGCAAACGAAAAGGCCCGCGACGAGCAGGCTTTTGGCAATGGTCCTCATGTGTCCTCCTCGCCTATTTGACTTTGCTCGCATCGATGATAGCCGCGACCGGCCCGCCACCCGCCGGTCCCGCCTGCAGCGCCGCGACCGAGCAATAGACCATCGGATCACCGATCGCCGCCGCCGCCACGGCGCCCACGACCGCTTTCGTATGGTGCGTGTGGTGGATGTCGGAATCGTTCAGCGACACCTGCCGCCGGCCGCGCAGCCGGCCGCTCGGGTCGGTCTCGCACTTGATGAAGCAGTTGACGAGCGCGCCGCCGAGGTCGGCGGCGCGGGGCCGCTCCGGCAGCGCCAGACCTGCGCTGCGGATCGCGGCGTAGATGCCGTCGACATCGAGCACGTCCTTCATCACCGAGTGGCCGATGCGGAAGCGCCCGCCAATGCCCTTGCGATTGCCGACGACCACGATCTGCGCTTCGTCCTGCTCGACGCCGGAGGAGCAGGAGGCGACGGAGGAATACAGGTTGAGATCGCGCGCGATCTGCTCCTGCCGCGGCATGTCGAACTCGCCGACGCCGACGCCGATGCCGAGCGCCGCGGTAGCGTTCGACACTGCCATCGACTCCATCATCTCCGTCTTGAACACGTCCTTGCCGCGGCGCCTGGCGTCGGCGATGCGCTCGGCGGTGAGGAGCGGCGTCTTGGTCTGCACGAAATGCACATCCTTGGAGTCGCTGATGCCCGCTTCTTTCATTGCTTCTTTCACGCCGGCCGCGACTTTCTCGATCATCGGCAGCCGGCCAATCTCCTCGGGCAGAATCTTTTCCGACACCGCGAAGCCGACCGTCAGTCGCAGCTCATCTTTGCCTTGGCGCGACGCCGCGTCGTCCGGCACGCGCGCGAAGATGTTGTAGTGCGGCGAAATGACGCCGTCGCAGCCCCCCGAAAGCGCGATCGGCACCTGTAGCGCCTGCTGGCGGTTGCGGCTGCCCTTCTGCACCAGGAAGTCGCGCAGCACGCGGTCGACCAGGATGCGCGAGATGTCGTTCACGCCGCCGTTGCCTTCGGTCTTCGCCACCACGGCGACGATATCGTCGGCGCCAAATTTCCACTCGCGCATCGCCGCCTCGATGCCGGCGGTGTCCTGCACGTGCTCCATCGGAACTTTGCAAACGACGAAGGGCATGCGTTTCCTCCTGGATGCGAAATAGTCAGCGGCTGCGGCGCGCCGCCCGAATGGCGGCGGACAGGTTGTCGAGGGACATCGGCAGCGCCGTGATTTCCACGCCGAGCGGCTGGAGCGCGCTCGCCACCGCGTTCGCGACGGCGCCGCCGACGGCGACGATGCCGCCTTCGCCCGCGCCTTTGACGCCGAGCGGATTCAGCGCCGACGGCGAATTCTCGAAGGTGAGCGCCTCGACCACCGGAAAGTCGGTCGCGAGCGGCAGCAGGTAATCAGCGAGTGAACCGGTGAGGAGCTGGCCGTCCTCGCTGTACTTGAACTCGTCGAGGAAGGAGGCGCCCAGTCCCTGGACCGCGGCGCCAATCGCCTGGCCATGCACGATCAGCGGGTTGATGGCGCGGCCGATATCCTCGACCGAGAGATAGCGCAGCACCTCGACCTGTGCGGTCTGCGGGTCCACGGCGACGTGGGCGAGATGCGCGCCATAGGTATAGGTGCGCTTCGATTGCTCGAAAGTGGCCATCGCCTCTTCGCCTGCGAACGCCGCATAGTCGATGGGCGCGCCGTGCGACCTGTGCGCAAGCTCAGCCTTGAGCTTGCGCGCGGCAAGCAGGATGGCGCTGCCGCCCATGACAATGGCGCGGCTGTGGTAGGTGCCGTAGCCGTTCGGCACGATGCCGGTCGAGCCGTGAAACACGCGAATGCCGTCCATCGGAACGCCGAGCTCGTCGGCGAGGATCTGCGCCATCGAGGTCTCATGCCCCTGGCCGGAGCTCGACGAGCCGACATAAACGTCGAAGCCATCTTTGCGCACGACGACGCGCGCGGTTTCTGCGGGGCCGGCGCCGCTCGACTCGACGAAGCACGCCATGCCGACCCCGTGGAGCTTGCCGTCCGCCTGCCGCGCCTCCTGGCGCGCGAGGCGCGCATAGTCGAACGCCTCGAGCGCCTTGTCGAAAATCGCCGGGTAGTCGCCGTTGTCATACTCGCTCGGCGGCTCGTAGGGCACG
>DASREB010000122.1:0-4433 GCA_035652275.1 Burkholderiales bacterium
AACGGTAGGACAGCGGACTCTGACTCCGCCAGTCTAGGTTCGAATCCTAGTCCCCCAGCCAATCTTTTGAGTGCCTTATAGGCACCGTTACTCGGCCCTGGCGTCTACGGGTATCACCGGGGTATCCCCGGACCGCATTTCACAGGCTGCCGCGGGATACGAACGTCCGGGGCCGCGGATGTCGGTTGACAGCGAGACACGAACGTCCGGGAGGGAGAGATTGCGAACCGGGTGGCGCGCCTCGTGATCGTCGCGCATCCCTGGCGCCCCTCGACGCTGCTCGCTCCAATCGCTCGCGGACAGGCTGGGTCAGTACGGTGTGATTTCGATAGCGGTGGCCACTGAATTCGCGCCCCTTGAGGGGGGCAGCACCGGCGGGACAGACTCCACGTGGAGTCGACGCGGTTTCGGATCCGCGCCCCCGCGAGGGGGGACGATTCGTTGGGGGAAGAATATGGGACAGAACCAGGGGAATTTTACCCGTAGCCCCCTAATCTGCCATGGATTTCGTGACGCCCTCTTCCTCCGGCGGCGGTCCCCAAGCCGAGGACGTCACATGATCCCCTATTGTTGCACCGCTTCGAAACGCCGATCTCCGTCGGCCATCGTCGAATTCCTTCCTGAAGGATCGCATCGCGTTTTTCGTTGTCCGCTGGTCCCACTCTCCGCAAGCCCGGCTAACTAAGCCGAGTGTGCGAGCGAATTGTCGCGAAAGGCGCGGAATAGTTCCGGGAAGTGCCCAGTGAGGGTCGGGCCGTGCATCAGGGCGACGACGGCGAGGTCGAGGGCGGCGATGCGGTCGAGCGCGCGCTCGAGGCTCGCCCGGTCGTCGGGCTGGTAGCCGAGATGACGCGCAACTTCGAGCGCCTCCGCACCGATCGCGCGGTCGGTCGCAATATCGATGCCCATAGTCGAGAACAGATCGTTCGGGAACAGGGTCCGCGTTGTCTCCTCGTAGACCATCAGGCTGTCCCATTGGTTGACCTGCGGCGTTTCGAGAAAGCGCAGCCGGTGGCTCCCGAGGTCGACGACCTCGCCGTCGCCGACGATGCGCGGTTCGCGCTCGGCAAAATCGGCCAACGACAGGACTGCGCAGAGTTTCGAGCACAGCGCCGTCGCGCGCGGGGCGGCGGAGAGCCACTCGTTGACCGCGCCGCTCGAATCGCCCTCGTGGTGCGGAACGACAACGTATTCGAGCCGCGCCGGATCGACGACTTCCGCGACCGCGGCGCTGATCCGCGGGAAGGTGCGGCGGAACAGGGTCTGGATGATCGCCGGCTTCTCGGCCGCGATCAGGTAGAGGTTATAGGACGCCCCCGGAAAGCTTATCGCCGCCCAGTCCGGCTCGTCCCAGAAGCTGATGCGATGGATGCCAGGCGCGATTTCGGTCCGATCGATCATGGTCGCCTCCCGCGTCGTAATGTGATGCGTTCCTCCGAGCGAGTATGCTCGACTTCCGACATGTGCTCGCGTGCAAGCGCTAGCAGCCCGCGGGCGAGCACGGTCTCGACCGCCTCGCCACCGGCCTCTTCGTCGCGCGCGAGGCGCTGCCAGGCGGGGAAATCGAGCAGAATTTCGCACAACGCCGTCAGCGTATCGGGCGGGCGGCGGCTGAAGGCGGGCGCGAGCGCCAGGTCGAGGAGCTTCCGCCGGCCCTCCGCCATACCGCGCAACCGATCGGCAAGTTCACGCACCAGGACCGATTCATGGACGGTCCAGCGCAACCATGGCGCGGCGTAGCGATAGAACGCCGATAGAGCGCGCGCCAACGCCCCGAGCCGGCTATCGAGATCGTCGGCGCCGGCGAAGATCTCCGGCCCCAAGGGCGGCGCGCCGGCCAAGACGTTTCCGCCGCACGCCGCGAGCAGGTCGCTGATTTTCGGGAAATGATTGTACACGGTCGGGACCGCGACATCGGCGCGCTCCGCGATTTGGGCATAGCTCGTGCGCGTGACGCCTTGTTCGGCGTGCAGCTCGATCACTGCGTCGACGATGCGCCGCCGGGTCTCCTCGCTCGCCGCGCGTCGGCGCGGTGCGTGATAGCGTCGCGGGCTCATATATTGAATTTATAGCCAATCTAATTTTTTTCAATCGTCGGCACAAATCGAATCGCACGGTGCCGCCGAAATCGTGCCGGCCCAGCGGCCGCTGACTGCGGCCGAGTACCAGTGGCTGGCCGGCGTGCCGCCCGAGGCCGAGTGGTTCGTCAACATCACCAACCCGAACAGCCGGCGCGCCTACAAAAGGCGGTCGGCAACTTCATGCGCTTCGCCAGCGTCGAGCTCTGCACCGTCGCGCGTGCGCACGTTATCGTTTGGCGCGACGACCTCGTGCGCCGCGGGCTCGGCGGGGCCACGGTGCGGCACCACCTGGCGGCGCTGTCGTCGCTCTTCGAATACCTCTGCGATCGGAACGCGGTCACCCACAACCCGGACAAGGGCGTCAAGCCCCCGAGGGTCGACAGCGGCGAATGCCGGACGCCGGCGCTCGGCGACCACTAGGCGCGCGACCTGCTTGCCGCGCCCGGCCAGGACGCGGCGGTCGGCGACGAGACTGTCAAGGAAAAGCGCGACCGCGCGATCCTACCTCGATGCAGCCGGGCACTGGGCCGACGACAACGACGCCCTCTTCCGCCCCATTCGCAACAACCGCACCCGACGGCTCGACAAGGCGCTGATCCCCGATGCGGTCTACAAGCTGGCGCGCGCATCTTCGGCGGCGCTCGGGTTCGAGATCGGCGCCCACGCGCTCAGGGCGACCGCCGCCACCAACGCGCTCGACCACCAGGTCGACATCGCCAAGGTCCAGGAATGGCTCGGCCACGCCAACATCGCCACCACACGGATTTACGACCACCGCAAAACCCGGCCCGAGGACAGCCCGAAGCTCAAGGTGGCCTATTGCCTGTCTAAAACGGGCCGATCGGCCCCTTTCTCTTTATTCATTTTCCAGAATGGCGAAACGGGATTCGTGGGCCGCGACGAGCCTCGCAGCACCGATCAGCGGCGCGACCCGACCGGGACCGCAAGCGCTGAGGTATGGTGTGAGATTGCCGGATGGTTTGGGGCCAGATCGGCGAGCGCGCGGATCACGCGGCCGACCGCATCCCAGGCGGCACCGACCCTCACGGCGTCAGGCTCTTGATCGACAACCGCTTTCAGCTCGTTGACGTTGAGGCGCAGGGGCTCAGGGTGTTGTGGTTCAATTTGCATCGGTGTTCCTCCATTCTGGCGCGGTGTCAGTCTAAAATTTTCGGTTCATCGCCCCAAATCGCCGAGCCGGCACTAGGTGCTCTTGCTGATCCTGCGCGGGCAGCCGCCGCAAACGGCGAGCCGACGCTTGCGCTGTCGGTTGAGTGATACACCAGCCGATCACCGGTGATCGTTCTAACGTATCGCCCGTCGGTGTCGTAAACTTTGCTACCCCTGATTCGCCCGACAACCGCTCCCGAGCCGCTGTAGACGGTCTCACCAGATACCTGCAGCGGTCGCCCATCTTTCGTGTAAAGGCTCAACTCTCCTCCTCCTGTTTGCTAGAAGAGCAAATCTAGCCCTTGGTGCCCGCGCCTGACGGCGGAGATGATTTTCTCAGGATCAGCGATCCAGGTGAAAGGCCTTGGGTCATTATTGGTCTCGGCGAGAAAGCGGTTGATAGCGGCCTGAAGTTCGACGATCGAGCCGAACACTCCGCGCTTGAAGCGGCGTCGCGTCAACTTGGCGAAGAATCCCTCTACGGCGTTAAAGCCATGATGCTGAGGTCGGAGTGTATTGGAACACGAAGCGGGGATGACGATTGAGCCAAGCCCGCGTCTTGGGGTGCTTGTGCGGCCCGTGATTGTCGAGGATCACTGGGACGATCCGGCCTGCCGGCACCTCAGCCTCGATGGCATTGAGGAAGCGGATGAACTCCTGGTGCCGGTGGCGCTGCATGCAGCGGTGCTCGCTCTTCGTCGAGCGCGCCAAGCCCCCCAGCTCGGCTCGCTCCCTCTCCGTCAACCTGATCGGGGTCGCTTTCGGAACGCTGCTCATGCACCATCGAATC
This sequence comes from Burkholderiales bacterium, assembly GCA_035652275.1. Classification (GTDB taxonomy): domain Bacteria; phylum Pseudomonadota; class Gammaproteobacteria; order Burkholderiales; family SG8-39; genus SCGC-AG-212-J23. Next base: position 4,042 of record DASREB010000122.1, read on the forward strand.
GCGACTCACCGACTAGCGATAGTGGGTCCTAGGTTCGAATCCTCGTCCCCCCGCCAGGTTGTTCAATGCGCTGTCGCGCGACATTATTCCGGCGAGCCCCTGCGTTGCGGTCAAGGCGCCGGCCAAGGAAAGCCGCCGTGACCGGGTGCTGAACGCCAACGAGATCGCCGCGCTGTGGCGGGCCGCTCGACGCGCCGCTGCGACAGAAGCGACAAGAGCGGCAAGAGGGGGATTCCGATGCCGGAATCGCGATGTCGAAGCCGATCCGTCTGGCGCTCAAGCTGCAACTGGTAACGGCACAGCGCAAAGACGAAGTCATCAACGCAGAATGGCGCGACTTCGACCTCGTAGAAGGCGTCAGGACGATCCGTGGCGAGAAGGCGAAAAACGGG
>DASREB010000123.1:0-13391 GCA_035652275.1 Burkholderiales bacterium
CCGAGCTTGACGAACAGCAGGCGCAGGAAGTGATGCACCTCGGTGAGCGTGCCGACGGTCGACTTGCGCCCGCCGCGGCTGGTGCGCTGCTCGATAGCCACCGTCGGCGGGATGCCGAAGATCGCGTCGACGTCCGGACGCGATGCCGCCTGCACGAACTGGCGCGCATAGGCGTTCAGCGACTCGAGATAGCGCCGCTGGCCCTCGTTGAACAGGATGTCGAAGGCGAGCGTCGACTTCCCCGAGCCCGATACGCCGGTAATCACCGTGAATCGGCCGCGCGGGATATCGACGTCAATATTCTTCAGATTGTGCTCGCGCGCGTTGTGGATGCGGATGACGTTGCCGAGATAGCGTCCCGCCGGTTCCTGGACCTGGGGAGAAACAGGGACTGTCCCTATTTTTTCGAGGTACTCGCGCAGCGCCTGCCCGGTGTGCGAGCTCTCGTGCGCCATTACCTGCGCCGGCGTGCCTTCGCAGACGAGATAGCCGCCGGCCGCGCCGCCCTCCGGGCCGAGGTCGAGGATCCAGTCGGCGGCGCGCATCACGTCGAGGTTGTGCTCGATGACGATGAGCGAATGGCCCGCGTCGAGCAGCTGGCGGAAAGCGCGCAAGAGCTTCGCCACGTCGTCGAAATGCAGCCCCGTGGTCGGCTCATCGAACAGGAAAAGCTTGGCGTCCTCGCCCGCCTCGGTGTCGGCGAGATGGCCCGCGAGCTTCAGGCGCTGTGCCTCGCCGCCGGAGAGCGTCGGCACCGGCTGTCCCAGCTTCAGGTAATCGAGCCCGACGTCGATCAGCGGCTTCAGCCGCTGGATCACCTCGGCATGCGCGCCGAAGAAGCGCGCCGCTTCCGAGATCGTCATGTCGAGGACATCGGCGATCGATTTGCCGCGTAGCGTCGCCTCCAGCACCTCGGGGCGATAGCGCCGGCCGTCACAGTCGGGACAGCGCAGGTAGACGTCGGAGAGGAACTGCATCTCGACGTGCTCGAAGCCATTGCCGCCGCACGCCGGGCAGCGGCCGTTGCCGGAATTAAAGCTGAACGTGCCGGCGCTGTAGCCGCGCTCGCGCGCCGCGGGCGTCTTCGCAAACAGGGCGCGTATGCAATCAAAGGCGCCGACGTAGCTCGCCGGATTAGAACGCGTGGTCTTGCCGATCGGCGACTGGTCGACCAGCACCACGTCCTTCACCTGGTGCGCGCCTTTCAGCGCGCGATGCGCGCCAGGCGCCTCAGTGGGCCGGCCTTTCGCTTTCAGCAACGCCGGGTAGAGCACGTCTTGGACGAGCGTGGATTTGCCCGATCCCGACACGCCGGTAATGCACACCAGCCGCTCGAGCGGAAAGCGCACGTCGATGTTCTTCAGGTTGTGCGCGGCCGCGCCTTCGAGCGTGAGGAAGATGCGTGGCGCTGCCGCCGCGCGTTCCTCCACCGCTTTTTTGCGCCCGGCGAGATAGTCGGCCGTGAGAGTGCGCTCGGCGGTGAGCTTTTCCGCCGGGCCGAAGTACACGATCTCGCCGCCGCGCTCGCCCGGTCCCGGGCCCATGTCGAGGATGCGGTCGGCGGCGTACATGATCTGCGGATCGTGCTCGACCACCACGAGCGAATTGCCGGCATTGCGCAGCCGCTTCATCACGCCGATCACGCGGCCCATGTCGCGCGGATGCAGGCCGATCGACGGCTCGTCGAGCACGAACAAGGTATTTACGAGCGAGGTACCGAGCGCGGTGGTCAGGTTGATACGCTGGACTTCGCCGCCCGAGAGCGTGCGCGATTGCCGATCGAGCGTCAGGTAGCCGAGGCCGACCTGGCAGAGATAGCCCAGACGCGTGCGTACTTCGGTGAGCAGCAGATCGGCCGCCTCGTCGAGCGGCGCCGGCAAGGTCAGCTGCTCAAAGAAGGCCTTGACCTCACCGATCGACATCAGCATCAGCTCGTGGATGCTGCGGCCATCCAGCTTCCAGAGGAGCGAGTCGGGCTTCAGCCGCGTGCCGTGACACGCCGTGCACTCCGTGTAGGCCCGGTACTTCGAGAGCAGCACGCGGATGTGCATCTTGTACGCCTTGGTCTCGAGCCACTTGAAGAAGCGGCGCACGCCGTACCAGGTGCCGGGCCACGATTTACGCCAGCTCTCCCACTCGGGCTCGCCTTCCAGCGCCCAGGTCTTCTGCGCCTCGCTCAGGTCGCGGAACGGCGTATCGAGCGGCATCTTGCGTTTCTTCGCGTACTTCTCGAGGTCGTCCTGGCACTCCTTGAAGCTCGGGCTCTGCCAGGGACGCACGGCGCCGTCGCGCAGCGTTTTGCTCTCGTCGGGCACCACCAGCCCGAAATCGACGCCGATCACGCGCCCGAAGCCGCGGCACGTCTGGCACGCGCCGAGCGGCGAATTGAACGAAAACGCCGCCGGCGTCGCTTCCACATAGTGGATGTCGCAGTCGGCGCAATGCAGATCTGCGGAGAAGCGCAACGGCGCGAAATCGGTGTCAGGCACCGATTTCTCGACATGAATATTCACGCGGCCCTGGCCGACGCGCATCGCCGATTCCAGCGCGTCCATGACGCGCGACTTGTCGGTGCTCGAGATGCGCACGCGGTCCTGGATCACTTCCAGGCGGCCTTTCGCCTTGCTATGGATGCGCGTGTAGCCCTGCGCTTCGAGCAGCCGGAGCACCTCCGCTTCGCTGAAGTTCTTCGGCACCGGCACCGGGAACGTGATGATGAGCCGCTCGTCGGGCCGCTCGGCCAGCGCTCGGTAGACCGATTGCGGCGTATCGCGCACCACCGGCTTTCCGCAGCCGCGGCAATGAAGCTTCGCCGCGCGCGCGTAGAGCAGCTTGAGATGGTCGTTCAGCTCCGTCATCGTGCCGACGGTCGAGCGCGAGGTACGCACCGGGTTCGTCTGGTCGATGGCGATCGCCGGCGGGATGCCTTCCACGGCATCGACCTGCGGCTTGTCCATGCGATCGAGGAACTGCCGCGCGTACGGGCTGAACGTCTCGACGTAGCGGCGCTGGCCCTCGGCGTAGAGCGTGTCGAAGACGAGCGACGACTTGCCGGAGCCGGAAACGCCCGTGACGACGACGAGCTCGCCGGTCGGGATCGCTAGGCTCAGGTTTTTTAAGTTGTTCTGGCGGGCGCCGCGGATGACGATCGCGTCGCCGGAGATCTGTTCCTGCTTCACTTGCCGGCAATTTTACCGGCTTCGCAGCAGTTACTGCGGAGGCGCTTCCTCGGTCTTGGGACCGCAGACCAGCAGGTTACGCATCAGCGCGCCGCAGTGCGCGCAATGGACCATGCCCGACGCGTAGAGACGAAACTCGTCGGCGTCGCAGCGCAGACAGTAGTACTGCGCGCCGGAGTCCTGCGCGGGCGAGCGTCGCGCGCCGCGGCCGGCGCGCCGGCGCCGGTAATCTGCGAGGCGCACGACGTTTTGCATTGGCTGCCATTAAAAGGAGAGCGCTCCCTCACGTTCCACCTGGGGGTATAGTCCGGCCAGTCGGTAAAAAGCACAAACGGGCGCAAGGGAGAACCGCGCAATCGGGTTCGCTGAGGAGGCAATACATGACCCAACCGCAGGTGGAGCTGTTCGACTTCTATCGCGCCGGGCTGAAAACCGCGGCCGACATGATGAAAGCGTCGCTCGAGACCGCCGAGCGCCTGCAAAACCAGCAGCTTGTCGCGATCCGCACCGCCATCGACCAGCAGACGAAATCAGTCGATGAGCTCGCGCGGGCGACCACGCTGGATGAGTTGATGGCGTTGCAGACCCGGCTCGCCGGCGACCAGTTCGAGCGCGCCATGAGCTATTGGGGCACTCTCGTGCAGCTCGCGACCGAGAACCAGCGCAAGGCGATCGGCCAGTTCCAGGAGCAGGCGCGCTGGCTCTCGAACAACACTGCGCCGAGCGGCGAGGCGGGCGCCGTGTAATCAGGGCCGGATGTAGGCCCAGCCTTCTTTTTGGCGTTTCATCAGGTGCGTGACGCCGGCCTGCACGAAGCCGATGCCGGCGTACATCTCATCGCGCGACACCTTGTTGTTCTGCATGGTGTTCTCGCACGCGATCAGGCCGATGCTGGTATCGAGCGCTCCGGCGAGGCCGCCCGCCACCTTCGATTCGGCCTTCATCATCTCGATGCCCGGGCCATAGGCGACGATCTCGATCTGCACGTTCTCCTTGCCGAGATCGGTCTGCACGTTGCGCGCGTTGCTGAGCGCGAGCTGCCAGCGCGCCGGGTCGTTGTCGCTCACCTGGAAGATCACGCGGTGCTTGGCGGCTGACTTCTTCTGCTGCGCGAGGGCCGGCGCTGCGGCGGCACCAAGGCCGAGCAGGGTGAGCAGGCTGCGGCGGTTCATGGTCATGTCTCCAGTTCGTCGAGGGTGCGCGGCCAGCTCTTCTTCAGCAGCCGCGAGAGCGCCCGGTCGGCCAGTATTCTGCCGCCGGTCTGACAGCGCGGGCAGTAGTTCGTTTCGTTTTCCGCAAACACGATGCGCTGCACCGGCGCGCCGCACACCGGGCAGGGCTTGCCGTAGCGGCCATGCACCGCCATGCCTTCGCGAAAGGCGGTGACCTTGTCCGGAAAGCCGCCCGCCGCTTCGGCGCGCAGGCGCGTCGTCCAATCGCTGAGCGTGTCGCGCGTCGCGGTGTAGAGGCGCTCGATCTCCTCATCGGTGAGCTTGGCCGTCATCGCGATCGGCGAGAGCTTCGCGCGGTGCAGGATTTCGTCCGAGTAGGCGTTGCCGATGCCCGCGAAGAGCTGCGGATCGGTGAGCGCGCGCTTTACCGTATGGTTCTCGCGCCGCAGGCGTGCGGCGAAATCGCCCTCATCGATTGCGAAGACTTCGGCGCCGCCGGGATCGAGTCCCGCGAGCGTGCTCAGGAGATGAAGCGACGCGCGGCGCTTGGTGCCCGCCTCGGTAAAGGCGAGCGTGCCGTTCTCGAACTCGAGCAGCGCGAGCGTGATGCGTCCCGGCGGCCTTTCCTTCGGCTCGAGCCAGCGCAGCCGCCCGGCGATCATGAGATGCAGCACGAGATAAAGCGGTCCTTCGAGCTCGAGCACGATGCGCTTGCCGACGCGCCGGATGCCGGTCACGAGCTTGCCCTCGGCCTGGCTGATCGGCGGCACCGCCGTGCGCAGGATGAAGGGATTGAGCAGCTTCACGCGCCCCAGGCGCTTGCCGCGTACGCGGCTCTCCAGCGCTTCGATGTAGACCGTAACGTCGGGCAGCTCAGGCATGAATTGCGATCCAGGGTCGCAATTATGAAAGCTCCCTGCATCGCCAAGCGAAGCGGGGGCCGGCTTTTAAAACGATGGGTTGCCGCGTTCGCGGGAACGACATTGGTTCAACCTGAATCGGATAAGATCGCCGGCCCATGGTTGCCGAGCGGCGCGCAGCGAGCGAACTCCAGGCGAAGCTGCGAAGCGGCCAGTTTGTCATCACGGCGGAGATCACGCCGCCGGTCTCCACCGACCCCGCGGAGTTTTTGCGCCGCGCGATGCCGCTGAAAGGCCTCGCCACGGCGGTCAACGTCACCGATGGCGCCGGCGCAAAGGTGCATCTCTCGAGCCTCGCCACCGCGCATTTCCTCGTGCAAAGCGGCATCGAGCCGATCTTCCAGATGACCTGCCGCGATCGCAACCGCCTCGCGCTGCAGGGCGACATCCTCGGCGCGGCGGCGCTTGGCATCCGCAATATCCTGGTGCTGGGCGGCGACGATCCGAAAGCGGGCGATCAGCCGGACACCAAATCCGTGTACGACCTCGACAGCCGCACGCTGCTCGCCATGGCGCATCGCATGCGCACGGAAAATGCACTGCCCACCGGCACCAGGATCGATGGCCCGCAGTTGAGGCTCGTCCTTGGCGCGGCCGACGTGCCGCTCGACTCGCCCGCCGGCTGGGAGCCGAAAGGCCTGAAGGCGAAGCTCGAAGCGGGCGCGGATTTCGTGCAGACGCAGTTCTGCATGGACACCGCCGTCGTGCGCCGCTACCTGCAGCGCCTCGCCGACGCCGGCCTGCGCGTGCCGATGCTTATCGGTGTGGCGCCGATTCCGTCGGCCCGCTCGGCGCGCTGGATGCGCGAGAAGCTCTACGGCACGATCATTCCCGACGCCTATGTCGATCGGCTCGAGCGCGCCGCCGACCCGAAGCTCGAGGGACGCAGGATCTGCGTCGAGGTGCTGCGCGAGCTCGCCGAGATTCCGGGCGTCGCCGGCGCGCACGTGATGGCGCCCATGAACTTTGCCGAGATTCCGGTGGTCATCACTGAGTCCGGCGTCGCCGGCCGGCGCCTCGCCCATGCCGTTCACTGATCACACCCTCGAGCTCGACGGCTGCCGCACGCGTTACCGCCGCGGCGGCAAAGGAGCACCGCTTCTCTTTCTGCACGGCGCCGGCGGCATGCCGGTAGTGCTGCCCTTCATGGAGCAGCTTGCGCAGCGCTTCGAGCTCATCGTGCCCGACCATCCTGGCTATGGGCAGTCGGAGGAGCCGGACTGGCTCGAGAACATCCATGATCTCGCTTACTTCTATCTCGATTTCGTCGCCGCGCTGAAGCTCGAGCGCGTCGTCCTGGTCGGCAATTCGATGGGCGGCTGGATGGCGATGGAGATCGCGGTGCGCAATACGTCGCGCATCGCCTCAATCGTGCTGGTGAGCCCCGCCGGCATCGCCGCGCCGGGCGCGGAGCCGGCCGACATCTTCCTGCTCTCGCCCGAGGACACCGTGCGGCAGCTCTTCCACGACCAACGCTTCGCGGAAGAGCGCCTCGCGATTCCCGTCACGCCGGAAGCGATCGACCTCGGGCTCAAGAACCGCCACACCACCGCTCGCCTCGCCTGGGAGCCGCGCCTGCACGACCCGTTCCTGCCGAAGTGGCTGCATCGCATCGACGTGCCGGTCGCCATCGTGTGGGGCAAGGAAGACCGGGTGCTGCCGGTCGGCATTGCCGATGAGCTGAAACGCCTGCTGCCGCAGGCGCAGCTGAAGATCTTCGAGCACTGCGGCCATCTGCCGCAGGTGGAAAAAGCGGAAGAGTTCTGCGATTTCGTGGTGCGCTTCGCATGCAAATAGTGCTGTTCCACCTGATGCCGTACGCCGACCTCGATCTCGGCGAGGGGCGCCGCAACGGCACGGTGTGGGTGACGCTGCCGAACCGCAATTTCGATCCGCAGAAAGGGCACCGCCTCTACAACCGCTATCTCGACGAGCTCGAATACGGCGAGGAGCTCGGCTTCGATGTGGTGGCGGTGAACGAGCACCACCAGACGGCGTACGGCCTCATGCCATCGCCGATCGTCACCGCATCGGCGCTCGCCCGGCGCACCCAGCGCGTGAAGATCGCGATCCTCGGCAGCGCCTTGCCGCTGCGGGCGCATCCGATGGTGGTGGCCGAAGAGCACGCCATGATCGATGTCATCAGCGGCGGGCGCCTGATCAGCGGCTTCGTGCGCGGCATCGGCGCCGAGTACCACACCTTCGGCGTGAATCCGACCTTCTCGCACGATCGCTTCCACGAGGCGCACGATCTCATAGTGCGCGCCTGGAGCGAGCCCGGGCCGTTCCCGTTCCACGGCCATCACTACCGCGTGCGCTACGTCAATCTCTGGCCGCGGCCTTACCAGAAGCCGCACCCGCCGATCTGGATTCCGTCGCAGGGCAGCAAGGAGACGATCGACTGGGCCTCGCACCCGGACCGGCGGTACACCTACTTGCAGACCTTCAGCCCGGTGAAGGTGGTGCAGCGCTATCTCAAGCAGTACCGCGACACCTGCGCCGGCTACGGCTATGCGTGCGAGGACCGGCAGCTCGGCTGGGCCGTGCCGGTGTACGTCGGCGAGACCGATCAATTGGCGCGCGCCGAGGCGAAGCAGCACTTCGAAGCGTTCCGCAATGTCTACGTGCGCATGCCGCTCGAGATGCTGCTGCCGCCGGGCTACACCTCGCGCGAGTCGCTGAAGAACGTGATGAAGGCGAAGGCGCAGATGTTCGGCGACGTCACGCTCGAGCAGGCGCTCGAGCTCGGCCTTTTCGTCTGCGGCAGCGCCGAGACGGTGTATCGCGCATTCGAGCAGTACTGGAAGGACATGCGCTTCGGCAATTTATTGGTGATGTGCCAGTTCGGCACGCTGCCCGCCGAGCTCACCCGCGCCAACATGGAGCGCTTCGCGCGCGGCGTGCTGCCGCGCCTGAAGGCGCTCGATTGAATTCGGGGTCGGGGCCGCGGTTATTCGCGGCGCTGGCGCTCGCCGCTTCGGCAGCGCTCGCGCAGGACTATCCGAGCCGCGCGGTGCACATCGTCGTGCCGAGCGCGCCGGGCGGCGGCTACGACGTCATCGGCCGGCTGCTCGCCGAGAGCTTCACCCAGCAGCTCGGCGCGGCGTTCGTCGTCGAGAATCGGCCGGGAGCAGGAACGCTGATCGGCACACAGGCCGTCGCCACCGCGCCGCCCGATGGCTACACGCTGCTCATCGGCGGGCTTGCCAACATGGCGTTCAATCCGGCGCTGCATCAGGATATGCGCTATGACCCGGTGCGCGACTTCGCGCCCGTCGCGATGGTCGGCGCCTTCACCTACGCTCTGGTCGGACGCAGGGACCTGCCGCAGCCGACGTTTGGCGAGCTGGTTGATTTTGCGCGCGCGCATCCCGGCAAGCTCTCCATCGCCACCTCGGGCATCGGCACCGGCCAGCACATCAGCGCGCTTCTCCTCAAGCACTACGCGCGCATCGACCTGCTGGAGGTGACCTACAAGGGCGCGCAGCCGGCGTATCTGGATCTGCTCGCGGGACGCGTCGATCTTTTCTTCGACAACACCACCACCGCGCGACCCTTCATCGCCGATGGCCGCGTAAAGGCCTACGTGACGTCCGGATCGGTGCGTGACGCGCTCCTGCCCGACGTGCCCACCGCGGCGCAAGCGGGCCTGCGCGATTTCGTCCTCGATAGCTGGCTCGGGCTCTTCGCGCCGGCGAAGACACCGGCGGCCGTGATCGAGCGGCTGCGCAGCGCGACGCACACCATGCTGGAAAATGCGGAGCTGCGCCGCCGGCTCGAAGCAAACGGCTGGCGCATCATCTCGATGTCGCGAGAGGAGATGCAGGCCTTCGTGAAACGCGAAGCACAGAAGTGGCCGCCGGTGCTGCGCCAGGCGGGGATTCGGCCGCAATGAGCGAGGCCCAGCTCGCCGATCGCTTCGCCATCATTAACGCCGTGGCGAACTGGGCGCTCTGGCGCGACACGGGGCGCTGGGACAAGCTGCGCACGCTCTATACCGAGGACGCGATCCAGCACACGACGTGGTTCGTCGGCCCGGCGCGCGAGTTCATCGAGCGCATCGCAGCCCGGCCGCTCGGCGGCTCGCAGCATTTCGTCGGCGCCTGCGCGGTGGAGCTCGACGCCGACCGCGCCATCGCCGAAACGCGTCTGGTGCTGCTGGTGCGCGGCCGGCTGCAGGATATCGATGTGGACGTGACGTGCTACGCGCGCTCATACGACCGGTTCGTGCGCGTCGCGCAGCAATGGCGCATCCAGCAGCGGCAAATGATTTACGAGAAGGACCGCATCGACGCGGTGGATCCCGGCGTGCGCCTCGCGCTCGATCGCGCGGCGCTCGCGCGCCATCCCGTCGGCTATCGCCATCTCGCCTATCTGCAAGCCGCGGGGGGCGCGCAGGTCACGCCGGACCTGCCGACGCCCGGCAGCCCGGCGCTCAAGCGCCTTTACGCCGCGGGCGAAGCCTGGCTGCGAGGCTGAGCAATTGCCCAGCCTCCTTTTTCAAAAAAAGGCTTGGATCCCCGCCTTCGCGCGGACGACACAGCGACCGGTCTAGCTGCGTTTTTCGCGCTGTTGGCGCTCCCAGGCGGTCTCGCCCTTGGCGCTCACCGACACGGGGTCGCTCGCCGGGAAAGTCTCCTTCACCCCCGCGTCGAGATGCTCATCGGTGTCCGCGTCGTGCGGGACGTGGATGTCGTCGACGGCGTCGCTCGCATTGGTGGTCGAGCCGCTCGCGCGTCCGGGCTGCCGCTGCCGGTAGAAGTAATAGGCGGCGGCGGCGACGACGACTGCAAAGAGTATCCTCATGGTGGCTCTCCTGTCCCCAGACCAGAGCAAAACGCGTGCCGCTGGAAATCGGCGCCCCGCACCGATACGATGCGCCGACGCATGAAGCTTCCCCAGGATCGCGTCCCTTATTCCGCCATCGTCGATCGGCCGGCGCTGCGCCTGCCGGGCGGTGCGCGCGTCGCCGTCTGGACCATTGTCAATGTCGAGGAATGGTCGATCGAGCGGCCGATGCCGCGCACCGTGCTGACGCCACCTTTCGGCCAACCGCTGCTTCCGGACTTACCCAACTGGGCGTGGCACGAGTACGGCATGCGCGTGGGCTTCTGGCGGTTCGTCGAGGTCCTGCGCAAGTTCAACATCCGCGCGACGCTCGCGCTCAACGGCTCGGTGTGCCGCAGCTATCCGCGCGTGGCGAAGGCGGCGCTCGAGGCGGGCTGGGAGTTCATGGGGCACGGCTATGTGCAGCGGCCGATGCACCATGTCGAGGACCAGCGTGCGGCCATCCGCCAGACCATCGACGAGATAAAAAGCTTCACTGGCAAGCCGCCGCGCGGCTGGGAGAGCCCGGGCTTGACGGAGACGTACGACACCATCGATTGGTTGGCCGAAGCCGGCATCGAGTACGTCGCCGATTGGGTGCTCGATGACCAGCCGCTCACCATCAACACCGCGAGCGGGCCGATCGTCTCCGTGCCTTACACGGTCGAGATGAACGACATCGCCATGATGTTGATCGCTCACCAGAGCTCCGAGGAGTGGCTGCGCCGCGGCGTCGACCACTTCGATCGGCTGCATCAGGAAGGCGAGGCGAGCGCGCGCGTCATGGCGATCAGCGTGCATCCTTACATCAGCGGCGTGCCGCATCGCATCGCGTATCTCGAGCGCCTCTACGAGTACATCACCAAGCGGCCGGGCGTGTGGCTCGCCACCGGAGCCGAAATCCTTGACTGGTACCGATCGCTACGCTGAGCTCTGGGCGCGCGCCGAGGCGCTGCTCCCCAAGCTACGCGAGCGCGCGCCGCGCTGCGAGGAGCTGCGCCGCCTGCCGGATGCGACGATCGCCGAGTTTCACGAGGCGGAGCTCTTCCGCATCCACCAGCCGCGGCGCGTGGGCGGCGCGGAGCTCGAATTTGCTGCCGTCGTTACGTTCGGTGCGCTGTTAGCACGCGCGTGCGCCTCAACAGCGTGGAACTGGGTGAACTTCGCTGCGCATCACATGATGCTCGGCATGTTCCCGCGCGAGGCGCAGGACGAGATCTGGAACGAATCGCGCGATGCGATGATCGCGTCATCGTTCGTCTTTCCGGCCGGCAGGGCGCGCAAGGTGAAAGGCGGCTACATCATCTCGGGGCGCTGGCCGTTCTCGAGCGGCGTCGATCCGTCGCAGTGGAACATGCTCGCCGGGCTCGCCTGGCTCGATGAGAACGCGCCGCCCGAGCAGCGCGTGTTTCTGCTCCAGCGCTCGCAGTACAACATCATCGACAACTGGTACGCCGGCGGCCTGCGCGGTACCGGCAGCAAGGACGTCGAGGCGAAGGAGCAGTTCGTCCCCGAGCACCGCACGCTCGCGGTAGTCGATACCAAGGGCGGCCCGACCCCCGGCAGCGCGGTGAATCCCGGGCCGCTTTTCCAGATGCCGGTGTTCGCGCTCTTTCCGTACATGCTCTCGGGCGTGCCCCTTGGCATCGCGGAAGGGCTGATCGACGACTTCAGTCCCAAGACGGGCAAGATGACCGGCGCACGCGTCGCCGAGATCCAGAGCACGCAGATTCGCCTGGGCGAAGCGACCGCCTACGCGCGTTCGTCACGCCTGGTGCAGCTCGCGAACTGCCGCGAGGCGCAGGCGCTGATCGAGGCGGGCGAAGTGCCCGACATGCGCACCAAGGCGCGCTATCGGCTGGAAGGCGCGTACGCTGTCGACTGGGCAGTGCGCGCCGTCGACGTGATGTACGGCCTCGCCGGCGCGAGCGGGCTCTATGAAGCGGGCGCCGTGCCGCGCGCGTTTCGCGACGCGCACGCGGTGAAGCAGCATTTCTCGTTCAATACCGACATCGCCGCCACCACCTACGGCCGCGTGGCGCTCGGCCTCGCCAGCGACAACCCCACGCTTTAAGGCATGCAGTTTGCAGCGCTTCCTTCGTAGAAGGAGGCAGGCCATGAACAGGATGCCGTTAATGCTCATCGCGGCGCTCGCCTTTTCCCTTCCCGCGTTCGCGGACGAAGGGCTCGCAGCCGCGCAGCAAGCGAAGCTCGTCACCGCCGTGCAGGCCAAGCTCGGCGTGCCGACGAGTGGCAAGCTCGATGCGCAGACCGAGGCCGCCGTGAAGGAGTTCCAGCGCGCCAAGGGCGTCGAGCCCACCGGCGAGCTGGACAAGCGCACCGTCACGGCGCTCGGTATGGGGTCGCCCAAGCCGAAGGCGCCGACCGCGCGCTGACGCCAAGCCGACCACGCCGGTCGGCCCAGCGCAGTCGTCCGCCGAGCGCACCGCCGAGCCGACCGCCAAGACCGAGCGGCCGACCGGCGGTTAGGCCGACGCGGTCTCGCGTCGCCGGGCGAGCGCGGTGAGCGGCCGGTTCGCGCCGGCGCGCCCGAGGAGCGCGGCGCCGGCGGCAAGCGCGCCGATGCCGGTAAGGCCGCCGCGCGCTAGCGCGTAGAGAAGGAGCAGCGCACCGACGCCGCCCGCCGCGGCGCGCACGCCGGGCGTCCAGTTCTCCTGCAGGAGCCCGAAGCCATCGCGTATCGCGTCGGCCCCGCGTTCCAGCATTTCGTCGGGCGCCTCGGCGCCGCGCCAGCTGCGCGCCTTGGCGGCGATGCCTTGCGCGCGCGAGCGCAGATCCTCGCGCGCCGCGTCGGCGAATTCGCGGCCGTCGTTCATGGTTTGACTGACCTTGTCGCGCATCAGGGCGCGCCGCCGGGAGCCGTGCTGCGGATCCAGCAGGAACGCGCTCGCGGCGCCGACAGCGAGTCCGAGTAATAGGCGGGTCATGGGTTTTCCTCCGTCATCAATGCCGTGGCAGGGAGCAAATAACGTGCGCGGTCGCCGCGGGCGGCGAACATTTATTGCTCCGACCACGGCGTTAGGAGGAACGATGCAAGTTGCACCGGAAGTCATCTTCAAGGACATCGAGCGCACGCCGTGGGTCGAGGGTTTTGTCGCCGAGCGGCTCGGGCACCTGGAGAAGTTCTCGGACGACATCACGCGCTGCCACGTGACGGTCGCGCGCGAGCAGGGCTCGCACCGCAAGGGCAACCGCTACAGCGTGATGGTCGAGGTGCGCCTGCCGCGCCAGCACGACCTCGCGGTGCGCAAGCAGAAGCAGATCCACGATAT
>DASREB010000124.1:0-7015 GCA_035652275.1 Burkholderiales bacterium
ACCGGCAAGGACGCCGTGGCGGCGGTCCAGGCGGCGGCGCTCGACCATCCGTTCGATGCCGTATTCGTCGACTGGAAGATGCCGGACATGGACGGTTTGGAGACGGTGAGGCACATCCGCGCCGCGAGCCGCTCGATGCGCGTCGTCATGGTCACGGCGTTCGGCCGCGACGACGTGCGCAGCGAGGCCGAGACCGCCGGCATCGATGCGTTCCTGGTAAAACCGGTGAGTCCGTCGTCGCTGCTCGACGCGGTGGTCTCGCTGTTCGCACCGGAAGCGCGCAAGGCTGCGCGCTCGGCGGCCGCCCAAAGGGCACCGCATGAAGCGCTGCGCGGTGCTGCCGTGCTGCTTGCAGAGGACAACGACATCAACCAGCAGATTGCGGTAGAGCTGTTGCAGGAGGCGGGCGCCCGCGTCACGGTGGCCGCCAACGGACAGAAGGCGCTTGAGCGCCTGCTCGCCGCTGGACCTGCCGGCTTCGACGCCGTGCTGATGGACGTGCAGATGCCCGTGATGGATGGCCTCGAAGCGACGCGCCGGCTGCGCGCCGCCGCCGGCTTCGGCGCGCTGCCCGTGATCGCCATGACGGCGCACGCGCTCGCCGAGGAGCGCGAGCGCTGCCTCGCCGCCGGCATGGTCGACCATGTGGCAAAGCCGATCGACCCGCAGGTGCTCTATGAAACGCTCGGCCGCTGGATCGGCAGGCCGGTGGCGCTTCGCCCGGCGGTGGCCGCGGCGAGCAGCGACATTCCCGCCATCGAGGGTCTGGATGCGAACGCTGGGCTGCGACGCGTCGCCGGAAACCGCGCGCTGTATCTGCGCGTGCTGCGGCAATTCCTGCAGCAGGAGGCCGACCTTGCTCTGCGGCTCAAAGCGGCGCTCGCCCGTCAGGATTTCGAGACGGCCGAACGCATGGCCCACTCGCTGCGCGGCGTCGCTGGGAACATCGGCTTCGCGGCCTTGCAGTCCGATGCGGCGACGCTCGAGAACGCGATTCGCGTTCGCGCCGGCATCGAATATGCGCACCTCGCGGTCGAGACGCGCCTCGGCGCGATTCTCGCGTCGCTGCGGGTCGCCGTTGGCAACGGCCATGCCGCCGCCACGCTGCCCAGCGCACCGGCCGCCACGCACGCAGCACGGCTCGCCGCAATGCTGGCCGCCGCGGACGGCGACGCCGTCACCTATCTCGCCGAGCACGGCGCCGCGCTGCAATCGTTCTTCTCCGACGCGGCGTACAGCGAGCTCGAACGCGCGGTGACGCATTTCGATTTTGAAGCCGCGCTGCATTCGCTGCGCCACGCCACCGCCGAGCGTGGCGTGAGGCTCGAGGAGGTGGTGTCATGAGCGAGACCGACCGGCAAACCATACTCGTTGTCGACGATACGCCGGAGAACCTGACCCTGATGCACGGTCTGCTGCGGGACCGGTACCACGTCAAGGTCGCCCCGAATGGCGAGCGCGCGCTGCAAGTTGCGGCGGCGCACCCGGTGCCGGATCTCATCCTGCTCGACGTCGTGATGCCCGGAATGGGCGGCTTCGAAGTCTGCCGCAGGCTCAAGGCCGACCTGCGCACCGCCGCCATCCCGGTGATGTTCCTCACCTCCAAGTCGGAGATCGAGGACGAGCAGCAGGGCTTCGATGCCGGTGCCGTGGATTACATCCCCAAGCCCTTCTCCGCGCCGATCGTGCTCGCGCGCATCCGCACGCAGCTGAAGCTGAAGGCGGTTGCGGATTTTCTCAAGGACAAGAACGCCTTTCTGAAAAGCGAAGTGGAGCGCCAGACGCGCGAGCTGCAGGTGATCCAGGACGTGACGATCATGGCGATGGCCTCCCTCGCCGAGACGCGCGACAACGAAACCGGCAACCACATCCGCCGCACGCAGCACTATGTGCGGGCGCTTGCGCGCAAGCTGAAAAGCCATCCCAAGTTCCGCGCCGTGCTCGATGACGAGACGATCGAGGTGCTGTACAAGTCCGCGCCGCTGCACGACATCGGCAAGGTCGGCATCCCCGACTCGATCCTGCTCAAGCCGGGCAAGCTCACGCCGCAGGAATTCGAGGTGATGAAGACGCACACCACGCTCGGGCGCGACGCCATCGCCACGGCCGAGAAGCTGATCAACGAGCCGTCGAGCTTCCTGCGCCATGCACGCGAGATCGCGCATTACCATCAGGAGAAGTGGGACGGCAGCGGCTACCCCGAGGGACTCGCGGGCGACCGCATCCCCGTGTCCGCGCGTCTCATGGCGGTAGCGGATGTGTACGACGCGCTGATATCGCGGCGCGTGTACAAGCCGCCGTTCCCGCACAGCAAAGCGCTCGAGATCATCAAGGAAGGCCGGGGCAAGCACTTCGATCCCGACATGGTCGACGCCTTCCTGGCGATTGCCGAGGAGTTCCGCGCCATCGCCGAACGCTATGCCGACACGGACGAGGACCTCGCCAAGACGATAAAGTCGGTCGCTGTAGGCTAGCGAGAAGCAGCGTCTCCTGGGGGGCATAGTCCGGCCGGCCTGTCGCCCGGCCACAACGCCCGACGCTCCTGCGTGGCACATTGGCCGTCGCCGCGAGGAGACAGCATGCAGCCCACCGACATTCCGCCGCAGTTGGCCGCGACAGCCACGCTTGCCGGCAAAACGGCGACCAGCCTGCCGCAGACCGAGCTCCACCTCGTCACAAGCACACGCGAGTTCTGCGCGCTGCGCAGCGCCTGGGACCGCCTGCACACAGAAGCGCCAACCACCAGCGTGTTCAACACATGGGTGTGGCCTGGTGGGAGCAGCACGGCCGCGCTCGCACGCTGAAGATCCTCATCGCCCGGGGAGCCGGCGGGGTAAGCGCCATCGTGCCGCTCTACGTGGAAAGATGCTGGGGCCTGCGCGTCTTGCGGCTGCTCGGCACGCAGAGCGGAAGGAATCCCTACAACATCGCTCCGTTCTTCGAGCACGGCGGCGACCCGGCAACCGCGCGCCTGCTGGCGCAGGCACTCCTCGCCATGCGCTGCTATGACGTGCTGCAGCTCGCCGACATCGATGCCAGCAGCCCGCTCGCCATGACGCTTCCCCATGCCGCGCAAACGGCGGGGCTTCGCTACGAAGTGGAACGCACGGCCCGCCTGATGCACCTGCCGCTGCCGGCGAGCTGGAATGAATACTTGCGCTCGCTCCGCTCCGAGCGGCGCGCCCGGGTGCGCCATCGCCGCCAGGCGCTACTCGACGCTCAGGCCGCCCGTTTTTTCGTCTGGCAAGCCGGCCCTGGACGACATCGTCAATGCGCTTGCCATGCTGCGCCGGATGCGCGCCACAGTTGTGGCGCCGCCATTGATCCCGCGCGCTACGCTCGCGGAGGCCGCGCAGGACGGCCGGCTGCGCCTTTACTGCCTGCAGATTGGGGGGCGCATCGCCGCGCTCGTTTGCGGCATGCGACTGCGCGAACGGGTGGTGGTCATGCAGACCGAGTTCGACCCGCGTTACGGGCCCTGGCATCCCGCCAGCGTGCTGCTGCAGTACGCCATCGAGCATGCCATCGAGGAAGGCGCGACGGGTTTCGATTTCCTATGTGGCGAGGAAGACTTCGACGATCTGGTAGCCAACGAGCAGATCGGCGTTACCGTCTTCCAGTCGGCGATGGCGGCGGCGATGTTCCGTGCTCAGGGAATTTTCGCCCACAAGCCGACCGCTGGCGCTCCGCGGTAGCCGCGGCACGCTGCTTGCCCCATGAGCGGCATGAGATCACGGCGCTCGACGGCAGCGCGCTCGCGATACCTCGCTTTCGTGAGCGGCGAGGGATTGCGGCCGGCGGCGCGCAAGGAAATCGCCATGGCTGTACGCCAACCCGCCTGGGAGCGCTATCGCGCGGCGGCGCTCACCTATCTGCAACGCCTGTCGCGGCAGGTAGGCCGGCGATGAGAGTCGAGCGGCGCAATCTGTTCGTTACGCTCCGCATGCTGCACACCGCCGGCATCGAGGCCGACGCACGGCTCCTCGGCGAGCGCATCCAGGTGCTGCTGCGCAACCCCGACCCGGGCGCCGCGCCATTGGAAGCGACCTTTGAAGTCACGCAGATCGTCCACGCGGCGAACTGGCTTGTCGCCTGCGTAGTCGACTACTACCCGAAATCCGATCTCGCGAAGGTCTGGGGCATGATCTACGACGCGAGCGTGCTGCGCTAGCCCTCAGCGTCCGCCGGCCGCAGAGGTTTTCGTCTTCCATCAAGGTCTGCTGGCGCGCGGCGACGGCTCGTAAACGCGCGTGTCGCGCGTTTCCTCCGTCGTGACGTCGTCTGCGTAGTACTCGCGTTCGCGGCGCCGCCTGCCGACGAGCCCGAGCAGACCGAGGAGGCCAAGGAGCCCGAGCCAGCCCCAGTCGTGGTCGCGCCAGCCGCGATGGTCTTCGCTAGCAGCGCTCGCTGCCGTCGCGCCTTGGCTCGAAGGAGCGCTCTCCGCCGCAGCTGCTGCGCTCGCGCGCTGTGATCGGTCGGCCGCCGTAGCGCCGCTCACCGCGCTGCGGGTCCGGTGTGCGGCCCGCGAGGTTGGCTGCGCGCGCTCGCTAGACGAGGGCTGCGCGGCGACTGGCGGAGCAGCGCGTGTCGGCGCCGGCGCGCCGCGCGATCCGGCATTCGGGTCCGCGGGCCGACCGCCCTCGTCGGCAGCGCCTGCCCAAGGCGCTTGGTCCGCGCCGAGTACCGCGCTCGCCGCGCAGAAGCCTGTGAGCGCAAGCACAAGGGCCAAGCTACGGACGCGCATCGGAAGTCCCTTTCATGACACGCGGAAGCAGCACGGGCGCGCCCGTTCAGGAGTTCGGGCGCAGTCCCGCGCGCCCGTGCTTTTCCGCGACTACCTTGCTTCTCTGTCGGCGAGGCCGCGCGCCGGCCCGCCGCCGCCCATGCGGCGGTCCGTCATGCCCATGCGGCGCTCGGCCTGCTCACTGGCACGTTCGGCGGCTTCCTGGATCTTTGGCGCGTTGGCCTGCGCTTCGCCGTACCACCGGCGCAGGACACCCGCGGCGAGATCGCGGCCGCCCAAGCCGAAGGCGAGGCCGAACGCAATCACCGCCAGGGCCACTGCGCCCATGAAGAGCGTATTGACGAGCTCGCGCGCGATGCCGATCTGGTTCACCGCCACGATGATGGCGAAAACCCACACGGCAGCCCGCGCGATGTTCGCGATCATGTCGGGATGGCCGAAGCCCGCACTCGCCGTCGCGCCGCGCACCACGCCAGCGGCGGCATTGGCAAGCAGCCCGCCAATCACCAGCACCACGACCGCAACCACCAGGTTCGGCAGCCAGAGCAGGAGCTCGCGCAGTACATCCGACACGGCCGGCAGGCCGAGCGCGTCAAAGGCGACGACCAGCACGATCAAGCGCAGGAACCAGTTCGCCACCATGGCGAGGAAGCCGGCGCAATCGTTCTGCACCCCGATATTGCGCACGAAGCCGCCGAATCCGGAGCGCTCCGCAAGCTGGTTGAAATGCACCGCGCGCAGCACACGCGCCGCGAGGCGCGCAATCAGGCCGGCGACGAACCAGCCCACCACAAGGATGATGGCGAAGGCGATCACTTTCGGGATCGCGGCGAAGAACATCGCCATGCCACCCGCCAGCGCGGTCAACATCGCCTCGGACCAGTCTCGTACTGCAGGGAACATAGCCGCCTCCTTCAACAAAGAGTTGAATCGGACGGATTGCAGCAAAGGGCGTTCCGCTCGGACTACGGCATAGCCGTTGCAGAAGGGGTGCCCTATGGCATCGCGGCAACGGCGGCCCGCCTGGGCCAAGCTTGGTCTGATCGCATTAGGCATCGTGGCGCTCGCAGCGGCATGGCGTTACACCCCGCTCGCGAGCTACGTCGCGCCGCAACGCATGATCGGCTTCGCCCGCCTGCTCGGGGCTACCCGATGGGGACCGGTGGCGGTGGCGGCCGCATACACACCGGCGGCGTTTGTAATGTTTCCACGGCCGCTACTTTCGCTCCTCGCCATCGTCGCCTTTGGCTTGTACCTCGGCGGTGCCTGCATCGTGGCCGGTGTGCTCGGCGCCGCGCTCAGCACGTATTGCGTCGGGCGGCTCTTGCCTTCGCGCACCGTGCGGCGCCTCGCCGGCCGGAAATTCGAAAGTTTTACCGAGTTGCTACGCGAGCACGGCGTGCTCACGATCTTCGCCGCCAACCTGCTGCCGACGCCGCCGTTCGCGGTGCAGGGAATCATGGCCGGCGCGATCCGCATTCCGGTGACGCACTACACCGCGGGTACACTGCTTAGCCTCTTGCCCGGGCTCATCGCCGTGCTGATCTTCGGCCACCAGATCATCGTGGCGCTCGAGGATCCGGCGAAAGTGAGCTATGTCGTCATCGGCAGCACCGCGATCGGGTTCACGGTTGCGATGTATCTCGGCCGCCGGTGGTTCGCGCGCCGCGCGCGCCTGCAGGACGCTTAGAGCGACGCCGCCGAAAAGGTGTCGCAGTCTTGCGGCCGGCCGGAGTCGAAGCCGCGCTTGAACCAGCGCGTGCGCTGGGCCGAGGTGCCGTGCGTAAATGATTCCGGCACAACGCGGCCCTGCGTCTGCTGCTGCAGCCGGTCATCGCCGATCGCGGTGGCTGCGTTCAGCGCTTCCTGGAGATCGCCGGGGTCAAGCTCGTTCATCATGCCGGCGTAGTGCCCCCACACCCCGGCGTAGCAATCGGCCTGCAGTTCCATGCGCACCGAGACGCCGCTTGCGCCTTGCGCGCGACCGCGCGCCACTTCGAGGCGGCGGAACTGGCCGGTGAGCTTCTGCACGTGATGGCCGACCTCGTGCGCCACCACGTAGGCCTCGGCGAAATCGCCGGGCGCATGAAAGCGGTTCTGCAGATCGCGGTAGAAGGAGAGGTCGACGTAGAGCTTCTCGTCGTTCGGGCAGTAGAACGGCCCCATTGCCGCCTGCCCGGTGCCGCACGCGGTGCGCGTCAGGCCGTCGTAGAGGACGAGCGTCGGCGGTCGGTACTGCGCGCCTGAGCGCTCGAAGACCTTGGTCCAGAC
>DASREB010000125.1:0-23149 GCA_035652275.1 Burkholderiales bacterium
GCCGGATAGTCCTGCGCCGCGGCCGGCAGGGCCACGGCGGCCGCCATCAGCAGCGCGGCGATCCTGCTATTCATGCTGATCATTTGGTCCTCGCAATATAGGCGTCGATCTCGTGCTCGAGGAGCTCGAGCGGCACGGTGCCGGTGCCGAGCACCGCGCGGTGAAACTCCTTCGGCGTATAGCGCTCGCCGAGCGCGGCGCGCGCACGCTCGCGCAGCTCGAGAATCTTGAGCTGGCCGAGCTTGTACGAGCACGCCTGACCGGGAAACACCACGTAGCGCTCGACCTCGCTCGGGCCGATGCCGTAGGCGATGGCCTGCTCGCGCGTCCAGCGCTTCGCGTGCAGACCGGTGTCGACCACCAGGCGCCGCGCGCGGAAGAGCTCCGCGGCGAGCTGGCCGAGCAGTCCCTCGGGGTCGCCCTCGTACCACCCGGCTTCGGCCGCGAGCCGCTCGGCGTAGAGCGCCCAGCCCTCGCCATAGGCGGAGATGAAGCCGTAGGCGCGCAGTTGCCGGAAGCGCGGCAGCGCGGGGTTCTCCTGCTCGAGCGCGATCTGGAAATGATGGCCGGGCACGGTCTCGTGATAGACGAGCGAGCGCAGCCCGTAGCGCGTGAGCTGCGAAGGCCGCAGCGGCATCTGGAACGTGCCCGGCCGCGAGCCGTCCGGCGCCGGGAAGCTGTAGCTCGCCGCCGCGCTTGCCCAGCGAAACGGCGGATAGGGCTGGGCGACGACCGGCGCCTTGGGCGTCTCGGCGAAGAGCGCCGCCGAGCGCTTCTCGGCGTCGCGCAGAATGCGCTCGATGTCCGCCATGATCGCCGCGCGGCCTTGGTCCGTGTTCGGATATGCCAGATCGCGCTCGAGCGCCTTGGTGCGCTCCTTGAGCGTGCCCTGCGTGCGTCCCAGGCCCGCCAGCACCTTCTCCATCTCGCCTTCGAGGCGCGCCACCTCGCGCAGTCCGATCTGGTGGATTTCCTCCGCGGGGACCTTGGTGGTGGTAAAGCGCCGCAGATCGAAGGCGTAGGCCTTGTCGCCGCCGGGGAAGCGCCACAATCCGGCATCGTCGGTGGCTGCGGGCTCGAGCGATTGCAGCAGTGCGATCGCTTTCTGCCATGCCGGGTAGACCTGCGCCGCGACGATGCGCTCGGCCGCGGCTCTGAGCGCGTCGCGCTCCTCGCTGCCGAGCCCGTCGATCGCCGCGCTGCGCTCGGCAAACATGGCCACCAACGGGTTCCTTGCCGGCGGCGTGGCGATGAAGTGCTGCATCTGCGCGATCGCCGAGCGCAGGATGAAGCGCGGCGGAATCATGCGCTTCGCCGCCAGGCGCTCGGCCTCGGCGGTCGCTTCCGCCATGCGCAGCCCTACCTGAGCGAGGCGCGCAACGTAGTTGCGCGCATCGGCGCTTGTGCGCATCGGATGCTGCACGGTGAGCGTGTTGACGAGCGAGACGTTCGGGCCGTTGAACTGGTCGAGCGGAAAGCGATAGTCCTCGTACGCCTCGCCTTCCACCAGCGTCTCGAGCTGCCAGCGCATCAGCTGCGCCGAGACGCGCTCGTCGCGCGACATGCGCGCCGGCTCGAACTTCGCCAGCTCGGCGAGGCCATTGCGCGCGAGCTCGACGCGCTGGTGGCGCCAGGCGCGCGTTTCCGGTGTCAGCTCGCGCTCGAGCGCCGCCTGCTCGTCGCCGGAGAAGTAGCGCGTCGCCGCCGCCCGGTTCGGATCGGCGCGCATCCATTGATCGGTGAATTCGCGGAAGAAGTCCGCAAGCGTACGCTCCGCTGCCGCCGCGGGCGCCGCGATCAGTGCCAGTAATAAGGCGAGCTTACGCAGCCAGGAACTGTTCTTCGGGAAGTGCCAGCACGCCCGCCGCGCCTTTCACGACGGTATCGCGCAGCGCCGGCGCCTGCACCAGCACCTGGTCGCCATAGAAGCGCGCCGTCGCGATCTTCGCCTGCAGGAACCCGGGGTCGCCGGAATTCAAGCCCTTTTCAGCCGCCAGCGCGGCGCGCGCCATCTGCCAGCCGCCGGCGACGATGCCCATCAGCTTGAGGAACGGCACCGCGCCGGCGAAGATCGCCCGCGGGTCCTTGCTCTCGACGATGAAGTTCACGCAGTCGCTCACCGCCTGCACGCCTTGCGCGAGCTGCGCGCGCAGCGCTTTCACGTCGGCGTTGGCGGATTTGCCGAGCTCGGTGTCCAGAGCCTTCAGCGATGCGAGCCACGCCTTGGCGGTGGCGCCCGCCTCGCGCGCGATCTTGCGGCCGACGAGGTCCATCGCCTGGATGCCGGTCGTGCCTTCATAAATGGTGGTGATGCGCGCATCGCGCAGGTATTGCGCGGCGCCGGTCTCTTCCACGAACCCCATGCCGCCATGCACCTGGACGCCGAGGGAGGCGATCTCGATGCCCGTCTCGGTCGACCAGCCCTTCACCACCGGGATCATCAGGTCGACGAACGCCTGATGCCGCTTGCGCGCTCCCGCGTCCGGGTGCCTGCGCGCATAGTCCATCGCCGCGGCCGTCGTATAGGCGAGCGCACGCATCGCCTCGGTCTGCGACTTCATCAGCATCAGCATGCGCCGCACGTCCGGATGGCGGATGATCGGCACCGGCTTTCCACCCTGCACCAGATCACGACCCTGGATGCGCTCCTTGGCGAAGGCGAGGGCGCGCTGGAAGGCGCGCTCGGCGATAGCCACGCCCTCCAGCCCCACCGCGAAGCGCGCGGCGTTCATCATGATGAACATGTACTCAAGGCCGCGGTGCTCTTCGCCGACGAGGTAGCCCACCGCCCGGTCGTAGACCATGACGGCGGTCGGGCTGGCATGAATGCCGAGCTTGTGCTCGATGGAGGCGCATTTCGCGCTGTTGCGCTTGCCGGCGCCGCCGTCCTGGCCGGGGATGAATTTCGGCACCACGAAAAGCGAGATGCCCTTCACGCCCTCGGGCGCATCGGGCGTGCGCGCGAGCACGAGGTGCACGATGTTCTCGGCGAGGTCGTGCTCGCCATAGGTGATGAAGATCTTCTGTCCCGAGATGAGGTAGTGATCGCTCTGGCGTTCGGCGCGCGTGCGCACCAGCGACAGATCCGACCCTGCCTGCGGCTCGGTGAGGTTCATGGTGCCGGTCCAGCGGCCCTCGACCATCTTCGGCAGGTAGCGGCGCTTGAGCTCTTCGGAGCCGCGCAAGAGCAGCGCTTCGATCGCGCCCTGTGTGAGCAGCGGGCAGAGCGAGAAGCTCAAGTTCGCGCTCTTCCACATCTCCTGCACCGGCGTGGAAACGAGCCGCGGCAGTCCCTGCCCACCCCACTCCGACTCGAAGGGCAGCGCGTTCCAGCCGCCCTCGCAGAACTGCCGATAGGCCTCGCGGAAGCCCTTCGGCGTGCGCACGGCGCCCTCGGCCCATGTCGAGCCTTCCTGGTCGCCCGAGTAGTTGATCGGATCGAGCACCCCGGTGGCGAACTTGGCGGCTTCCTCGAGAATCGCATCGACCGTGTCGGGCGATGCCTCCTCGTAGCCCGGCAGCTTCGCCAGCTGCTCGAGTCCGGCGAGCTCGCGCAGCACGAATTTCATGTCGCGAAGTGGCGCCGTGTAGGTACTCATATGGGCGTGCTCATTTCTTCAGCTCCTCCACCACGTTCGGGACGAGCTGGAAGAGATCGCCCACCAGGCCATAGTCGGCCACCTGGAAGATCGGCGCTTCCTCGTCCTTGTTGATGGCGACGATCACACGGCTGTCCTTCATGCCGGCGAGATGCTGGATCGCGCCGGAGATGCCCACCGCGATGTAGAGATCCGGCGCGACGATCTTGCCGGTCTGTCCCACCTGCCAGTCATTGGGCACGAAACCCGCATCGACCGCAGCGCGCGAGGCGCCCATCGCCGCGCCGAGTTGGTCGGCGAGCGGCTCGAGCACCTTGGTGAAGTTCTCGCCCGAGCCGAGGCCGCGGCCGCCCGAGACGATGATCTTCGCCGCCGTGAGCTCCGGGCGCTCCGATTTCGATACCTCGCGGCTCACGAGCGACGAGAGCCCGCTATCGGGCGGCGGCTGCACGCTCTCGACCGGCGCATTGCCGCCCGTGGCCGACACCGCATCGAATGCGGTGGTGCGTACGGTGAGCGCCTTGATCGCATCCTTCGATTTGACCGTGGCGAGGGCGTTGCCGGCGTAGATCGGCCGCACGAAGGTATCCGGCGACTCGACCGCGCAAATGTCCGAGATCTGCTGCGCATCGAGCAGCGCCGCAGCGCGCGGCATGATGTTCTTGCCGGTCGAGGTCGCGGGCGCGAGCAAGTGCGAATAGTTCTTCGCCAGCGCGACGATCAGCGCAGCGACGTTTTCCGCAAGCTCCTCGCCAAGCTGCGGTGCATCCGCGTGCAACACTTTTTTGACGCCGGGGATCTGCGCCGCTGCCTTAGCGACCTCCCCTGCATTGTGCCCGGCGACCAGCAAATGCACGTCGCCGCCGATTTTCTGCGCGGCGGCGATGGTGTTGAGCGTGCTCTTGCGCAGCGACTTGTTGTCGTGCTCGGCGAGGACCAGAACGCTCATCAGAGCACTTTGGCTTCGTTGCGCAGCTTGTCGACCAGCGCCTTGGCATCCGGCACCTTGGCGCCCGCCTTGCGCTTGGGCGGCTCGACCACCTTGAGTGTCGCAAGGCGCGGCGCGACGTCGACGCCGAGCGCCTCGGGCTTGAGCGTCTCGAGCGACTTCTTCTTCGCCTTCATGATGTTCGGCAGCGTCACATAGCGCGGCTCGTTCAGCCGCAGGTCGGTGGTGACAACCGCAGGCAGCTTGACCGCCACCGTTTCGAGGCCGCCATCGACCTCGCGCGTCACCTTGGCTTTGCCCTCGGCGAGCTCGATCTTCGAAGCGAAAGTGGCCTGCGGCCAGCCGAGGAGCGCCGCGAGCATCTGCCCGGTCTGGTTGGAATCGTCGTCGATCGCCTGCTTGCCCATGATGACGAGCTGCGGCGACTCCTTCTGGCAGATCGCCTTCAGCAGCTTCGCCACCGCGAGCGGTTGCAGCTCGCTGGTCGTTTCGACCAGGATGGCGCGATCGGCGCCGATGGCGAGCGCGGTGCGCAGCGTTTCCTGGCACTGGGCCACGCCGCAGGACACGGCGACGATTTCGCTCGCGCCGCCGGCTTCCTTCAACCGCACCGCGGCTTCGACGGCGATCTCGTCGAAGGGATTCATGGACATCTTGACGTTCGCGGTCTCGACCCCGGTGTGGTCGGCCTTGACGCGGACCTTGACGTTGAAATCGACGACGCGCTTTACGGCGACGAGAACCTTCATGGCCGGAAAATTATAGCCCCCGCCTTTTTCGCCTCACTCGTCCAGGCGACGCTCGACCAGCGCATCGAGCGCCAATGCGCCGGTTTCAAACACCATCAGCGGATTGATGTCCACGGCGGCGACCTCGCCGTCCCAGGCAATGAGCGCGTCGCCGAGCTTCACGGCCATGGCCGCCAGCGCGCGCACATCGCGCGCCGGCTGGCCGCGCAGGGCGCGCAAAAGCGGCGCAATGCGCAGTTCAGCGAGCTTCGCGAGCACCTCGTCCTCGGTGCAGGGCGCGAGCAGCAGCCGGTAGTCCTTCAGCGCCTCGAGGTAGATGCCGCCCTCGCCCACCAGGACGAGCGGCCCGAACAGCGCATCGAGCCGGGCGCCGAGGGCGAGCTCATGGCCGCCACGCGCGCGGCGTGCCGCGATGACACCGTCGAACCGCGCGCCAAGCGAAGCGCAGCGCGCGCGCTGGCGCCGGAATTCGGCGCGCGGGTCGCGCGGACCGAGGGCGACGAGGCCATGGTCGCTCTTATGCGGCAGATCGGGGGAGCAGGCCTTGAGCACGATATCGGCACCGAGCGCTGCAAGCGCTTGGTCGAGCTCGCGCTCATCGCGGCACAGGCGATGCTCGATCACCGGCAGCCCCGCTCCTTGCAGCAGCGCGAGGCTCTCGGCCTCGCTGAGAAAGCGCGTCTTGCCAGCAGCCGGCATGCGGCGCAGCGCTGCCGGCGGCGGACGCCGCAAGCGCGCCGCGTGATCCGCGAGCTGGGCCAGCGCGTCCATCGCCTCGGCTTCCCGCGCGAAGGTGGCGACGCCGGCAGCGGCAAATGGCTCGCGTACCGCGGGCTGCGGCGCCGCGACGGCAGACGCGATGCCGTGTGTCTGCTGAAACTGCGCGAGGTCGCGCGCAAAACGCGGCACGTCGTATCCCGCACCGGCGATCGGCAGCGCGAGAAGCAGCAGATCGGTCTGCGCGTCCTCGCCGATGATCGGCAGCACGGCGCCGAGCAGCCCGGAGTCGCTGAGGAGCGCGCCAGTGACATCGATCGGATTGGCGAGCGCGGCAAACGCCGGCAGCGCGTTGCGCAGCCGTTCTCTGGCGTTCGCCGAGAGCAGCGCGAGCGGTATGCCGCGGCGCTCGGCATGATCGGCGGCCATCACGCAGCTCGCGCCGGAGTTGCTGACAAACGCGAGGCGCTTGCCGCGCGGCCGCAGGCCGCCGAGGTAGAGCGCGGCGGCGCGCACCAGCTCGTGCGGATCGGCGGCGCGCCAGATACCGTAGCGCTCGAAGAAAGCATCGACCACGCGGTCCTCCGTGGCGAGCGCGCCGGTATGCGAGCTCGCGGCGCGCTGGCCGCTCGCCGTGCGGCCGGCTTTCAGCGCCACGATCGGAACCTGGCGCGCGTGCGCGGCGATGGCGGCCGCGGCGAGGAGCGCCGGGTCCTTGATCGCTTCCATATAGAGGAGCACGAGCCGCACGCCCGGGTCGCGCGCCACCGCGGCCGCGAGATCGGCGATCGTCACGTCGGCCTCGTTCCCGGTGGCGTGCACATGGCGCGCGCTCACGCCCTGCTCGCGAAGGAGCGTATAGATCGCCTGCGAGTTCGCGCCGCTCTGGCTGACGATCGCCACCGGTCCATCGCGTCCTTCGAGCTCGTGGAAGATGGTCGAGAAGTTCGCCACCAGGCCGGTCGCGAAATTTGCGAGGCCCTGGCAATTCGGGCCGATCAGGCGCATGCCGGCGGCCTGCGCCGCGGCGCTCATACGCGCCTGGGCGCGAGCGCCTTCCTCGCCGGTCTCCGCGAAGCCCGACGTCATCACCACGGCGACTTTCACGCCCTGCGCTGCGCAGGCTTCGACCGCAGCGACGGCTTCGGCGCCGGCGATGGCGATGATCGCGAGCTGCGGCGGCGCCGGCGTGTCCTGCAGCCGCGCGAATGCGCGCATGCCTTGCACCGTGGCGCGGCCGGGATTGATCGGATAGATGGCGCCGCGATAGCCGTAGCGTTGCAGATAGAGCAGCGGACGGCCGCCGACTTTGTGCGGGTTGTCGGAGGCGCCGATGATCGCGACCGATTCGGCATTCAGCGCGGCGTCGAGGTTCGCGGTCATCGCGCGCGCATAATACGGCGATGCTCGAAGGCAAGGTGGTGCTCGTCACCGGCGCCGGTGGCGGCATCGGGCGCGACTTTGCGCTGGCGATGGCCGCAGCGGGCGCTAAGGTAGTGGTCAATGATCTCGGCACCTCGGTAAAAGGCGAAGGCGTAAGCAGCGCGCCGGCCGAGCGCGTGGTGGCCGAGATCCGCGCCGCCGGCGGCACGGCAGTGGCGAGCACGGACAGCGTGGCGGACTGGGCGTGCGCGAATCGCATCGTGCAGGCCGCTCTCGATAGCTACGGGCGGATCGATGTCGTGGTGAATAACGCCGGGATACTGCGCGACCGCTTCTTCTTCAACCTGTCGCCAGATGACTGGCGCGCGGTGATCGATGTGCATCTCAATGGCTCGTTCTACGTCGCGCGGGCCGCGGCGCCGCATTTCAAGGGCCAGGAGTCGGGCGTGTACCTCCACATGAGCTCCACTTCCGGCCTGGTCGGCAACCTCGGCCAGGCGAACTATGCGGCCGCCAAGCTGGGCATTGTTGCGCTCTCCAAATCCATCGCGCTTGACATGGCGAAGTACCACGTGCGCTCGAACTGCATCGCGCCGTTTGCCTGGAGCCGGATGATCGGCTCGATACCCGCCGAGACCCCGGACCAGCAGGCGAGAGTCGAAAAGCTGAAGAGCATGCAGACGGCGAAGATTGCGCCGCTCGCGCTCTACCTGGCGTCAGATGCGGCGCGCGAGGTGAGCGGGCAGATCTTTGCGGTGCGCGGCAACGAGATCTTCCTCATGTCGCAGAACCGGCCGTTGCGCTCGGTGCATCGCGAGGGCGGCTGGAGCGCCGAGGCGATCGCGACGCACGCCATGCCGGCGCTGCGCGCGCATTTCTATGCGCTCGAGCGCTCGCAGGATGTATTCAGCTGGGACCCGCTGTGACGAAAACCCGAAACTTCAGGCGGCTTGCGCGAGCCGCTGGTTGGAGTCGACCAGCCGCTCGATCAGCACGCGCATGCAGGCCTTGTTGAAGGCCGCCTGGCAGGCGTCGGTCGCGGCGCGCATGGCGTCCGCCTTTACTTCCATGACGGTGATCGGCGTGCGCGCGGTGACCGTGCTGGTGCGCCGCTGGGAGCGCTCGGCGAAGTAAAGCAGCTCGCCGAAGCAGCGCCCGGCTTTCACGGTGGCGAGGAGCTTGGTGAAAAGCGTGACATCGACTTCGCCCTCGACCAGGAAATAGAAGCTCTCGCCGGTCTCGCCTTCGCGGATCAGCACGGTCTGCGGCGCGATGGTTTTCCAGGTGGCGATGCGGATCAGCTCCCACAGCGCGACGTCGTTGAAGTCGGCGAAGAAGGCGAAGTCGCGCAGGCGGGTGAACTTCTCCGAGTCGGACACCGAGGCGCCGTTGAGGCGCAGGCTGGCAAAGGCCTGGCTAAGATCCTTGCCGAAGTCGAGCCAGGACTGGTAGCGCGCCGCGGGGTTCTTCTCCATCGCCTTCATGACGATGGCGTCGAGCAGCCCGGGCAGCTCGGGCCGCAGCATCGCCGGGCGCTGCGGCGCGGTGTTGAGGATGGCGTAGGTGAGCGCCGGCTGGGTCGAGGCGGTGAACGGCAGCCGGCCGGTCAGCAGCCGGTACATGGTCACGCCGAGCGAGTAGATGTCGGTCTGGTGGGTGAGCGGCTCGAGGCGCACCTGCTCGGGCGACATGTAGGCCGGCGAGCCGACGCCGCTGATCTGCGTCGTGTCCTGGAGCTTCTGCTGGAACGAGGCGCCGAAGTCGCTCACTTTGGTTTCGCCGCTCTCCGAAAGGAGCAGGTTGCCCGGCTTGATGTCGCGGTGGATGACGCCGTGCCGGTGCGCGTACTCGAGCGCACGGATGCATTTGAAGATGATCTCGACCACCTTGCTGACGGGGAGGAGGCGCGCGACGTCGGCGTGCGCTTCGAGCGTCGTGCCCGGCACGTACTCCATCACGAGATAGCTGCGGCCGGGCTCGACCACCGCGTCGTAGATCTCGACGATGTGCGGATGGGCGAGCTTGCCGGCGAGCGAGGCCTCGGCGATGAACGACTTGTGCTTCATGCGCTCCTGCTCGCCGTCCGCGTCCTTGTCGAAGAGGAACACCTTGATGGCGACATCGCGCTCGGCGAAGGGATCGCGCGCCAGGTACACCTTGCTGGTCGCGCCGGCGCCGATCTCGCGCAGCAGCGGATATTTGCCGATGTGCTCCTGCAGCTCGAACTTCATGAGCGGGCCAAAGCGGCGATTTGCTGCAAGAGCTCGGACTCCTGGTAGGGCTTGCCGAGGAAGCCGTTGACGCCGAGCTCGGCGGCGCGCGCGCGGTGCTTGGGCGCGGTGCGCGAGGAAATGATGATGATCGGGATGTCCATGGTGCGCGGGTCGCCGCGCACGTTGCGCGCGAGATCGAAGCCGTCCATGCGCGGCATCTCGATGTCGACCAGCATGATCACCGGAAGCTCGCCCTTGAGCTGCTCGAGCGCATCGACGCCGTCCTTCGCCGTCAGCACGCGGTAGCCCTCGCGCTCGAGCAGCCGCCCGGTGATCTTGCGCACGGTGAGCGAGTCGTCCACCACCATGACGAGCGGCGCGATGCGCGTGGCGTTGTTCGAGAGCTCCGGCGTGGCGGTGGTCCTCATCGGCGCGCGAGCGCGGTGGGCGAGCTGCACCGGATTGATGATGAGCACGATGGCGCCGTCCGGCAGCACCGTCGCGCCGGCGACGCCCGGCATGCGCGAGAGCTGCGGCCCGATGTTCTTCACCACCATCTCGCGCTGCCCGACGAGGTCGTCGACGTGTACCGCGATGCGGTGCACGCCGCTCCTCACCAGGACGAGCAGGTTGTCCTCCTGGATGTTGGTGGCGGCGCGGCTGCCAAGGAGCTGCCGCAGGTAGTGCAGCGGATATTGCCGGCCCTGGAACTCGATCGCGCCCGCCTCGTAGTACGACACGAGCGCATCGGCCTTGACGCGCAGCACCTGCTCGATCAGGGCGGAGGAAACGGCGAGCGTCATGCCGCCGGCGCGCACCATCACGGTCTGCATCACTGCGAGGGTGAGCGGCAGGTAGATGCTGAAGGTGGTGCCGCGGCCGCGCGCGCTGGTGACTTCCAGGCGCCCGCCGAGCGCCTGGATCTCGGTGCGCACGACGTCCATGCCGACGCCGCGACCGGCGAGCTCGGTCACCGCTTCAGCGGTCGAGATCCCCGGCATGAAGACGAGCTGGACCTGCTCGGCTTCGGTGAGCGGCTGGTCGGCCGCGACCATGCCCTTCTCTACCGCCTTGGCGCGCAGGCGCTCGAGGTCGAGGCCGGCGCCGTCGTCGGCCAGCGCGAGCACCACCTCGTTCGCTTCCTGGCGCAGGCTGATGGCGATGCGGCCGGGCTCGGGCTTGCCGGCCGCGGCGCGCAGCGCCGGAGCCTCGATGCCGTGAACCAGGGCGTTGCGCAGCATGTGCTCGAGCGGCGCCGCAACGCGCTCCAGTACGCCGCGGTCAAGCTCCACCTGCGCGCCCTCGATGGTGAGCTCGGCCTTGCGGCCGAGTTCCGCCGCGCTCTGGCGAACGATGCGGCTCAGCCGCTCGGCGAGCTGCGAGAACGGCACGGCGCGCATGCGCATCAGGTCCTGCTGCAGATCGCGGCCGATGCGCGCCTGCTGCAGGAGCGCCGCGTCGGTTTCGCCGACGTTCTTCATCAGCGCCTGCTGCAGCGTCGCCACGTCATTCAGGCCCTCCGCCATCATGCGCGTCAGCTCCTGAAGCCGCGTGTAGCGGTCGAATTCCAGCGGGTCGAAGTCGCGGTCGTGCTCGGCGAGCTCGGAGCGGCGCGACTGCAGCTGGCTGTCCGCCTGGATCTCGACCTCGCGCAGCTGCGTGCGCAGGCGGGCGATGCTCTCATTCAGATCGGCAAGCGCCTGCTTGATCTGGCGCAGCTCCGCCTCGATGCGCGAGCGTGCGATCGCCGCCTCGCCCGCCTCGGTGATCAGGCGGTCGAGCCGCTCGGCGTTCACCCGCAGCATCGCGGCAGCGGCCGGCGCGCGCGGCGCCTGCGCGCCCTTGGCGGCGGCGGCCGGCGCGGCAGGGGCGCCGAGCTTCTCGACGTCGGCGCTCAGCCGGTCGAGCTTGCCCTGCAGCTCGTCGAAGAGCTCAGCCGTGACCTCGCCCGCTTCGAGCGCGTACTCGATGCGGCTCTCCATCAGGTGCGTGAGCTCGCCAAGCCGGATGGCGCCCGCCATGCGGGCGCTGCCTTTCAGCGTATGCAGTGCGCGCCTCACCGCGTCGGCGGCCGTGCGGTCCTCGGGATTCGCGCGCCAGGCGCGCAGATCGCCGACGACCTGCGGCACGAGCTCGTGCGCTTCCTCGAGAAATACGGGCAGCAGTGCGCCGTCGAGATCGTCGCGCACCGCGCGCTTGTCGGCCGGCCGCGCCGGCACCAGCAGCCGGTTCCTCAGCGCCTGCAGCGCGGCCAGCGGCTCGCTTGGCGCGCCGGGCGATTCACCGCGGCCAACCGCCGAGAGCAGCCCATCGAGCTCTTCGATCGCCGAGCCGATCACCTGGCGGTCGGCCGGCTCGACAGTGCGCTCGGCGAGCGGCATCCACTGCTCGAGCTCGGCCGCTATGCGCGCCACGGCGTCCACCCGGGCGGTGCGCGACGAGCTGGCAAGCGTGTGCGCCGCGCGGGTGAACGCGGCCGATGCTGCCCCCGCGGCATTGGCGCCGAAGGCGGCGAACTCGCGCTTCAGCGTGGCGAGATGCTGAGCAGCCTCCTTGAGATACACCTCGCGCACGCGCGTCACGGCGGAGTCTTCGCCCGCGAGCCTGGCGGCGAGCTCGCCGAGCGCCCGCGCATCGATTGCGGGGGTCTCGCCCTGTCGCAGCCGTGCGACCCAGTCGGTGAATAAGCCGTGGGCGAGCGCGGCGAGCTCGAGGAGCTCTTCGGTCGCCGGCACCTGGCGCTCGAGCCACTGGTTCATTGCGCGCTCCACCTGCCAGGCGGCCTCGCCGAATTCCGCCAGACCGACCATGCGGCCGCTGCCTTTCAGCGTGTGAAAGCCGCGGCGCACGGTGGCGAGCTCCTCGAAATTACCCGGCTCGGCGCGGCATTTCGGCAGGCTTGCCGCGATGCTCGAGAGCACCTCGACGGCTTCCTCGAGGAACACCTGCAGCAGGCTCTCGTCGATCGGTTTCGCGCTCGGGGCTGCAGCGGCGCTGCTCGGCGCGACCGCCGGCCGCTCTTCCAGGCGTACCAGGAAGTGGTCGAGCGCCTGCTCGCGCGGCTCGCGTCCCTGCGCGCAGGGGCCCACGTACAGGCCGACGCTGCTCAGTCCTTCGGCGATCCAATCGAGATCCGCGCTTTGCGGGGTGAGCCTGGCGATCATCCCCTGGCAGCGCTCGATGACGAGCGCCGCCCGCTCCCAGGACAGCACGCGCAATGCGCCGTGAATCTGGCGCAGCTGCGGCGCTACTTTGGCGAGCGCATCCTTGGCCGCATGGCCGCGCGCATAGGCGTCGAGCGCCTGCTCTACTGCGTGGAGGTTCGCCAGGATTTCGCCCGCCACGCGAGCACGAAGCTGCAGCGCGCTGACGTGCTGGGTGAGCTCGGGGCGCAGGCCCGCCGGGGCCTTGCCGCTCGCTTTGCCGGCCGCCGCCTGCGTCAGCCAGCGCGACATGATTTCCACCTGCTCGGCCGTGTCGGCGAGCGGCTCGTCGAAGTGTTCCAGCATGCTTTGCGCAAGCTGGAACGCGGAGGCCATTTCGAGAAGCAGGAATTCGCTGCCGTCGGCCGGTTTTTGCGGCACGTGGTCCGCGGCGGCGGCGAGCGAGCCGAGAAGCTTGGAGAGCTGCGCATCGCCAAGGGCCGCAGCGTTTGCAGGAAGCGCTGCCGCGCGCTCGCGGAAGGTGCCGGCGCTGTTCGCGTCACCGGCCAAGTAGCGCTGCCAGATCTGCGAGAGCGCCTGCAGCTTGCCACCCAGCTCTGCACAGAGCGAGCGCGTGTCACGGATTTGCGCTTCGCTCGAGACCGGCGGCACCAGCGCGTCCAGTGCGTAGACACGCTTGATGTCGCGCAGGCGCTGGGTGAGCGGCGCCGAGCACGCAATTGCGTAGAGCAGCTCGCGCAGCAGCGGCTCGTTGTCGGCGCGTTTGCCGGCGGCAAGGTCGCGCATGTAGAGGTCGAGCTTGTTCCAGAGCGTGCGCGCCTGGGCAAGGCGTTGCGCCTCGGTTGCGTCGAGCAGCGCATCGACCAGCCCGCCCGCCACCCACCAGAGCGCGCGCCGCTCGGGCAGCTGATGGGCCACCGCATGGATGGCGTCGAGCGTCTCGCGCATCTCCTCGAGCCCGGCGCTCTGCCGGCGAAGCCAGCCGAGAATGCCGCGCTGCCAGCGCGTGCGCTGCGCATGCAGGAAGGCCGCGAGCTCGCCCTCGGCGAGCGATTTTGGCCGCGGGTGCGCCGGCGCGGGCGGCGTCAGGTCCGGAAAGAAAAGCTCCACCTCGGCGCAGTCGGCGCGCCCCTGCAGCTCGACGAGCGCTTGGTAGGAACGGTACAGGCGCAGCGGCACGTTCGGCTCGCCGCGCGCCACGTCGCCGACGAACTGCTTCAGCTCCGCCACCGCGCGATCGATCACTTCGGCGGCCTCGCCGCGCGAGCCGTTCAGCCCGGTGAGGGTCGTCTCGAGCGCCTCGCAGAAGCGCGTCGCACCCGCGAGGCCCACCATGTTGAGCGCGCCGCTCACCTGGTGCAGGTGCTCGGGGCAGCCGCCGAGCGCGCGCGCGTCGAGCGGCGCGGCTCCCGAGCGCGCGATCTGGTCGCGTACCCGCTCGAGCGCCTGGTCGACCTCGGCGGTGATCCAGGAAAGGATGGTGGTGTCGGGCATCGCTCCTCGCGCGGCGCCTTAGGAGAGCTTGAAGCCGGCGACCGAGTTCTTCAGTCCTTGGGCGAGATCGCCCAGGCGCGCGGCCGAGGCGGCAGTCTTCTTCGTGCCCTCGCTCGTAAGCTGTGTCACGCCCAGAATGATCTTCATCTTGCCGGCGACCTGCGCCGCCGAGGCGGCCTGCTGCTGGGTGGCGTTTGAAATCGCGCCGATCAGCTCGGCGAGGCGGTTGGAGATTTTCTCGATCTCGCG
The DNA here is from genome assembly GCA_035652275.1 of Burkholderiales bacterium. GTDB lineage: Bacteria > Pseudomonadota > Gammaproteobacteria > Burkholderiales > SG8-39 > SCGC-AG-212-J23. Next base: position 14,518 of record DASREB010000125.1, read on the forward strand.
CAGCGCCTGGTCGGCCTCGTCGGCGGTCCTGGTGCCCTCGACCACGCCGCGCGTGCTGCGCTCCATCGCCTCGACCGCGTCCTGCGTGTCACGCTGAATGCTCTTCACGATCGCACCGATGTGCTTGGTCGCCTCCGCCGAGCGCTCGGCAAGCCGCTGCACTTCTTCCGCGACCACCGTGAAGCCGCGGCCCGCCTCGCCGGCCGAGGCGGCCTGGATGGCGGCGTTCAGCGCGAGCACGTTGGTCTGCTCGGTGATGTCGGAGATGAGCTGCACGATCTCGCCGATCTCCTGCGAGGACTCGCCGAGACGCTTGATGCGCTTGGAGGTTTCCTGGATCTGGTCGCGGATGTCGTTCATGCCGCGGATCGCGTTCTGCACCGCCTGCGCGCCCTTGTTCGCCGCGCTGAGCGAGGTCTCGGCCACCTTCGCCGAGTCGTTGGCGTTCCCCGAAACCTGGTTCATCGACTGCGCCATCTGTGCCACCGCCTGGCCTGCGCCCTGGATCTCGGCGGCCTGGCGCTGGGTCGCATGCAGGAGCTCCGCGCTCACGGTCTGCGCCTCATGAGTGGCGCTGCTGACATGCTCGGCCGCCTTGGTGATGCCGGCGACCAGGCGCCGCAGCTCCTCGATCGTGTAGTTGATCGAGTCGGCGATGGCGCCGGTCATGTGCTCGGTCACCTTGGCGCGCACCCTGAGGTCGCCGCTTGCCAGGTTGCCGATGTCGTCCAGCAGCCGCAGGATCGCGTTCTGGTTCTCGCGGTTTTGCTGCTCGCTCTGCTCGGCGCGCCGGCGGCTGTCGCCGACATACGCCCGGCCGATCATCAGCAGCAGCGCGAGAGCGAGGAGCGAGCCCACCGCCAGCGCGATGAAGTTGATGCGCCGCTCGCTGAGAAGCTCCTCGTAGCCCCTCGCCAGCCGCTCGGCGGCGCCGAGCAGCGTCTCGCTGTCGTTGAACATGTCACGTGTCGCGCGCTTCGCGTTCACCAGGCGCTGCATGTTGCCGAGGATGCGGCTCACCGCCACCTGGTACTCCTTGAAGCCGGTCTCGAGCTCACCGAGCTTGGCGCGCATCTCGCTATCGGAAGCGCGCGCGATGCGCATCGCCTCGTTGCCCTGCAGCAGCCCCTGCAGCAGGTCGCGGAAGGTGTTGCTGTCCTTGCCGAGCAGGAACGCCACCTCCGGGTCGATCACGTCGCCGGCGAGCATCGCGTTGGCGTTCTTCGCCATGCGCTGCGTGAGCATCACGAGCTGCGCGGCGATCGCGTTCTGGCGAGAGGTGGCGCCGCTTTGCACGCTGAGCGCCGCGACCTCGTCGGCAATCTCGAGCAGCGCCGGGTTGTTATCGTTGATCGCGCGCACCGCGGCACCGAGCGCCACCAGGTTCGGCTCCTCGCGGATGACGAGGCCCGCGTTGCGATCGGTCTTGCGCCACTCGGTTTCGAGCGCCGTCAGCAGCGGCCGCACCGTCTGCGGCGTCGGCGGCAGGTTCACCCCGCCGCTCGCGCCCCCGGCAGAGAGCAGGTTGACGAGCGCGCTGAATTCGTCGCGGCTCTCGCGCAGCTGCTTGAACGCTTCGCGGTTGCCTTGCGATGCCTGCTGCGCAGCCTTGGCAAGGCGCTGCGACAGCATGCGGATCTTGCCGACCGCCGCGACGTAGAGCGTATTGAAGGTCGCCTGGCGGGCGTCGTACACCACGACCAAACCGTTGACGGTCATCACCACGGCGAGCAACACCACCAGGAACTTGAGCTTGCGTCCGCTGCTTGCAGGCGCAGTTGAGGCGACGGCCGGCGTCGCGCCTGCGCCGCCCCCGCCACGCGCCACGAACGGCATCTTGAGGATCTCGAGTCGGTTACCCATGACGCACCTCTAGCGCAGGAACTTGCCGTTACGCCCGATGATCGTCAGGTCGACGAACTTCGAGCCGGCGTGATTGGTGGGCGAATAGCTGACGTAGAAGCCGCCGAGGTCGACGTCGCGCATGCCTTCGAGCGCATCGACGAGCCCCTCGCGCGTCGGGCTCTTGCCGGCGCGCTTCAGGCCTTCGACCATCACCTTGGCGGTGAGAAAGCCTTCCATGGCGCTGAAGTTGTAGTCGGTGAGACCGGCCTTCTTCGCAAGAGCCTGGTAGTCCTTGACTACCGGCACCGAGGTGCCCCACGGAAACGGCACGACCTGGGAGATGGCGACGCCGCTGCCGTCCGCGCCGAGCGCATCGGCGAGCGCCTTCGCGCCGACGAAGGAAACGTTGTAGAAGGTGGCGCCGCTGCCGACCTTCTTCATCTGCCGGATGAACTCCGCGCACGAGCTATAGGCGCTCACCATGACGACCGCATCGGGCTCCGAGCTGTTGATCGCCTTGACCGCGTCCTCGACCTTGACCGTATTGCGCTCTACCGTGCCGCTCGAATGGATTTTCATACCCCGCTTGGTGAGGGCGAGCTCGGTGCCCTTGCGCCCGGCCTCGCCGTAGGCGTCGTTCTGGTAGAACACCGAGATCTTCTTGCCGCCGGTCGAGACAACCTGCTCGACGATCTTCTCCGTCTCGTCGTAGTAGCTCGCGCGCACGTGGAACACATAGCGGTTCACTGGCGCCCGCAGGATCTCGGCGCCGGTGAACATGCCGACGAGCGGCACCTTCGCCGCGGTGGTCACCGGCAGATGCGCGGCGCCGGTCGGCGTGCCCACATAGCCGAGCAGCGCGAAGACCTTGTGCTCTTCGATGAGGCGCCTGCTCGCCGCGGGCGCAACCGCGGGCTCGTAGCGGTCGTCCTCGGTGACGAGGTCCAGGCGGCGGCCGTTCACGCCGCCGTTCGCGTTGACGTAATCGAAGTACGCCTTGATGCCGTTACGCATCTGCAGGCCGAGCTGCGCCGCCGGACCGCTGAACACGGCCGCCTGACCGAGGAGGATGCGATTGGGCGTGACGCCCGGATCGGCCCAGGCGCGTGGCGCCACTGCGAGGGCGAAGCAGAGCGCCGCGGCGAGGCGCTTCATGCGCTCACCCCGAGAAACGGCTCCTGCTGCACGAGCGCTGCCACATCGAGCTCTTTCCACCTGCGTCCCTCCGCATCGCTGTACTGAGCGCGCACCCAGGGCGCCGGCGCCGCGACGCTCTCCGGAACCAGAGCGCCAAGCGCGCGCAAGCCGAGCGAGCGCTCGATGAGCAGTGCCGCGCCGCAGCGGAAGCGCTCGCTCAGCACCAGCAGGCGGGCCTCGGCGCCGAGCTTGACCGGCTCAGCGCCGAGGAACGCCGAAAAATCGCTCACGCTGTAGAGATTGCCGCGCACGTTGGCCACCCCCTTGAACCAGCCGCGCGCGAGCGGCACCGGCGAGATCGGCGGCACCTCGATCACTTCTGCCGCATCGCGGAGCTCGATCAGCCAGCCTTCGCCCGCCACCTGGAACCCGAGCTTGGACGGCAGCGCCGCGCCCGCTTCGGCGTTTTGCAGCCGCTCGGAAAGCGCGAGCTGATACTCGCGCAGCGAGATCCGTCCGGTCGTCGTGACGGCCGAGGAACCCATCAGCCGAGTGCGCTGATCTTTGCCAGGAGCTCTGCCTGGTTGACCGGCTTCACGATGTAGTCGCGCGCCCCCTGGCGCAGGCCCCACACCCGATCGGTCTCCTGGTTCTTGCTCGTGCAGAGGATGATCGGGATGGTCTTGGTCGCCTCGTCGCGCGTCAGCGCGCGCGTCGCCTGGAAACCGTTCTGTCCCGGCAGCACGATGTCCATCAGCACGAGGTCGGGCCGCGATTGCTTCACCTTGAGCATGGCGTCTTCGGCGCTGTCGGCGGTCGTGACCTTGAAGCCGTTCTTGGTCAGCACCGTGCTCAGGAATTCCCGGTCGGTGGGCGAATCGTCGACGATCAGTATTTTTTTGATAGTCATACGGGCCTTTCAGGAGGTTTTGACGTAGTCGGTGACCGCCGCGATCAGGCCTTCCTTGGTGAAGGGCTTGGTCAGGTAGCGGTCGGAGCCGGCGAGGCGCCCGCGGGCGCGATCGAACACGCCGTCCTTGCTCGAAAGCATGATCACCGGCGTCGCCTTGAGCTTCGGGTTCTGCTTGATGAGCGCGCAGGTCTGGTAGCCGTCCAGGCGCGGCATCATGATGTCGACGAAGATCAGCCGCGGCTGGTGGTCGGCGATCTTCGCCAGCGCGTCGAAGCCGTCTTCGGCGAGAATGACTTCGTAGCCTGCCTCGCGGAGGAACATCTCGGCGCTGCGCCGGATGGTGTTGCTGTCATCGATCACCAGGACCTTGATAGGCCCCGGCGCGCGCTCCTCTGCCTGCGCGACCTGGCTCACTAACCATCTCCCCTGAACGGTGACTTCTCGTTTTGATTCTGACATTTAGTGCATATTCTTTAAGTGAAATAATTCATCACTCGGTATAAATGGACGATAGGACCAATCTGCCGCAGCGCGTCATGGCGCAGCCATGAATAGAGCCGGCGCCTATATTTCGGCCTGATGGCACGCAAGTCGCTGAAATCCGATCTCGGCTGGTCCACGGTGGACCGCATCGTGGTGCGCGGCAAAGACCTGCCGGGGGAGATCCTCGGCAAGCTGAACCTCGGCGACATGGCATTTCTCGAGCTGACCGGCCGGGTGCCCAATGCCGGCGAGTCGAAGCTCTTCAACGCCATGGTGGTGACGCTGGTCGAGCACGGCGTCACACCCAGCGCGATCGCCGCCCGTCTGACCTACCTCGGTGCCCCTGAAGCGCTGCAGGGTGCCGTGGCGGCGGGGCTCCTCGGCCTTGGCAGCGTGTTCGTCGGCTCGATGGAAGGCGTGGCGCGGATCCTTTTCGACGCGGTCGCCGCCGGCAAGGACGCACGCGCGGTGCTGGCCGAGAACAAGCGCATGCCGGGCCTTGGCCACCCGATCCACAAGCCGCTCGATCCGCGCAGCGCCCGCCTCTTCGCCATCGCTCGCGAGACCGGGCACTTCGGCAAGTACTGCCGCCTGATGGAGGAGATCGCCGCCACGCGCGGCATCACCCTCAACGCCACCGGCGCGATCGGCGCGCTCGCCTGCGAGCTCGGCCTCGACTGGCGCATCGTCAAGGGCCTCGGCGTGATGGCGCGCGCGGTGGGCCTCGTCGGTCACATCCTCGAGGAGACGCGCGACCCGATGGCGACCGAGATCTGGGAGCGCGTCGACGAAGAGGCTTCCGCGCACCTCAAGCCCAAGAAATGAACCTCGGGCGCGACAATTACCCTGAGCTGCGCGACGCGGTGCGCCAGCTCTGCAACCAGTTCGATTCGGCGTACTGGCAGCAGATCGATGAGCAGCGTGCCTACCCGGAAGCCTTCGTCCAAGCCCTGACCAAGGCGGGCTGGATGTCGGCCCTGATCCCGGAGGAGTACGGCGGCTCGGGACTGTCGCTTACCGAGGCGAGCGTCATCATGGAGGAGGTGTCGCGCTCAGGCGGCCAGGCAGGCAGCTGCCATGGCCAGATGTACAACATGAACACGCTGCTTCGTAACGGCTCCCCGGCGCAGAAGAAAAAGTACCTGCCGAAGATCGCTTCCGGCGAGCTGCGCATGCAGGCAATGGGCGTCACCGAGCCCACGGCCGGCACGGATACGACCAAGATCAAGACCACTGCCGTGCGCAAAGGCGACCGCTACGTCGTCAACGGCCAGAAAGTCTGGACCTCGCGCCTGCAGCACTCGGAACTCATGATCCTGCTCGCGCGCACCACCGCGCTCTCCGAGGTGAAGCGCAAGAGCGAGGGCATGTCGGTGTTCCTCGTCGAAACCGCGTCCAAGGGCATCGAAGTGAAGCCGATCCGCAACATGGTGAACCACGAGACCAACCAGGTCTTCATCGATAACCTGGAGATCCCGGCGGAGAACCTGATCGGCGAGGAAGGCAAAGGCTTTCGCTATATCCTCGACGGCCTGAACGCCGAGCGGATCCTGATCGCCGCGGAGTGCATCGGCGACGGCTACTGGTTCATCGAAAAGGCGACCAAGTACGCCGGCGAGCGCGTCGTGTTCGATCGCCCGATCGGCCAGAACCAGGGCATCCAGTTTCCCATCGCGGAAAGCTACATGGAGATCGAGGCGGCCAACCTGATGCGCTACAAGGCGACCGGCCTCTACGACCAGCACCAGCCCTGCGGCGCGGAAGCCAACATGGCGAAGCACCTTGCGGCCAAGGCGTCGTGGGAAGCCGCAAACGTGTGTCTCCAGACCCATGGCGGCTTCGGCTTCGCCGCCGAGTACGACGTCGAGCGCAAGTTCCGCGAGACGCGGCTCTACCTGGTCGCGCCGATCTCCACGAATCTGATCCTTTCGTATCTCGCCGAGCACGTGCTCGGCCTGCCGCGCTCCTTCTAGGCTTTCGCGAGCGCCGCCTTGACGCGCTCCGGATTGAGCGGCGCGCTGCGCAGCCGCACGCCGGTCGCGCTGAAGAAGGCATTGGCCACCGCCGCCGGAATGACGCGGATGGTGGGCTCGCCCGCACCGCTCGGCGCGATCTCCGGCCGGTCGATCAGCACGATCTCGATCGCCTCCGGCGCATCGGGCATCTCGGCGATCGGATAGCTCACCCAGTCGACGCTCTCCACCTGCGCGGGGGCGAAGCGCACTTCCTCGTAGAGCGTGCGTGAAATGCCCTGCACCACGTTGCCTTCGATCGTCTGGCGCAGCGTCAGCGGGTTGATGATCAGGCCGCAGTCGTGCGCCACGGTGACGCGCTTCGCCCAGACGCGGCCGCTCTTGCGATCGACCTCGACCTCGGCGACGACCGCGACCGCGGTGCCATTGCGATCGGCGAACGCGATGCCCTTGCCTTTGCCCAACGATGACCAGCCGGCCTTTTCGGCGGCCGCCTTCACCACCGCCTGGTGGCGCGGCTTGGTCAGGTAGCGCAGGCGGAATTCCACCGGATCGACACCCGCAGCGTGCGCGAGCTCGTCGATGAACTGCTCCGAGCCGAAGTGGATGTCGGGCCCGACCGGATCACGCAGGTGCGAAGTGCGTAGCGGCGAGCAGCCGTCCACCACCAGCGGCGCGATCGTCTCCCAGGCGAGGCGCTTGTTCTCGAAGCCGTACGATTCTTCCGGCGAGCCGTAGATCTGGTTCATCTTCGGCGCCAGCCCGAGCGCCTGGCCGACGAGGCTATCGCCCGGATCGGCTTCATTGGTCGCGATGTGCTGGCGCGAGAATCCCTTCGACATGAAGTCGTAGGCAGTGACCTTGCCGCTCGCATCGAGCGCGGCGCGGGCGCGGTGCACGGCCGCCGGTCCTTTCGGGTCCCACGCCGTGCCATCGGCGCGCATGCCCTGCACGCGCACCGGTTTGCCGAGCGCACGCGACAGAAACGCGGCATCGAGCGCCGCATCGCCGGCGTCATTGCGACCGTAGGAGCCCGGCCCGGGCACCCAGATGGCGTGGACTTTCTCTGCCGGCATGTCGAGCAGCTTGGCGACGCCGTCGCGCGTGAAGTGCGGCTTCTGCGAGCCGGTCCACACCGTACAGCGGTCGCCTTTCACTTCCGCGACCGCGCACGCGGGCCCCATGCTGGCGTGCGACTGGAACGGCCACTCGTACTCGGCTTCGACGAGACGCGCGCCCGGCGCCTTGAGCGCCGCCTCGACGTCGCCCTGCTTCAGCGTCTCTTCAAGCTTCACCGGCTTGGCCGCGCGAATGTATTCGTGCAAGCCGTCCATCGCCGGGAAAGCTTTGTCGTCGTAGTGCCAGTTCACTTTCAACTGGCGCGCCGCGCGCACGGCATCCCATTCGCGCGGCGCCACCACGGCGACGAAGTCCTTCTTGCGCACCACGCGCGCGCCGCGAATGCCCTTGATCGAGCTCTCGTCCACGCCACGCACGCTGCACGCCGCGCGCGGCGGCCGGATGACGCGCGCGTGCAGCATGCCGGGCACGCGCACATCGGTGACGAACTCGCCGGTGCCGTACACCTTCCACGCCACGTCGCGGCGCGGCAGCGGCTTGCCGACCACCTTGTACTCCGCGGCCGCCTTCGGCTTCGCCGGCACGGTGATATCCATCGGGTTGCCGACCTGCTTATTCCACTGCACCTGGTGATGGAAGTAACGGCCGCCGACCAGCTCGGCATACGTGGTCTTCGCGCTGCCGGCGAAGACGGTGCCGTCTTCCACTTTCAGCTGCGCCGCAGGCGCACCAAGCTTGTCGGCCGCGCGTTCGACGAGCACGCGTCTTGCCTCGGCGGCGGCCTTGCGCAGCAGCCGCGCGCCGTTCGACGTGCCGGTGCTGCCCGAGGCGCCGCCCTGGTTGCACGAGGTCGCGGTATCGCCCATCAGGACGTCGACCTTGTCGAAGCCCACATCCAGCTCTTCGGCAACGATCTGTGCCACCGCGATGTCGAGCCCCTGCCCCATGTCCATCTTGCCGAAGAAGGCGTTGACGCGGCCGTCGGGAAGGATGGCGATCCATGAATCGAGCTCGGTGGGGACTAGTGCCGGCTTGCCGGCGTCCTGTGCGAGCGCTTCGGCAGCGGGCATCGAGAAGGAGACGACGAGCGCACCGGACGTTTTCAGAAATTCGCGACGATCCATGGCGCCTCCTATGCGAGCTGGGTCTGGGCGCGCTTGATCGCGCGCAGGATCGCGACATGCGTGCCGCAACGGCATTT
>DASREB010000126.1:0-5977 GCA_035652275.1 Burkholderiales bacterium
CGCGCAGCGCCGTCGCGCCGAAGAAGTCGGCCGCAGCGGCGGCATCGAGAAGCGCCCAGTCGCGCATGCGGGCGCTTGAGCCCCGCACATCGCCCTTGCGCGAGCGGCCGATGCCGCGATAGTCGAAGGTGAGGACGGTGAAGCCGCGCTCGGCGAGGTGGCTCGCGTACTTCGCGTAGTACGACTGCGGTACGCCGGTCGCCGGCATGACGAGCGCGGCGCGATCGCCGTTACCGTAGACCGTAGCGCCGAGGGCATGGCCGTCGGCGGCGCGCAGCGTTACCTCCACGAGTTCCAGAGCAGCGAGGCACCGCCGATGAGGATCAACGCCTCGAGGAACAGCACGTGCAGGTGCGCGTGCATGCGGTTGACGAGCCACGCGGCGATGGCGCTGCCGGGAATGGTCGCGACGCCAATAACGATGCCGGTGACGATCGTCTGTTCATCGAGAAGCGCGAAGCGCTGGAAAAGCGTCGCTTTGCAGAGGTCGAGCGCGATGCTGACCAGTGCATCGGTCGCGAGCACCGCCTGCCCCGACAGCCCGGTGCCGAGCAGCAGCGAGACGAGGATGACGCCGACGCCGCTCGTGAGCCCGCTCGCCAGGCCGAAGACGCCCGCGCCGACGCCCAGGCCGGCGCGGCCAAGCGCGATCTTGCGTCGTGTGAGCGAGCGGCGCAGCGGCACCGAGAGTATGACCACGATGCCGAGCACGGTGCCGACGGCGCGCGCGTCGAGCATGCTGTAGATCCAGGTGCCGAGCACCAGGAATGGCAGCGCGCACGCCAGCACCAGGCCGAGCGTGCGCCGCTCGAGGCTCGCGCGATAGAACCAGAAGCGCCCGCCATTGATGATGGCACCGGCCACCGCGAGCACGGGAATCACGCTCTTCACGCCGATCAGCGGCGCGAGCGCCGCGGTAAGGATGATGCCGGTACCGAAGCCGCCGATGCCGCCGACCACGGCGGCGACCACCGCCACCAGGGCGACAAGCGCGACGGTCGGCGCGTCGAGCAGCAACTAGCTGCGGGGCACGGGCCGCGGGTTGCCGGCGCCGTCGATGGCGACGTAGGTGAGCGTCGCCTCGGTCACTTTGACCACCGTCGGATCGGACGGCCGGCGCTCGGCGTAAACCTCCACCGTGACCGTGATCGACGTCGTGCCGATGCGCTCGACATCGACATAGAACGAGAGCAGGTCGCCGATGTGTACCGGCTGCTTGAAGACGAATTCCTTGACGGCCACCGTCGCAACGCGGCCGCGCGCCAGGCGGCTCGCCACGGCGCCGCCGGCGATGTCGACCTGCGACATGATCCAGCCACCGAAGATGTCGCCGTTCTGGTTCGCGTCCGCCGGCATCGGCATGACGCGCAGCGACGGCTGCTTGCCCTCAGGCAGCTTTTCCATGCGCCAAGTAATGCAGCGGCCCGCCGCGGAAGGGCGCGAAACCCGTGCCGAAGATGAGGCCGGCGTCTGCAAGATCGGCGTCGGCGACGATGCCTTCCTCGACTGCGCGCTTCGCCTCGGCGAGATAGGGAGCGATCAGCCGCTCGATGAGCTCCGGGCCATATGCCTCGGGCTGGCCCTTCACCGCCCTTCCCTTGTCCCAGCGGTAGATGCCCTGTCCGGTTTTCTTGCCGAGCTGTCCCGCCTGCACTTTGGTCTCGAGGATGCGCGGCACTTGCACGCCGCCCGCGGCCGCAGCGAGCGACTTGCCCGCGTGCAAACAGATATCGAGACCGACGGTGTCGGCGAGCTCCGCCGGGCCCATGGGCATGCCGAACTCTTCCATCGCCTTGTCGAGCGTCTCCGGCTTCACGCCCTCGTCCATCAGGCGGAAGGCGTTCTGCATATACGGACCGAGCACCCGATTGACCAGGAACCCGGGGGCGTCCTTCACGGGCAACGGCAGCTTGTCGATGTAGCGCACGAACGCCGCGGCCTTGGCGGCGCTGTCTGGGCGCGTCTGCGAGCCCTGTACGACCTCGACCAGTTGCAGGAGCGGCACGGGGTTGAAGAAGTGGATGCCGACGAGCCGCGAGGGGTCCTTCAGTGCAGTAGCGATATCCGCGAGCTTGAGGCTGGAGGTGTTGGTCGCAAGGATGGCCTCCGGCTTGGCGATCGCTTCCAGCTTGGCGAAGAGCTCGCGCTTGGCCGGCAGGTTCTCGAAGATCGCTTCGATGATCACATCGGCCTGCCGGGCGCCCTGGCCGGTAACGTCCGGAATCAGCCGGTCCATCGCATCGCGCACGAGCCGTTCGTCGCGCAGCCGGCGGCGGTAGAGCTCCGCCGCGCGTTTCACCGCGGGCGCCAGCCGATCCGGGCCGGTGTCCTGCAGCGTGACGGTGAGGCCGCGCATCGCACAGATCGCGGCGATGTCGCCGCCCATCACGCCCGCGCCGACCACGTGCACATGGCGCGGCTTGAAGTCCGTGCCTTTGCCGAGCTGCTTCATCCGTTCCTGCAGGAAGAAGATGCGGATCAGGTTGGCGGTTGTCGGATGCGCGAACAACGATTCAACGGAAGCTTTCGGATCGCGCGACGCGGCGAACGGCTCGCCGTCGTATTTGCGCCAGAGCTCGAGGATGGCGTAAGGCGCCGGGTAGTGCTCGCGCCGCGCCTTACGGGCGACCTGCCGGCGCGCCTGTGCCACCACCACGCCGCGCAGCGGTCCGAGCGTCAGCCGCTCGAGCGCGCGCAGCTTGCGGCGGGGCGGTGCTTCGAGAGTCACCATGCGCGCCGTGTTCTCCAGAATGCGCAGCGGCACGGCCTGATCGACGAGGCCGATGCGCCTGGCGCGCTTTGCGTCCACTGATTTCCCCGTGAGCAGCATGTCGAAGGCGGCCGCCGGCCCGACGAGCTTCGGCAGCCATTGCACGCCGTGCCACGCTGGCATGATGCCGAGCATCACCTCCGGCAGCGCGAAGCGCGTCTTCGGCTCATCCAGCGCCACGCGATAGCGGCAGGCGAGCGCGAGTTCGACGCCGCCGCCCATGCAGAAGCCGTTGACCATCGCGGTGGTGGCGAAGGGTAATTCGTGCAGCTCCTGGAAGACGTCCCAGCCGAGTCTTACGAACGCCATCGCTTCCTGCGGCGACCTGAAGCGGGTGAATTCCTCGACGTCGGCCCCGGCGATGAAGTTCTCCTTTGCCGAGCGGATCACGAGGCCTTTGGGCTGTGCCGCAGCGATTGCGCGCAGCGCGCCGCGCAGCTCTTCGAGCGCCTGGCGCGAGAAGGTGTTGGCCGACTCGCCCTGCTTGTCGAAGGTGAGCCACGCCAGCCGGTCGCGATCTATTTCCCAGCGCCAGTGTTTCAGCAGCAACTGCGGATCGATGCGCTCCATTGCGCCTCCTCTAGACCGCTTCGACCAGCATCGCGCCGCCCAGGCCGCCGCCGATGCAGATCGAGGCCATGCCGCGCTTTTTGCCGGTGCGCTTCAGCGTCTTCAGCAAGTGCAGCACGATGCGCGTGCCGGACGCGCCGACCGGATGGCCGAGTGCGATCGCGCCGCCATCCACGTTCAGCCGGCTCTGATCAAGCTCGCCCAGCGCGCCGTCGAGCCCGAGCTCTTCGCGGCAGTACTTCTCATCCTTCCACGCGGCGAGGCAGCCAAGCACTTGCGCCGCAAAGGCTTCGTTGATCTCCCAGTAGTCGAGATCATTGAGGCCGAGGCCGAGGCGCTTGAGGATCGGGGTCGCCGCGTGCACCGGCCCGAGGCCCATCTGTGCCGGATCGAGTCCCGCCCATTGCGAATCGACGATGCGCCCGAGCGGCTGCAGGCTGTGCTCACGCAGCGCCTCCTCGTCGGCGAGGAGCAGCCAGGCGGCGCCATCGGTAATCTGGGAGCTGTTGCCGGCAGTGACGTTGCCGTACTTGCGGTCAAAAAAGGGCCGAAGCTTGGCGAGCGACTCGAGCGATGCATCGGCGCGCACGCCATCGTCGAGCGCGAAGGCCTTGCCGCTCGCCTCGTAGAGCGCTTCGACTTCGCCGCCGCCCGGCGCGAGCTGACCCTCGGCCTGCGCTTTGGCGACGCGCTGGTGCGAGCGCACGGCAAAGGCATCCATATCGCCGCGGCTGATGCCGAAGCGGTACGCCAGATTTTCGGCGGTCTGGCCCATCAGCAAGCCGACCATCGGGTCGGTGAGTCCCTTCATGATGCCGATCACGGGCTTCAGCACCGCGCCCATCGGCATGCGCGCAAAGAGCGCGAGGCGCTGGCCCGTGGTCTTCGCCGCCGCCATGTCGGAGAACCAGAGCACCATCTTGTCGGCATACAGGAGCGGCGCCCGCGATAGCGCATCGACGCCGCCGGCGAGCACCAGCTTTGAGCGCCCGGCGAGGATGTTGTTGATCGCCGAATCGACCGCCTGCATGCCGGAGGCGCAATTGCGCATCACCGTCCAGCCCGGCACCTTTTGCCCGCAACCCATGCGCAGCGCGGCGACGCGGCCGATGTTCACTTCGTCGACCGAGGGCGCGGCGCAGCCGAGGATCACCTCGTCGAGCTCACTCGGTGCGAACGGTTGGCGGACCAGCAATGTGCGCCCCGCTTGGGTGGCCAGATCGGCGGCGGAGAAAGGCCCCGGGCGGTTGCGCGACTTCAGGAACGGCGTGCGCGCGCCGTCGACGATGTAGACCGGCTTCATGCCGCCTTCACCAGCGGCTGCTCGGCGTGCTCGGCGAGCTCGGCGCGGCCGAAATCCTGCGGGAAGTCGTCGACCTTGATGACGCTCTTGCGCAGCGCTTCCTTTTTCTGCCACTGGGCGTACTCGTCGGCCGTAATCAGGCCCTTGTCGCGCGCGAGCGCGCCGATATCGGCGCCGGGCGCCGGCACCACTTTGCCTTTCTTCACCGCCTTGCGCAGCTTCTCGTCGATCGGCTCGCAGGCGATCGCCGCCGCGAACGCCTGTTCGAGGCGGCCGGTGGCGTCGTCGCCGCGCGGCACGTACATGCCGCCCGTGAGCCGGTCGCGCGCCGTCCCGGGCTCGAGCACGAGTTGCGCGCACTCGCGGTTGCGGGAGTCGAGCGGCGGCCGCCACGGCGTGCCTAGCGGGAAGATGGTCCAACGCAGCATGGTCGCCATCCACTTCTGCGGGAAGTTCGAGAGCACCTGGTCGATCGCCTGCTGCGCGTGGTAGAGCGCATCACGCACCGACCAGCGCACGAGCGGCAGGTCTTCGTGCACCCGCTGGTCCTCGTAGTGCTTCAGGGTGGCCGACACCAGGTACATCATCGACAGCACGTCGCCCAGCCGCCCGGAGATCTTCTCCTTGCGCTTGAGCGCGCCGCCCATGGCGAGCATTGAGACGTCGGCGAGGAAGGCGAACGCCGCAGAGAGCCGCGAAACGTTGCGATAGTAATGCGTGATTTCCGGCGAGCGCTGCTTCGGCACGGGCGCGAAGGCGGCATGCGTCAGGCCGTAGATGAAAGCGCGCACGCCGTTGCGGATGACATGGCCGATGTGCGAGGTGAAGGCGTCGTCGAACTCGCGCGACGCCTCGGCGCCGGTCATCTCTTTCGCGGCGCGCATCTCGCGCAGCACGTACGGGTGTGCGCGGATTGCGCCCTGGCCGAAGATGATCAGCGTGCGGGTAAGGATGTTCGCGCCTTCGACGGTGATGGCGATCGGCGTCATCTGGTAGCCGCGGCCGATCCAGTTGTTCGGTCCGAGGCAGATGCCTTTGCCGCCCAGGATGTCCATCGCGTCGTTCACCGCCACGCGGGCGCGCTCGGTCATGTGGTACTTGGCGATCGCCGAGAGCACCGCGGGCTTCTCGCCCATGTCGACCGCGCCGGCGGTCATGATGCGCGTCGCGTCCATCATGTAGCAGTGCGCGGCGATGCGGCCGAGTGCTTCCTCGACGCCTTCGAGCTTGCCGATCGGCGTCTTGAACTGGGCGCGTACGCGTGCATAGGCGCCGGTGAAGCGCGCCAGCGCCTTGGCGCCGCCGACGGAGGAGCTTGGCAGCGAAATCGCGCG
>DASREB010000127.1:0-22563 GCA_035652275.1 Burkholderiales bacterium
TCGCGAGTACGAATAAGGGCGTGCGCGCGCTAGCGGGCTCGATGGCGGCCTCCGTGGCACTGCATGCCGCGGCGGCCGCCTGGCTCGAGCCGGGCGCGTACGGCGAGTCGCGGACGCGGCCCGCGCCCCGAGCGCCGCTCACCGTATCACTCCTCTCCTTAGCCGACGCGCCGGCGCGCATGCCGGCGGCGACCCCGGTCGGCGACGGGGCGAAGCTCGCCGCACTTGGCGGGGCGTCGATCTACTACACGGCGAAGCAAGTCGATGTCAAAGCGACGCCGCTACGAATGAAGACCAGCGTGCAGACGCCGGACAACTTCCCGCTCGGCCGCATTGCCACCGTGAAGCTGCGTCTTTTCATCAACGAGGCAGGCGCTATCGACGGCTACGAAATACTCGCTGCCGACCAGCTTCCCAATAGCGCGCTGCTGCAGGACATTCGCGAAATCCGCTTTCGCCCCGCCGAGCGCGCGGGGCGTGCGGTCAAGAGCCAGAAGGTCGTACAGTTTTCGTTTATTCCTTGAAGCCAGCACGCGCCCGTATAATGGCGGTCCCATTGCTGGTGTAGCTCAGTTGGTAGAGCAACTGATTCGTAATCAGTAGGTCGCCCGTTCGAGTCGGGCCACCAGCACCACGCCCAAATCCACCATGGCGGCCACCATCCTGATCATCGATGATGATGAAAGCATGCGTGAGCTGCTGCGGTTGCATCTGCAGGCCGCGGGCTACGAGGTCCAGGTCGCCGAGGATGCGATCGCCGCCGGCTACATGGTCCTCAAAGGGGCGCCCGATCTCATCATTTCCGACGTCAACATGCCGCATCTCGACGGCTTCCAGTTCATCGAGGCGCTGCGTGCCGACAAGACGCTGCCGGAAATCCCGGTGATCTTCCTCACCTCGCACGAGGAAGGAGACCAGCGCGGCAAGTCGCTCGGCGTCACCGGATATATCACCAAGCCGGTGCGCGCCGACCGCCTGCTGGCGATGGTCGCGCAGTACGTGCGCGGCGGGCGCGCGCCCGTCGCTTAGCGCGCCGGCTTCTCCGCCTCGGGCGCCGGCGGGGAGTTCGCCGGCTCGGCCTGCGTGCGGGGCGGCGCGACACCTGCCTTCGGATAACCGGCGAGATCCAGCGCCCGGTTGTACGCCGCGGCACTGATGCTCGTCTCGACCTGGCCGCCGACCACCAGCACCGGTACGTTTACGCCGCCGCTCACGCGTCGCAGCTCTTGGATCTTTGCCTCGTCGCTCGCACTGACCTCGGTAAAGGGCACGCCGCGCTTGTTGAGCACGTCGCGCGCCAGCTGGCAGAGGTCCTTGCAGTCGGGATGGCTGTAGAGGGTGACGGGCGAGCTCTTCATCGCCGCGGCGAGCTCATAGCTGCCCTGCGAACCGACCGCATTGCCTTTCATCCGCTTGCGCTGCACGTCCCTGGCGGTCGGCGGCGGCGGGGTATCGGTGTAATGCACGCGTCCGTTCTCGTCGAGCCATCGATACTGCTGAGCGGCCGCGAGCTGGGCGACGAGCAAGCTGCACAGGATGAGGAGGGTGCGCATCATCATGCGGCGATCATACCGCGCGTCATTGAATGCACTCACGCAGCTCGCTGCCCTCCATGCCGCGCGCCACTTCCTTCAGCCGCGCGTAGAGTCCGGCGTCGACCGCCTTTACCTGCAGCCAGACTTTCGCCACCGGGGTCTCGCGCGGCCCGACCTGCGCGCTACGCACGCCCTGCTCGCGCAACGTCGTAAGACGCGCTTGCGCCGCGTCCTCGGAGCGGAACACGCCGAGCGACAGCGCCCAGCGGTACGGACCGTCCTCCTGCACGACGAAGTAGTCGTCGACCGCCAGCGCCTTCAGCTCCGCCGCCTTTTTCTGCGCCGCCGGGCGGCTGCCCTGGGGCGGTATGAATACCCACCAGCCCGCGCTTTCCTCGGTGCGCCGCTGGCCGAGCCGCGGGCCGAGCTGCAGCGGCTCGAGCGCCGCCTGCGCCTGGGACGCATCGGCGACGGTGAAGCTGCCCCACTCGATGCATTTCAGCACCATCGGCGCAGGCGCTGGCCGCGCGGCGACCGGCGGCAGCTCGCCGGGGGCGATGACCTTGAGCTTCTGCGGCTCGATCTGGCGAACGAGCGGCTGCGGGTCGGCGACGGCCTCCGGCGGGGCGACGTAGCGCGACCAGGCGAAAAACAGCACGTTCACCAGGACGACGAGCAGAAAAACGGTTCTCACGGCGCTTTTTTCGCCGCCAGCTTGAGCACCGTCGCGGCCGGCCAGGCGTGCGCGATCTGCGCGAGACCGTCGAGCACCAGGTTCTCGACATAGCGCCGCGGCATGGTCAGCTGATCCACCAGCGTGCGGCCGGCGCCGCCCGCCACGATGCAAAGCGGCGTCGGAGCGATTTCGCGGAACACGCGGTACATGCGCTCTACCGCCCCGGCTTGCGCGTGCCGGCAGCCGGTTTCGATGGCGTCGATGGTGTTGCGCGGCGCGTCGCGGTATTTGCCTTCCTGGATCGGCAGGCGGCCCGTGTGCTCGTGCAGCACGAAGCGCATCAGCTCTACCCCGGGCAGGATCACGCCGCCGAGGAACGTGCCGTCCGCCGCCAGCATGTCGACGGTGGTCGCCGTGCCCGCGTTCACCACGAGCGACGCGCCATTGTGCAGGCCGCGCGCCGCGATCAGCGCCGCCCAGCGATCCGGTCCGAGCATCTCCGGGCGCTCATAGCGGTTGGTCACGCCGCAGCGCTCGCCCTCGGCGCGCAGCCAGATCGGCTCGGCGTCGAAGATGCTGGTCCAGTTGACCAGCAGCTGGTGCGCGCCATCGCCGGCCACATTGGCGATGATGATGCGCTCAGGCGCCTCGTGCGTAATCGAGAACGGATTGATGTGGTCGCTCGCCGCGGCGAACTCGATCAGCGACACCGTGGCAATGCTGGTCCAGCGCTCGCCGTCGTGCCAGCCCCACTTGACGCGCGAATTGCCGGCGTCGATACAGAGGATCACGCGGGCCTCGTCCTCAGTACTTGCGCGCTGCGCACGCTGCGCAGGCCTTTTGCCGTCTGCAGGCGCAATGCGCCGTCACCGTCCAGCCCACGCGCTACGCCGCTCACCACCCGCCCGTCCGCCAGGCGCAGACGCAGGCGCTCGCCGGCATGCGCATCCAGGCTCTCCCACGCGGCGCGCAGCGGCTCCAAGCCGCCTGCCTCGAAGCTGGCGAGCGCCTCGAGCACGCCCTGGGCAACGCGCGCAATGACGCGGCTGCGCTGCACCTCTATGTACTCTTCGAGCCAGGCGACCGGTCGGCGTAGCCGCCGCTCGAGCGGCGCATCGCGCCGGCAATTGATGCCGATGCCGATCACCGCCAGCGTCGCCGGGCCCTGGCTGCGCGTCTCGACCAGGATGCCGCCGAGCTTCGCATCATGGATGACCAGGTCATTGGGCCATTTCAGCGCGGCGAGCGTGGCACCGAGCGCACGCAGCGCACGCGCCGCGCCGACCCCCGCGACGAGTGCGAGGCCGGGCAGCTCGCGCGGCGGCCGATGCACCAGCCGCGAGAGCGAGAAGGTCACCGCGCTGCCCGGCGCGGCGTGCCAGCGCCGCCCGCGGCGGCCGCGTCCGGCGGTCTGCTGCTCGGCGGCGAGCAGCACGTCCGCCCGGCCGGCAGCGAGCAGCAAGTCGTTGGTTGAGGTGCAGCGCTCGAGCACCCGCACCTCGATGCCGGGAAGCGCGATCGCGCTGGCGTCCAGTCGCTCCATAGCCGGTAGTCTACGCGGTGCAGAAAGCGTAGTTGCGCTCGGGCGCCGCCGCGAGCGGTGCCTGCGTATGACGATGTCGCGGCTGCGCAAATAATTGCGCAGGCGGGCGCGGCGAGCGCTGCTGCCCCGGCACTCAAGGGACGCATGCGAGAATCTTCGGATCACTACGTCGCGCCGCAGGGCATGGCAGCCATCGCAATCGGCGCGCTACGGCGTCCCAAGCCGCTCGCGCTCATCATCCTCGGGGTCATCTCGTTCGTTGCGCCGCTCGCCGAGCGCTGGGCCACCGGCCGCGTCGACCCCTTCAGCAGCTACGGCCTCGCCGAGATGGCGCTCTCGCTGGTCGTGCTCTTCTGGTGGTACCACGTCGACAAGGCGGAGCACGCCTACCGGGCAGGCAAACTGATGAATGCCGGCGTGCTGCTCCTCGCGCTCGTCGCGCTCCCGGTTTACTTCATCCGCTCGCGCGGCTGGCAGCGCGGCGCGCGTACCACCGTGCTCGCGCTTCTCTTCCTCGGCGTGACGCTGCTGCTCGGCGAAGCGGGCGAATGGCTCGGTGCCTGGTTCGCCGCATGAGCGGGCGTTATTGCGGCCAGGGGCGCTGCGCCGGGCGCAGCTTCTCGATAAGGCGCGCCAAGCGCAGCACGCCCGTGTCGTCGTAGCGCCGGCCGATGACTTGCACGCCAATCGGCAGTCCATCGGCGCTATAGCCCCAGTTCACCGAGGCGGCCGGCTGCTCCGACATGTTGTAGGGCACGGTGAAAGCGATGTGGGGCAGCGCGTTGCGTGGATCGTTGCCCGGCGCGGCGAGCTGCGCTTCATAGGCGAGGATCGGCGACACCGGCGAGAGCATAAAGTCGTAGCGCTGGACCGCCGCAATCGCGGCTTCGCGCATGCTCATCACCTGCGTGTACGCCTGCATCACCTCGCGGCCGGAAAAGCGCGCCGCGCGCCAGCTGCACCACTGCGCAATGAAGGGCAGTACCTTGGCGCGCTTCGATTCATCGAGCTGCATGAAGTCATTGTGCGAACGTGCCTCGAAGAAGCGGCACATGCCGTCGAGCATGTCGGCGCTCAGGAACGAGCGCATCGGCTCGACCGTGCAGCCAGCGGCGGCCAGCGCGTTCGCCGCGGCCTGCGCCGCCGCGCGCACTTCCGTCTGCACGGGAAGGCCAACGCCCATGTCAGGGAGGAAGCCGATCCGCAGCCCGCGCGGCTCGAGCTCATCCAGGCCGATCGTGTAATCACGCTCCTCGTCGGGTAGCGCCATGAAGTCCCGCGCGTCGGGCCTCGCGAGCACCTTCATGAGTAGCGCGGCATCCGCCACGCCGCGCGTCATCGGCCCGGTGACCCGGCCCATGTACGGCGGGTAAGTGGGCACGCGGCCAAGCGACGGCTTGAGGGCGAAGATGCCGCAGTGCGTCGCCGGCAGGCGCACCGAGCCGCCGATGTCCGTGCCGAGATGGAGCGGCGCGTAGCCGGCGACCGCCGCGGCGGCCGCGCCAGAGCTCGAGCCCGAGGTGTTGCGATCCAGCCGCCAGGGGTTGCGCGTCACTCCATGCAGGCTCGAGAGCCCGGAGGACAGCATGCCGTAATCCGGCATGGTGGTCTTGCCGAGGATCACGCAGCCTGCCTCGCGCACGCGCGCAGCGGGCGGCGCGTCGGCCGGCTGTGCCGGCGCATCGTCGTTCGCGCGTGTGCCGATCGGCGCCGGATCGCCGCGCGTATAGATGTTCTCCTTGATGGTGATCGGCACGCCGTCGAGCGCGGAGCGCGGCTCGCGCGCGCGCCAGCGCGCTTCCGATGCACTTGCCGCGGCGAGCGCCGGCTCGGTGCTGACGCGGTACATCGCGTTGATGCGTGGTTCCCACGCCGCGACGCGCTCGAGCGTGGCGCGCGTCACTTCCACCGGCGAGAGCTCGCGCCTGGCATACGCCGCGTTGAGCTCGCGCGCTGTGAGGTCGTGTATTGCCGCCATGTGGCTGCGACTATATATACTCGCCGCCGGCGTGATAAGAACCCTGGCGCTTTCATTGGCACTTTGCAGCGCAGCGAACGCTGCGCAGGAGGTGCGCGTCTGGCACACGCTCGACGCGGCGATGGCGAGCCAGCTCGCGCGCGAGGTACATGAGTACAACGCGCAGCAGCGTGAATTTCGCGTGCGCCTCGAGCCGCTTGGCGGTGCAGCAGCGAGCCGGCTCGTGCGCCTGCCCTTGCCGCTCAACACGGCACGGCCGGTGCTCTACTACAACCGCGATGCCTTTCACCGCGCGCATCTTGCGCCGCCAAAAACCTGGTACGAGATGGCGCCGGTGCTGGGCGCGCTGGCCGAGGCCGGCTTCGCCTGCCCGTACACCACCGCCTGGCCGGCGTGGGTGATGCTCGACAATTCCGGCGGCCGGCTTAGCCGCGAGATCATGGTGCGCTGGAGCTCGCAGCTCGCCTCGTGGGAGAAGGCAGGGCTTTTCCGCTACGCGGGCCGCGCCAACGAAGCCGAAGCGCGCTTTGCCGCGGGCGAGTGCGCGGTGGTCACCTCGTCATCGGATAGCGTGCGCGACCTGGCGAAGCGCGCCCGGTTCGAGCTCGGCATCGCGCCACTACCCGATTACGAGGAGACCAATGCCGCGGCCCGCGCGCTGCCAGCCGCCGCGCCGGCAGTCTGGGTCGAGCGCCAGTCGGTGGGCGTGACGAACTTCTTCGCCTTCCTCGCGGCTCGCGCTGCAAAGGCGCGGGACGAGCGCGAGCTCCTCGAAGGCGAGCTCGAAGCGGTGTGGCGCGGCGAGAAGAGCGCGCCGCAGGCGCTGGAAAGCTATTACCGGGCGGTCAAGCCCGCGCTTAGCCCTTGAGGCAGGTGCTCATGAACTTCTTGCGGTCATCGCCCTTGAGCTTCTTGTCGCTCGCCTGCTTGTTGCAATCCTTCATGCGGCTTTGCTGCTCTTTCTGCGCCGCGCTCGGCGCGCTGCCGCCGCCCTTCAGGCAGGCGCTCATGAACTTCTTGCGCTCGTCGCCTTTCTTGTCGCCCGCTTTGTCGTTGCACGCTTTCATGCGCTCCTGCTGCTTCTTCTGCGCCGCGCTCGGCTCCTTCTTGTCCTGTGCATAGGCACCGGTTGCGGCGAACGCGAGGCAAACTGCAGCGATCAATAGTCTCATTGCGACTCCTCCTGTAGTAATCGTTCGATGGCGTTGACGAGCTTTGCATCGTTCGGCTCGACTCGCGTGCCGAAACTCTCGACCCGTACACCCCTGCGGTCCACCAGATACTTGTGGAAGTTCCAGCGCGGTGCCTGGCCGGTGGCGCGCTGCAAATCGGCGTACAGCGGATTCGCCTTCAGGTCGGTCTTGGCGAACATCGGGAAATCAATCGCGTATTCGTTGACGCAGAAAGTGGAGATTTCCTTGTTCGAACCCGGCTCCTGGCCGCCGAAATCGTTCATCGGGAACCCGAGCACCACCAAGCCTTTCGCTTGGTACTTGCGATAGAGCGCTTCCAGTCCTTCGTACTGCGGCGTGAAGCCGCACTGGCTGGCGGTGTTGACGACCAGCAGCACTTTCCCCGTGTATTCGCACAAGGACTGGGTACGCTCGTCGAGCGTGCGCATGCTGCGATCGAGGAGCGATGGGCAAGCGGCCATGGCGCAGGTGCTGAACCAGAAAACGAGGCTAATAAGGAAGGGGCGCATTGGGCTTGAGCGGCTGTAAGGCGCGGCGGAACTCGCCCTTGATGCGCTCGAGCGCCGGCTCGTTGTCCGCTTCAAAGCGGATCACGATCACTGGCGTGGTGTTGGACGCGCGGGCGAGCCCGAAGCCGTCCTTGTACTCGACGCGCACGCCGTCAATCGTAAGCACCCGCTCGGCGCCTGGGAAGGGCCTCGCCGCCTGCAGCTTCGCCACCAGTGCGTGCGGTTCGCCTTCGGCGAGCGCCCAATGCAGCTCCGGGGTGGACGGGGCGTTCGGCAGGTTGTTCAGCACAGCGCTGGGATCGCGTTCACGCGACAGCACTTCCAGCAACCGGCTGCCGCCGTAGAGCGCGTCGTCGAAGCCGTACCAGCGCTCCTTGAAGAAGGTATGGCCGGACATCTCGCCGGCGAGAAGCGCGCCGGTTTCCTTGAGTTTCGCCTTGATGAGCGAGTGTCCGGTCTTCCAGATGAGCGGCCGCCCGCCATGGCGCTCGATCCAGGGCGCGAGGAGCCGCGTGCTCTTCACGTCATAGATGATCTGGGCGCCGGGATTGCGCGCCAGCACATCCTTGGCAAGGAGCATCAGCTGCCGATCAGCGTAGATGATCGCGCCGTCCTTGGTGACCACCCCCAGCCGGTCGCCGTCGCCATCGAAGGCGAGGCCGAGCTCCTCGGGGCCCTTTTTCACGGTGGCGATAAGTTCCGCGAGGTTTTTCGGCTGCGCCGGATCCGGATGGTGGTTCGGGAAGCGGCCGTCCACCTCGGTGTAGAGCTCGGTGACCTCGCAGCCCAGGCGCCGGTAGAGCCGCGGCGCGAGCATGCCGGCCACGCCGTTGCCGCAATCGATGGCGATCGTCATCGGCCGCGCGAGCTTGACGTCGCCGGCGATGCGCTCCACGTAGGCGCTCAGCACTTCGGCTTCGCGCCGCTTGCCGGCACCGGACTTGAGCTCGTTGCGCTCGATGCGCGTGCGCAGCCGCTGGATGTCCTCGCCGTAGAGCGTGTCGCCCGCGACCACCATCTTCAGGCCGTTGTAGTCCGGCGGATTGTGGCTGCCGCTTACGGCGACGCAGCTGCCGCAATTCAGATGCACCGCGGCAAAGTAAGCGATCGGGGTCGGCGCCATGCCGACGTCGATGACGTCGGCGCCGGCGGCCAAGAGGCCATCGGTAAGCGCGGCGACGAGCTCGGGTCCTGACAGGCGCCCGTCGCGGCATACCGCGAAAGTCGGCGCGTTGCGTTCACGACCGAGCGAGCCGAGCGCGCGGCCGATGTCGCGCACGATCGGTGCGGTAAGGGTGCGTCCGACGATGCCGCGGATATCGTAGGTGCGAAAAATTTCGGCGGGCAGGTTCATGGGCGCAGGAAATCGCCAAGGCGCCGCGTCAGCCACCCGGCGGCGAAGCCGACGTGGCCGCCGGCGCGCGGAAATTCCAGCGTCACCGAGCTCGCCGCCGCGCGCGACGCCGCGAGCAGCGCCGGCTCGGGGAGGAAGGGGTCGTTGCGCGCATTGATGACCAGCGTCGGCACGCGGATATGCGCAAGCCAAGCGCCGCTCGAGGACGAGCTCCAGTAATGCGCGGCGTCGCGAAAGCCGTGCAGCGGCGCGGTATAGAGCTCATCGAACTCCTGGAAGGTGCGCGCCCGCGCGACGCGCGCACCGTCGAAGAGACCCGGGTAGCGGGCAAGCTGTGCCAGAGATTTTGATTTCAGCGTAGCGAGGAACATGCGCGTGTATAGCAGGCGGTTGAGGCCGCGGTCTAGCGCGCCGGCCGCGGCGGCGAGATCGAGCGGCGCCGAGATCGCGGCGGCGCGACGCACGATACGCCGCGCGTGCTCGCCGCGCTCGCCGAGCCATTTGAGGAGCGCATTGCCGCCGAGCGAGACGCCGATCGCGTCCACGGGCGGCGTGAAGCGCCCGAGAATCCAATCGACCTCGGTGCTGTCGCCGGAGTGATACGCGCGCGGCAGGCGGTTGGGCTCGCCGGAGCAGCCGCGCCAGTGCGGCACGGCAACGCGCCAGCCGTCGTGCGCGAATGCCGGCACCAGCACGCTCGCGTAATGGCTGCGCGAGCAGCCCTCGAGGCCGTGGAACAGGACGAGCGGTCGGCCGGCGGCGCCGGCAAAATCGACGTCGATGAAATCGCCGTCCGGCGTCTCCCAGCGCTCGCGCACGAAAGCCGGGCGCCGGCGCGGCGCAAGTGCTGCCGCGATGGTTTGCAGATGCCCGATCAATGCAGCGTCTTGGGTGGCGGCTCCGGTGCGGCGGCCGGCTTTTCCGCCGGCGCGGGCGAGGCGTGATGCACGATCATGCGCCAGCCGGCCGCGGTACGCAGGTAAACGTTGGTCGCCACCACCGGCAGGGGACGCGCGTCCGCCTGGCGCGCGCCTTCCAGCGTGAAATTCTCGTGCACGCTGTGCACGGCGAGCATCATGCCGCTCATCGCCACCTGGTTGGTGATGTGCACCCGGGCGCGCGGACCGGCGGAGAAGATGCGCGCCCAGCTCTCGCGGATCTGGTCCGGACCGCTCAGCCGCGGGCCGGTCGGGTGCACGCAGATGATTTCCTCATCCTCCGCCCAGACGGCCATCATCGCCTCGAGATCGGCGCGCTCGAGCGCTTCGTAGAAGGCGTTCTCCGCGTCCTGCGCCGTGGGAAAGATGCGCGGACTCATCGCAGTTCGGCCGCCGCGGCGAGCACCGTATCGACGTCGAGCTCGCGCATGCAGCGGAAATGTCCGAGCGGGCATTCGCGCTGGTAGCAGGGGCTGCACTCGGGTTTCAGCCACAGTACGCGCGTACGGCCGGGCGCGGGCGGCGTCTTCTCCGGGCTCGATGAGCCAAACAGCGCCACCAGCGGCCGACCGAGCGCGGCGGCGACGTGCATCAGCCCCGAGTCATTGCTGACCACGAGCTCGGCGCCCGCAATGATGTCGATCGCCTCGTCGAGCGTCGTGCGGCCGACGAGGTTGCGCCCGCCGACGCCTTCGGCGGCAGCGACATCGTTTTGCGAGCCGAGCAGCACCACCGGCTTTTCAAACCGCGCAGCCAGCTCGGCGAAATACGGCCAGCGCTTGGCCGGACCGTATTCGGCGCCGGGGCAGAGCGCGATATACCCGGGCTCGAGACCGAAGCGTGCGCGCGTCGCGCTCGATTGCGCTCGGTCCACGCGCAGCCGCGCGTGCGGCAACGGCGCCGCCGGCTCGGTGCCCGGCGCCTCGGCAAGGCGCGCGTAGTGCTCGCGCATGGCGCGGTCGCCGCGCCGGTAAAGCAGGTTGAGAAGCCCGTAGCGCGATTCGCCGACGTAGCCGCTGCGAAGCGGGATATCGGCGAAGAACGGCACCAGCGCCGCTTTCCAGCTGTTCGGCAGCACGATCGCCTGCCGATAGCCGCGTTCTTTCAGCGTGCGCCCAAGCTGCCAGCGGCGGCGCAGATTGAGCGCACCGTGGCGAAACGGCGTGGTGATCACTTCATCGACTTCGGGCATGCGCCGCGCCACCGGCGCCACCCATTCCGGCGCCAGCACGTCGACCTTGAGCTCGGGCCGTTTCTCGCGCAGGCGCGCGAGCAGCGGCTGCGCCATCAGCGCATCGCCGATCCAGTTAGGCGCGACGATGAGGATGCGGGACACCGTACGTTTAGTGTCCCTTGACCGGCGCCCCTTTGTAAACGTACAGCGTGCCGCAGTACGGGCAGCGGGCCTCGCCTTCCTTGGCGACGTCGAGGAACACGCGCGGATGGCGCGACCACAGCGGCGAGCCGGGCAATGGGCAATGCAGCGGCAGCTGCTTCTCCGTCACCTCCACCTGCTTGGCGGTATCCGGCGCGCTCATTTGCCTTTCCCCTTTACCGCCGTGAGCCAGGCGCGGCGCTTCTTGTCCTTGCCGCTGACCACGTCGAAGAACGCCTTCTGGATCGCCTTGGTGATGGGGCCGGCTCTTCCGGCGCCGATCTGGCGGCCGTCGAGCTCCCGGATCGGGGTGACCTCGGCGGCCGTGCCGGTGAAGAAGGCCTCGTCGGCAATGTAGATGTCGTCGCGCGTCAGGCGCTTGGCGCGCACCTCGTAGCCGAGCTCGGTGGCGAGCTCGATCACCGACGAGCGGGTAATGCCGGTGAGCGCCGAGGTGAGCTCGGGCTCCCAGAGGCGGCCGTCCTTGACCATGAAAATGTTTTCGCCCGCGCCCTCGGCGACGAAGCCGTCGACGTCGAGCAGCAGGCCTTCGTCATAGCCATGCTGCGTCGCCTCGAGCGTCGCGAGCACCGAGTTGGGGTAGGTGCCCGACATCTTGGCGCGCGCCATGGTGACATTGATATGGTGGCGCGCATAGGACGCGGTCTTCACGCGGATGCCCTTCTCGAGCGCCTCGGGCCCGAGGTACGCGCCCCATGGCCAGGCGGCGATCGCCACGTGCACCTTGGCGCCGATCGGCGAGACGCCCATCTTCTCGGAGCCGTAGAACGCGATCGGGCGGATGTAGCAGGCCTCGTGCTTGTTCGCGCGCACCACCTCGAGCTGCGCCTCCATCAGCTGCTCGCGCGAATACGGGATCTTCATCATGTAGATGTGCGCCGAGGAGAACAGCCGGTCGGTGTGCTCCTTCAGGCGAAACACCGCGGTACCGATCGCGGTCTTGTAGGCGCGCACGCCTTCGAATACCGCGAGCCCGTAGTGCAGCGAGTGCGTCAGCACGTGCGTGGTCGCGTCACGCCAGGGCACCAGCTTGCCGTCGTACCAGATCCAGCCGTCGCGATCGGCCATCGACAGCGGGCCGCGCGGTCCTTTCTTGCCTTGCGCCATCGGCACTCCCTGGGATGCGGAAGCGCCGCATTCTAGCCATCTGCGGCGCCGGCACAATGGTTTAAACGATTAGCCAATCGGTTAACATTTCGTTCGATGCACGCCGATCGCGTCTTCGACGCCCTCGCCTCGAGCGCTCGCCGCCAAGTGCTGCGCGAGCTGGCGCAGTCCGAACGCACTACCAGCGAGCTGGCGGCGCGCCTGGGCATCTCCATGCCGGCGGTGTCGCGCCACCTCTCGGTGCTCGAGAACGCCGGCCTCGCCGCGAGCCGGCGCCACGGCCAGCGGGTGCTCTATGGGCTGGTGCGCGACACGCTGATGGAGGCGCTCTCCGGCTTCGCCGCCGAGCTCGCCCCGCGGCCGCCAAGTAAGCCGGCGAAGCCGCGCGAGGCGATATAGCAGAGCCGCCTCGGGGTCGGCACCCAAATTGCTCCCCTCTTGGCCGATGCGGCCCACCCGATCGAGGACCTGGTTTACGCGCTTCGCCAAGGCGACGGCGAAGGTCACGGGGCGGCCGATCGCGTTCAGCGCGGCGGTGGCGGTGATCGCGCTCTGGGCGATCACCGGCCCGCTCTTCGGCTTCAGCGATACCTGGCAGCTCATCATCAACACCGGGACGACCATCATCACGTTCCTGATGGTGTTTCTCATCCAGAGCACCCAGAACCGCGACTCGGAAGCGATCCAGGTGAAGCTCGATGAGCTGATCCGCCTTTCCAAGGGCGGGCACAACGCGCTGCTCGACCTCGAGGAGCTCGAGGAGGCGGAGCTCGACCGCATCCGTCAGGAGTACTGCCGCATCGCCAAGGAGGCACGCGCTCGGCTGCGCCGCGGCGAGGACGACACCGACGTGCCCGAGGTGGTCGAGCAGATCGCGGCGGTAAAGCACGACGTCGAAGAGGAGCGGCGCGAGCTCGCCGAGCTCAAGAAGCGCATCTAGCGCATAGCGCGCGTCTTTCCCGCGGCAGCGGGAACGCTAATCGCCGAGCACCTGCTGCCAGAGCGCGCGCACTGCCGCGGCGTGCTGCGCGATCTGCTCGTGCGGCACGCGCGCGTAGCTCGCACCGTTCAGCCGCAGCGCATGCTGCAGGCGCCGGAAGTCGCGGTAGGCATTGCGCGCGCGCTCCGCCAGCTCGGCGTCGAGCAGCCCGTGCGATGCGGCCATCCTGAGCAGCGCGATATTGCCGAGGTTGCCGACAAGATCGTGGTGCCGGTGGGCGTGTGCCAGCACGAGAAACTGCACCGCAAACTCGATATCGATCATGCCGCCCGCGTCGTGCTTGAGGTCGAAGAGCGCGCTCGTGTTGGGGTGGGCAGCATGAAGCCTTTCGCGCATCGCGCGGATTTCCGCCCCGAGCGCCCGCGGCTCGCGAACGCGCGTCAGGACTTCTTCACGGATGCGTTCGAACGCGGCGCCCACCTCGGGCGCGCCGGCCGAGTAGCGCGCGCGCGTCAGCGCCTGGTGCTCCCAGACCCAGGCGCTCGTTTCCTGGTAGCGAGCGAACGCCTCGACAGCGGAGACCAGCAGCCCGGAGGCGCCGCTCGGCCGCAGCTCGAGGTCGGTGTCGAACAGCACACCGGAAGTCGTGCGGCTGCTGAGCCAGCTATTCACCCGCTGCGCGAGACGTGCGTACACCTCGGCCGCCTGCTCGTGCGGGTCGTCGTAGAGAAAGATGATGTCGAGGTCCGAGGCATAGCCGAGCTCCTTGCCGCCGAGCTTGCCGTAGGCGATGACCGCGAAGCGCGGCGCGTCGCTGCGATGCCGGCGCGCGAGCTCACCCCAGGCGCACTCGATGACGAGCTCGAGCACGCGGTCGGCGAGCGCGGAGAGGTGGTCCGCCAGGCGCTCGACGCTGAGAAGCCCGGCGAGGTCCTGTGCCAGCAGGCGAAACACCTGCGCCTGGTGCATGTCGCGCAGGAGGTTCATGCGCCGCTCGGTATCTCCGGCCGCTTCGGCGAGGCGCTTGCGCGCGGCCGCCGCAAAGGCCGCGGCATCCGGCGGTTCGTGGAGCAGCCGATCGTCGAGCAGCTCATCGAGCAGCAGCGGATGGCGCGTGACGAACTCGGCCGCCCAGCTCGAGGCGCCAAGGATGCGCGCCACGCGCTCGAGCGCCTCGGGATGTTCGGCGAGCAGCGCAAGATAGGCGGCACGGCTCGCGATCGCCTCGAGCAGTGCAATGCCGCGCGTCAGCGTGGCTTCCGGGTCGGGCGTCGCCTGCGCCGCACGCGCGAGCGCTGGCACCACGCGATCCAGCCGGCGGCGCGACTCGCCCGGAAGCCCGGCATAGCGCTGGCTCGCACGGAGCGCGTCGAGGCGCGGGTGCGCCGGCCATGCCTGGTCTGCGTCGGCGGGGCGCTCGGCGAACACGGCCCCGAAGTGCTCGCTCACCGCCGTACGGTGCCGAGCCAGCTCGTCGGCGAACGCCGGCCAATCGGCGAAGCGCATCATGCGCGCGACGCGCTCCTGATCGCCGGCGT
The DNA here is from genome assembly GCA_035652275.1 of Burkholderiales bacterium. GTDB lineage: Bacteria > Pseudomonadota > Gammaproteobacteria > Burkholderiales > SG8-39 > SCGC-AG-212-J23. Next base: position 14,708 of record DASREB010000127.1, read on the forward strand.
CTTCCGGCAAGTCGTGGCGCTGGGCATCGTCGAGGTATTGCAGGCAGTGCTCGGTGCGACGCAGGAACCGGTACGCAGCCGCAAGCTCCGCAGCCGCCGTCGGCGGCAGATGGTGCATGCGCGCGAGCTCGGCGAGCACGTCCAGCGTCGGCCGCACGGTGAGCGCTGCCTCGCGGCCGCCGCGCACGAGCTGCAGCGCCTGGGCGATGAACTCGATCTCGCGGATGCCGCCCGGGCCGAGCTTGACATGGTCGGCGAGCTCGCGTCGCTCGACATCGCGGCGCACTTCGGCGTGCAGGGCGCGCATGGCGTCGAGCGTCGCGTAGTCCAGGTACTTGCGAAAGACGAACGGGCGCACGATCCGGCTCAGCTGGTCGTGATCGGCGCCGCTCATTTCCCCGGTGAGCGCGCGCGCCTTGATCCACGCGTAGCGCTCCCACTCGCGGCCCTGGGCGACGAAGTATTGCTCGAGGAAGTCGTAGCTCGCGACCAGCGGGCCGGCGTTGCCATAGGGTCGAAGGCGCAGATCGACGCGGAACACGAAGCCATCCTCGGTCGTGTCGTCGAGCAGGCGAGTCAGCCGCCGCGCCGGCGCCTCCAGCCGCGCTGCCGCAGCGCTGCTCGGATGCAGAAACACGAGGTCGACGTCGGAGGAGACATTGAGCTCGCGGCCGCCGAGCTTGCCCATGCCGACGACGACGAGCTCAGGCACTCCAAGCCACTCGAGTCCCGCGGCGAGCGAGACCTCGGCGAGGTCGCTCATCGTGCCGCACACCTCCTCGAGCGGCGCCTGCGCGATGAGGTCGCGCGCCATCACCCGCAGGCAGACGCGAGTGCGCAGGCGTCGCAGCCGCCGCCGGAATACCGGCTCTTCCTCACCGGCGACGCCGGCGAGCGCGGCGTTCATTTCGGCGCGCGTAAAGGGCTGCGGAAGCGCCAGTTCGCCGGCGAGCCCGGGCCGCGTGTGCAGCACCCGCGCGGCGAAGCGCGAGACGGTCGCGAGGTCAGTGAGCTGCGACATTGCAGATTAGAATGCTCACCTGAGAGTCAATTCCAACATGCAGCGACTGTGGCGGACCCTGGAAGTGGCTGCCTGGGCGACGTTTTTCGTGCTCGCCGCGGCGGTGCTTGTGCTGCGCTACGCGGTGCTGCCGCACATCGAGCGCCTGCGGCCCGAGATCGTCGAGCGCGTGAGCGCCATCGTCGGCCAGCGGGTGACGATCGGCGGCATCGAGGCGCAGTGGCTCGGCTTCCGCCCGCAGGTCAACCTGACTGACGTACGCATCTATGATGCCGAGGGCGGCGAAGCGCTGGCGCTGCCGTCGGTGGAAAACATTCTCTCATGGCGCTCGCTCGCGCACGGCACGCTCAGCCTGCATGCACTGCGCATCGTCGGCCCGCGGCTCGTCGTACGCCGCGACGCTGCCGGCGCCCTGTACGTCGCCGGCATCAAGCTCGTCGCGACCCCCGGCGAGCCGGGACTCTCCGACTGGCTCGCCGATCAGCGCGACATCGAGGTGCGCGGCGCCGAGATCGAATGGCGCGACGAGCAGCGCGCCGCGCCGCCGCTCGTGCTGTCGTCGCTCAACATGCACCTCAGCAATCGGGGTGAGCAGCACCACCTCGGTCTTACCGCGCGGCTGCCGGAGAGCCTTGGTACGAGCGTCGCGCTGCGCATCGAGTTCAGCGCGCGCGACATCGACGAGCTGCATGGCTGGAACGGCAAGGCCTACATGGAGGTCGGCTACATCGACGTCGCGGCCTGGCAGCCGTGGCTCGACTACCCGATTGTCGTCGAGCGCGGTCAGGCGGCGCTGCGGCTGTGGCTGACCGTCGCGGCCGGCATGCCGAGTGCGGCGACGGCCGATGTGGCGCTCGCCGGCGCGCGCACGACGCTCGCCGCCGATCTGCCGCCGCTTGACCTCGCTTCGGCCGTCGGCCGCCTGCAGGGCGCGCGCGAAGGCGAGCGCTACCGCCTCGCTGCCCGGCATCTCGCGCTCGCGCCGCAGGACGGCGCCCCGCTGCCGCCGCTCGAGTTCGAAGTCGCCTGGCAGCCCGAGGGCGGCGTGCTGAGCGCGAGCGCGCTCGAGCTCGCGCCGCTTGCGCATCTCGGCGAGGCGCTGCCGCTGCCGCCGGAATTTCGCCTTGCGGCGCATGAGCTCGCGCCGCGCGGCCGGCTTGCGGGCTTGCGCTACGAATGGCAAGGACCGCTCGGCGCTCCGACGCATTACCAGGCGCGCTCGGGTTTTGTCGATCTCGGGCTGAAGGCGCGCGAGAAGTTTCCCGGCTTCGCGCAGCTCGACGGCACGCTCGAGGCGAGCGAGCTGGGCGGCCATGTGCAGCTCGACGCGCGCGGCGCCGAGCTCGAGCTGCCGCGCGTCTTCCCCGACCCGCGCCTCACCTTCGACGTGCTGGCGGGCGAGCTCGCCTGGAAGCGCGACGGCGCGAGCTTCAGCATCGAGGTGCCCTCCCTCACCTTTACCAACGCGGACCTGAGCGGCAATGCCTTCGGCAGCTATGTCTACGAAGGCGAGGGGCCCGGCAAGATCGACGTTTCGGCGGTGCTGAGCCGCGGCGAAGCGAAGAGCCTTGCGCGCTACCTGCCGCTTGGCGCCCTGATGGGCGAGAAGCCGCGCGAGTGGCTGGTGAAGAGCATCCTCGCGGGCGAAGCCGTCAAAGCGGAGCTGCGCCTGCGAGGCGATCTGCGCGCCTTCCCGTTCGTCGATCCGGCGCAAGGCGAGTTCTCGGTGACGGCGCGCGTGCGCAAAGGCGTTCTCGAATACTCGCCCGGCTGGCCGCGCATCGACGACATCGAGGCGGAGCTCAGCTTCCAGAGGAACCGCATGGACATCGCCGGCAAGAGCGGAACCATCCTCGGCGCGGCGGTACATGATGTGAAGGTCAGCATCCCCGACCTGCGCTCGCGTTCGCCGCGCGTGCTGGTCAGCGGGCAGGCGCATGGCGCGACGGCGAAGTTCCTGCAGTTTTTGCGCGTCTCGCCGCTGCGCACGAGCGCTGGCCGCTTCACCGAGGCGATGAGCGCGAGCGGCGACGGACGCTTGCGGCTGAAGCTCGAGCTGCCGCTCGCGGAGCTGCGCAATACGAAGGTGGCGGGCGAGTACGAGCTCGCGGGCAACGAAGTAACGCTCGCGCGCGACGTGCCGCCGCTTACGCAGGCACAGGGCAGCGTGGCGTTCACCGAATCGACACTCGCGCTGCGCGATGTCCGCGCGCGCGCCTTCGGCGGGCCGCTGACCATCTCGGGCGGCACGCGCCGTGGCAGCAGCGTCATCGAGTTCGTGGCGCGCGGCGACGGGCAGCCCGCCGAGCTCGGGGCGCTCTTGGACGAGCCGCTGCGCCGCTACCTAAGCGGCTCGGCGCCTTACCTCGCCACCGTGACGCTGCGCGACGGCCTGCCGCGTGTCAGCGTGGAGAGCCCGCTGCGCGGCGTTGCCTCCGCGCTGCCCGCGCCGCTTGCCAAAACCGCCGTCGATGTCCTGCCGCTGCGCGTCGACTATGTGCCGAGCGAGACCGGGGACCGCATCTCGGTGGCGCTCGGCCGACGCGCTGCCGCCGAAGTGCGCCGCGTACGCGAAGGCGATGCGATGCACGTGGAGCGTGGGGCGCTTTCGCTCTCACCGCCGACGCATAGCGTGCGCCTTCCCGAGCGCGGTGTGCTCATCTATGGGTCGACCGCCGCCCTCGATCTCGATCGCTGGCGCAGCGTCTTCGCCGGCAGCGGCAAGACCGGCGGCGCGAGCACTCTGCCGGTGAGCGTCGAGCTGAAGGCCGCGCGCGTCGACTTGCTCGGCAAGCGCATCCAAAACGTCGCCGTGCGTGCCAACGGCGACGCCGCCGGCTGGTCCGCGGTGCTCGACGCCGACGAAATCGCAGGGCAGCTCACGTATCGCGCCGAAGGCGCGGGACGGCTCGTCGGGCGGTTACTGCATCTCAGCGTCCCGGCTGCCACGCCGGCGAGCGGCGCCAATCCGCCGACAAGCCCGAGCGACCTGCCGGCACTCGATATCGCGGTGGAAAGCTTCAACCTGCGCGGCAAGGAGCTTGGCCGTCTCGAGCTTCTCGCCGTTCCCGAAGGACCGGACTGGCGGATCGACAAGCTGGCGCTTGCGAGCGAGGACGCTACGCTCGACGCCAAGGGCCGCTGGCGCGGTGGCCTCGCCACCGACCTCGACTTCAGCCTGCACGCGAGCGATGCCGGCAAATTTCTCGGCCGCGTCGGCTACCCGAACGCGGTTCTCGGCGGCAAGGCGGAGCTCGCCGGATCCCTTAGCTGGTCGGCCGAGCCGAGCCATATCGACTACCCGAGCCTGACCGGCGAGCTCAGGCTCACCGCCGAGGACGGCCAGTTCCTCGAGATCGATCCGGGGTTCGGCAAGCTGATCTCGCTCATGAACCTGCAGGCGCTGCCGCGGCGCATCGCGCTCGACTTCCGCGATGTCTTTTCGAAGGGCTTTCGCTTCGACCGCATCGAGGCCGCGTCCAACGTCGATCACGGCGTGATGGACATCCATCAGTTCCGCATGCGCGGCCCGGCGGCCGAGGTGGCGATGTCCGGGCGCGTCGACCTGGCGCGCGAAAGCCAGGCGCTCAAGGTACGCGTCGTGCCGAGCCTCGGCGGCTCCGCCTCCACCCTGGTGACGATCGTCAACCCGGTGGCCGGGGTCGCCTCGGCGCTCGCGCAGAAGGTGCTGAAGGACCCGCTCGGCCGACTCTTCGCGCACGAGTTCGACGTCAGCGGCAGCTGGGCCGATCCGAAAGTGGTCAACCTCACCGTGGCGCCGCCACCCACGGAGACTGCGACGCAGTGAGCAAGGTGCGTGTTGCGGCGGTGCAAATGGTGTCCGGGCCCGAGCTCGCCCCGAACCTTGAGGCCGCCGCGCGACTGATCGCCGCGGCCGCCGCAGCCGGGGCACGGCTCGTCGCGCTGCCGGAAAATTTCTACTGCATCGGCCGATCCGAGACCGACAAGGTTCGCTTGCGCGAGCCCGACGGTCGCGGCCCGATCCAGGATTTTCTCGGCCGCGCGGCGCGTGAGCATCACATCTGGCTCGTCGGCGGCACCGCTCCGATCGCCTGCGCCGACGAGCGACGCATCCGCAGCGCCTGCCTGGTCTACGACGACACCGGCGGGCGCGTCGCACGCTACGACAAGATGCATCTCTTTCGCTTTTCCTCTGGCGATGAGCGCTACGACGAATCCCGCACTCTCGAAGCGGGCGATCGCCCGGTCGCCGTGTCGAGCCCGTTCGGGCGCCTCGCGCTTTCGGTTTGCTACGATGTGCGCTACCCCGAGCTCTATCGCGCGCTCGCGCCCTTCGACGCCATGTTCGTGCCGTCTGCTTTCACCGTGCCGACCGGCGCGGCGCATTGGGAGACGCTGCTGCGGGCGCGGGCGATCGAGAACCAGGCTTACGTCATCGCCCCCGCCCAGGGCGGTACGCATGCCGGCGGCAGGCGCACCTACGGCCACAGCCTGATCGTCGACCCATGGGGCGAGCTGCTGGCGGTGCAAGCCGAAGGCGAAGGCGTGGTGCTCGCCGAGATGGATGCCGCCCGCATCCATGAAGTGCAGGCGGCGCTACCCGCGCATGCCAACCGGAGAATGCATTGATACTCGACACCGCCAAAAGCACGCTGCTCGCACCGTTCGACCTCGAGGCCGCCAAGCTCGAGCAGGTCTTCGGCACGCTGGCGGCGCGCCGCGTCGACTACGCCGATCTCTACTTCCAGTACTCGCGCTCCGAGGGCTGGTCGCTCGAGGAAGGCATCGTCAAGTCCGGCAGCTTCAACATCGAGCAGGGCGTCGGCGTGCGCGCCGTCTCCGGCGAGAAGACGGCCTTCGCCTACTCCGATGAAATCAGTTTGAACGCCCTGCAGGACGCGGCTCGTGCCACACGTGCGATCGCCGCCGCCGGGCAGGCGCGCCTGGTCAAGGCCGGCTCCCGCCGCCTGCCGGTGCAGCTCTACGCCGCGATCGATCCGATCGCCTCGCTCGCCTCGGAGCACAAGGTGGCGCTCCTCGAGAAGCTCGAGCGCAAATGCCGTGCGCGTGATCCGCGTGTTACGCAGGTGATGGCGAGCCTCGGCGGCGAGTACGAGGTTGTGCTGATCGCGCGCGCTGACGGCCAGCTCGCCGCCGATGTGCGGCCGCTGGTGCGCCTCTCCGTGCAGGTGATCGCCGAGCAGAACGGGCGGCGCGAAGCGGGCAGCGCCGGCGGCGGCGGTCGCACCGACTACTCGCACTTCACCGACGCAGTGCTCGACCTCTATGCGGAGCAGGCCGTGTCGCAGGCATTGGTGAATCTCGAGGCGCGTCCGGCGCCCGCCGGCACCATGGCCGTGGTGCTCGGCCCCGGCTGGCCGGGCATCCTGCTCCACGAAGCTGTGGGCCATGGCCTCGAAGGCGACTTCAACCGCAAAGGCAGCTCCGCGTTCAGCGGGCGTCTCGGCCAGCGCGTCGCAGCGCCGGGCGTGACGGTGGTCGACGACGGCACGCTGCCCGGCCGGCGCGGCTCGCTCACGGTCGATGACGAAGGCACGCCGAGCCAGCGCAACGTCCTCATCGAGGACGGCGTGCTGCGCGGCTACATGCAGGACAGCCTCAACGCGCGGCTCATGAAGATGCCGCTCACCGGGAACGCGCGCCGCGAGTCCTTTGCGCACCTGACCATGCCGCGCATGACCAACACCTACATGCTGGCCGGTCCGCACGATCCGGCGGAAATCATCCGCAGCGTGAAGCGCGGGCTCTATGCCACGAACTTCGGCGGCGGCCAGGTTGACATCACCAACGGCAAATTCGTCTTCTCTGCCGCCGAGGCCTATCTCATCGAGGACGGCAAAGTCACGCACCCGGTCAAAGGCGCCACGCTCATCGGCAATGGTCCCGATGCTCTGACGCGCGTCTCGATGATCGGCAACGATCTCACGCTTGACACCGGCATCGGCACCTGCGGCAAGGAAGGCCAGAGCGTGCCGGTCGGCGTCGGCCAGCCGACGCTGCGCATCGACGCCCTGACCGTCGGTGGCACCATCGGAGGAAATTCGGCCTGAGCGGCGTCGAGTCGCTGGTCGAGCGCATCGCGGACGGCGCGTTCATCGCGCTGCCTCCCGACTACTCGCTGCCGGCGATGGACGCGGTGCGCGCGCTCATCCGCCGCAAAGCGAAGGGTTTGCGCCTCCTCGGCGTTCCGGTGCTGGGACTCTCGGCCGATCTGCTGATCGGCGCCGGCTGCGTCGCCGAAGTCCACTCCAGCGCCGTGTCGCTCGGCGAGGCGGGGCTCGCACCGCGCTTCGGCGAAGCGGCGGAACGCGGCGAGATCAAGATCGTCGACTACACGTGCCCTGCGGTGCACACCGCGCTGCAGGCAACCGAGAAGGGCGTGCCGTACATGCCGCTGCGCGGCGTGATCGGCTCCGATCTCGTGCCGCCGCATGCCGACTGGCGCGTCGCGCAGAATCCGTTTGCCGGCGCCGCAGATCCGATCCTGCTGGTCGCCGCCATCGTGCCGGACGTCGCGCTGTTCCACGCGCGCTGGGCCGACGAAGCCGGCAACATCTGGGTGGGCCGCCGGCGCGAGCTCGCCACCATCGCGCACGCCGCGCGCCAAACCTATGTCACCGTCGAGGAGTTTCGCGCAGGCGACATGCTGGACGATGAGCTGCTCGCGCCGGGCGTGATCAGCGCGACGTACGTCAGCGGCATCGCACGCGCCGAGCGCGGCGCCTGGCCGCTTGGCGTGCCGGACGTCTACGCCATCGACGACGCGCACCTCGCCCTGTACGCAAAAGCTGCCCGCACGCGCGCGGGCTTCGAGCAGTATCTGCGCGATTTC
>DASREB010000128.1:0-3038 GCA_035652275.1 Burkholderiales bacterium
AGATCTGCGATACGCCGACGACCCCAGCGTGCATGGCAGCGCGCGACGAGCTGCGCACCTACTGCAGTAAGCCGTTGCCGTGGGACAGCTCACGCGGCTGCGACGGCGCACTCAGGCAAGTCGCGCACTACTGCGGACGATGAGGACGTCGCGGTATCGGCCTTAATTGCGCGTGGCTAGAGCAGGATCACGAGCCAGAGGATCGCGCAGACGATGCTCCAGATCAGCATCCCGCGCATGGCGTCCAGGTCGTCACGCTGCTCGGGAAACAGCATGGTGCCGAAAATGATCGCGCGTCGTGCGAATGCACGCGATCAGCGGCTTGGTGATCACCGGGTAGCCGCCCAGTTACCCGGTGTCGAAGGCTTTCTACTTCACTCCATCTTGCCGGCTGCGGAACACACCGGCGCGCCTCAGAAGCCGATCGTCACTCCGATGTTCAGCACCGGGAAGGCCTTGAACCGGTGCAGCTTGTCTTCCAGCGCGCCTTGTTCGGAGGCTGCCTGGCTTTGCAGGACGGAGCACTGCGCGGCGTTGAGGCCGGTGCAATCGGCTGAGAGCGTGGCTTTCGGCGAGCCCATGAACATCAGCCCGAGGTCGGCGTAGAAGTTGACGCCGGCGCCGGCGACGTTGCCCCAGCCGACGCCGAGGTACGGCGCCGCCTTGTGGCCGGCTTCCACCTTCGCGTTGAAGCTGCCCGGCAGGCCGAAATTCGGACGCCCGGTCGCTTCGTACTTGTTGTCGTTCAGGATGATGCCGCCCGTGATGCGGAACACCGGACCGAGCGGGTGGAAATCGAGGAGCGCGTTCAGGTTCGAGAGCTTGGCGTCACCGTTGTACGTCGCGTTCGACGTGCTGACGTCGTAGCCCCATTTGAGCGCCGAGTAGCCGACGCGCGCATCGATGGCCGGCGCGACATTGAACCCGATGTCCGCGCCGATACCCGTGGTGCCAGCGCGTATGCCGAGGCCTGCCGCGTGCAACGAGCCGCAGGCGGCGAGCGCGGCAGCAAGCACGAAAAGTCGTTTCATTATTCCCTCCGTTTTATGCGGCGACTCCATTAAGCCTACGCTAATCACGGCAGCGAAGGAAATTAGTCTCTACCCGCGCGAGCCGCCGGCGCGCGGTGGGTCTCCCAGAGCTTGGTCTCCGGCATGCGGCTCGCGACGATCGCGGCGGTCGCGGCAACGGCTGCGGCAAGAAGGAACGCGCGATGGAAAGCCTGGATGATCACGTCGGCGTCGACCGCGCCCTGCAGAATCGCACCGCGGTCGGTGCCGGGGATGAGCGCAAACACCACGGCGCCGAAAAGCGCAGCGCCTGCCGCGCCGCCGGTAGAGCGCGCCAGCCCGTTCAGCGCGGTGACCACGCCGAGGCGCTCGCGGCCGGCGACGGTCTGCACGGTGACGTTGATCGTCGGCATGACGCAGCCGAAGCCCAGGCCGCAAAGAAAGCCGAGCGCGATCACCAGCGCCTCGTGCGAGGGCAGCACGCCGAGGAGGAAGAGCGCGCTCGCGGCCGCGCTCATGCCGATCACCGGGATCCAGCGCGGCCGGCCGGTGCGCCTGAGCGTCTTCGCGGAAATCATCGCGGCGCTCACCATGCCGCCCGTGACGGGCAAGAGCAGGACGCCCGCGTACTGCGCGCTCACGTGGTGACCGATCTGCAGGTAGATCGGCAGGAAGAAAATCACCGCAAAGAGGCACGACGCGAAGAGCAGCACCGTGATGGTGGTCGTGGCGATGGTGGGCTCGCGCAGGAGGTCGATCGGCAGGAACGGCGTCGGATGGCGCCGCTCGTGCCAGAAGAGCGCGCCGAGTGCGATGAGCGCCGTCGCGACGAGCAAAAGGCTCGTGCCGGAGGCCCAGGCGAAGCGATGGCCAACGGAAGTGAACCAGAAAAGCGCGCTCACCGCGCCGATAACGAACAGCACATGGCCGGGCAGGTCGGCCCTCGCCTGCGCGCGTGTATGCGGCATGCTGCGCGGCAGTTGCCGCAGGCGCCACGCGGCGAAGAGGGCGAACGGCAGATTGGCGAAGAAGAGCCACCGCCAGCTCGTGTGCGACACCACGATGCCGCCGATCACCGGCCCGGCGATGCTCGCCGCGGTGAACACGGTGGCGAAGTAGCCCTGGAAGCGCGCGCGCTCGCGCGGCGGCACGAGCTCGCCGATCAGCGCCTGCGAGAGCACCATCAGTCCGCCGCCGCCGAGTCCCTGCAGCACGCGCGCCGCGACGAGCTGCGGCAGCGTCTGCGCGGCGCCGCAGGCGAGCGAGCCGATGGTAAAGACGCTGAGCGCGACGAGCAGCATCTCGCGCCGGCCGCGCAGGTCGCCCATGCGGCCGTACACCGGCACCACGGTCGCCGAGGCGAGCAGGTAGGCGACCGCGATCCAGGATGTGTCGCGCAGGCCGCCGAGCGTAGTCGCAATCGCCGGCGTCGCCGTGGCGAGCAGCGTCTGGTCCACCGCCGCCATGAACATCGGCAGGAACACCGCGACGAAGAGCTGCAGGAACTGCGCGCGCGAGACGGTCTCGGGCGGCGCTTCGGAAATCGTGGTCAGTGCCCGATTTTAATTGGTGCCTGACCCCGATTTATTGCGCAGCACGGCGCCGGGACCGTGCTCCTCGGTGTAGCGGCTGCCGTCGTGCACCTGTACGCCGTTCACCCACACGCCGTGCACGCCGACCGGATCGCGCAGCATGCGCGCGCCGCCGCCGGGCAGATCGCGCACGCGTCGCAATGGCGAGACGCCGACCTTCGCTGGATCGAAAAGCACCATGTCCGCCTTGTAGCCGGGCGCGATGAGCCCGCGCGCGGCGATGCGGTACTTGCGCGCCGGATCGCTGGTGAGGCGCCGCACGCCCTCCTCCAGCGTGAAGGTGCCGAGCTCGCGTACCCAGTGCGCGAGGAAATGGAGACCATACCCCGCGTCGCAGAAATAAATCAGATGCGCGCCGGCATCGGAGAGCGCGATGACGCCTGCCGGATGCTTGAGGAGCGGCGCCACGCCTGCGTCGTCGTTCTGGTAAAGCTTG
>DASREB010000129.1:0-4277 GCA_035652275.1 Burkholderiales bacterium
CGTGATCTTCGACGATCGCTGGTCGCTCGACGCCACCGCGCGCGAGTTCTTCGTGAGCAAGGTCGGCGGCGCCGGGACCGGCGGGCACGACAACATCATCCGCGCGGACCTCAGCTTCACCGTGCGCCTGCGGCGCGAGCATGGCGTCGCGGTGAAGTATCTGTGGTCGCGCCGGGACGCCACTTTTGCGAACCTCGGCGACCTTTCCCAGGTGCGCGCCACCATCGGCCTTTACTATGTCTACATTGCTCGCGAGCGCTTCGGCGCGGTCGACTGGCGCTGAGCGAGACCGGCAAACTGTTCGATGGCGGCCGAAGTGTTCCGTATGGACCGCCGGCGTCGCGGGCGGGACAATGGGTTATGCAATCTCGTCGCATCGCCGCCACGGCCGCCATGCTGGCGGACTCGAGCCGCGCCGCCATGGTCCTCGCCCTGATGGATGGACGGCCGCGCAGTGCGAAGAAGCTTGCGCTCGACGCGGGCATCACCGCGCCGACCGCCAGCACCCACCTGCGCAAACTGGTGGCGGCCCGCATGCTGGTGTGGGAGGGGCGCGGACGCTCGAAGTACTTCAGCCTCGCCGGCGCCGATGTGGCGCAAGCCGTGGAAGCGCTGTCGGAAATCGGCGTTCGCGAACTGCCGGCGGCGGCGCGCGAGCTGCGCTTCGCGCGCTGCTGCTACGACCATCTTGCGGGACAACTCGGCGTCGCGCTCACCGAGCGTCTTTTGCGGCCCGGCAATACCCTGCTGCGTGATCTCGGTATCGACGTCGAGGCGCTGGCGAGCTCGCGCCGGCCGCTCTTTCGGTGCTGCACCGACTGGACCGAGCGCCGTCCGCATGTCGCCGGTGCGGTCGGCGCGGCGCTCCTGGGTCACTACAAGAACGAGCGCTGGCTCGCCACGGTAAAGGATTCACGCAAGCTCGTCGTCACGCCGGCCGGCCGTTCCGCTTTCGCGCGCTTCTTCGGTATCGACACGGCTACGATCTAGGGAATAATCGCGGCTCCGCGTGCCGCCGATTATTTCCATTGCCGGGCTCGAGAAGCGCTACGCGTCGGGCCTTCATGCGCTCAAGCACGTCGACCTCGACATCCGCAACGGCGAGATCTTTGCGCTGCTCGGGCCGAACGGCGCGGGCAAAACCACGCTCATCAACATCGTTTGCGGCATCGTCACGCCAAGCAGTGGCACGGTCTCGGTCGGCGGGCACGATATCCTCAGGGACTTCCGCGCGGCGCGCGAATTGATCGGCCTCGTGCCGCAGGAGCTCGCCATCACGCCGTTCGAGACGGTGTGGCAAACGGTGAGCTTCAGCCGCGGTCTGTTCGGCAAGCCGGCCGATCCAGGATACGTGGAAAAGGTGCTGCGCGATGTCGCGCTGTGGGAACGGCGCAAGAGCAAGATCGTCACGCTTTCAGGCGGCATGAAGCGCCGGGTCATGATCGCCAAGGCGCTGGTGCACGAGCCGAAAGTGCTGTTTCTCGACGAGCCGACCGCCGGCGTCGATGTCGAGCTGCGCCAGGGGATGTGGGAAGTGGTGCGCACCTTGCAAGCCGGGGGCGTCACCATCATCCTCACCACGCATTACATCGAGGAGGCCGAGCTGATGGCCGACCGGGTCGGCGTCATCAACAAGGGCGAGATTGTGCTGGTCGAGGAGAAGCGGGCGTTGATGCAGAAGCTCGGGAAGAAGCAGCTCACGCTGCACCTGTTGCATGAGCTGCGCGAGATCCCGCCGCGCCTGGCAGCGTACGAGCTCGCGCTCGCGCAGGGCGGCCGCGAGCTCGTCTACACCTACGATGCGAAGGCTGACCGTACCGGAATTACCGGCCTCCTGGATGACCTCGCGGCCGCCGGCATCGCCTTCAAGGACCTGCAGACGACGCAAAGCTCGCTCGAGGACATTTTCGTCGACCTCGTAAGGGGCGAGCGTTGAACGCGCGCGCCATCTGGGCCATCTACGCCTTTGAGATGGCGCGCACCGGGCGCACGCTCGTGCAGAGCATCGTTGCGCCGGTCATCACCACGTCGCTCTACTTCGTCGTCTTCGGCGCGGCGATGGGCACGCGCATCTCACAGGTCGAGGGGGTGCAATACGGCGCGTTCATCGTGCCGGGCCTCATCATGCTGACGCTCCTCACGCAAAGCGTCACCAACGCCGCCTTCGGCATCTACTTTCCGAAGTTCATCGGCACGATCTACGAGCTCCTTTCGGCGCCGATCTCGGCGCTGGAGATCGTGATCGGGTTCGTCGGCGCGGCGGCCACCAAGTCGATCATCCTCGGCCTCGTGATCCTCGCCACCGCGTTCTTCTTCGTGCCGCTGCGCATCGATCATCCGCTGTGGATGGTCGCGTTCCTCGTCCTCACCGCGGTCACATTCAGCCTGCTCGGCTTCATCATCGGCGTCTGGGCCGGTGGCTTCGAGCAGCTGCAGTTCGTACCGATGCTCGTCATCACGCCGCTCACCTTCCTCGGCGGCACGTTCTATTCGATCGCGGTACTGCCGCCCGCGTGGCAGACGGTGACGCTCTTCAACCCGGTCGTTTACCTGGTGAGCGGATTTCGCTGGGCGTTTTTCGAGATCGCCGATGTGCACGTGGGCGTAAGCCTCGCCATGACTGCGCTTTTCCTCCTCGCCTGCCTCGGCGCTATTGGCTGGATCTTCAAGACCGGCTATCGTCTGAAGACCTGACGATGGCAAGCACGACCCGCAAGGCGCAGATCGACGCCGTACTGCTCAAGCTTCCCGGGGTGGGCGCGCGAACCATCAACGGTCTCGACGGCTACTTCGTGAGCGATCGCATGTTCGCCTGCATCAGCGGCGAGGGCCTGGGGTTACGGCTGCCGATGGCGATGGCGCGGGAACTGCAGTTCTCGCGCGCCGACATCGGGCCGTTTCAGCCGACTGGCCTGCCGGTGTCCCGCGAATGGGTCCAGATCAACCGCGCGTCCGGCGAGGGCTATGAGCAGGACCTGCCGCTTTTCGAGGCCTCGATCAAATTCGTCAAAGGCGGCGGCCGCTAGGTCGCCATGCGGACCTGCAAACCGCCAAAGCGGTAAGCTACGAGCCATGCGATGGCTCGCGCTGTTTTCGGTCTTCGCGTCGCAAGCGGCGCTCGCCGATACGTTCTCGGGCACCGTGGTGAAGATCATCGATGGCGACCGGCTGGTCGTCGAGGACACGGCTAAGAAGCGCTATACCGTGCGGCTTGCCGACATCGATGCCCCGGAGCGCAACCAGCCGTTCGGTAAGGAGGCAACGCGCTCGCTGGCGGAGCTTTGCCACCATAAGAGTGCGACCGTGGACTGGTCGGAGCGCGATCGCCGCAAGCGCTACATCGGTTACGTGAGCTGCGAGGGCAAGGACGCCAACGCCGAGCAGCTCAAGCGGGGCCTGGCCTGGGCGTCGCCGCGGGCGACCAAGCCCACGTCACCGCTCTACGAGCTGGAAACCTATGCACGGCTGCGGCGTGTCGGCCTGTGGGCCGACGACAACGCCGTGCCGCCATGGGAGTTCGCCGCAAAGAAGCGCTAGCGCTTCATTCCAGGCACACCGCTTCGACGTTGTTGCCCTCTGGATCGAGCAGGAACGCGGCGTAGTAACGCTCGCCATAGTCGGGGCGCAGACCCGGCGCGCCGTGATCGCGCCCGCCGGCGGCGATGCCCGCTTTGTGAAAGCGCTCGACGCTTGCGCGATCGCGCGCGGCGAAGGCGAGGTGCACGCCGCTCGCGGCCGGCCCCTTGCTGCGATAGAGCCAGAGCGCCGGCGCACCGGCGGCGCCGAAGCTCGCCGTTTCGGCGTCAGCGGGCCCGGCGACATGCCCGAGCGGCCGCAGAGCCGCGTCGTAGAAGCGCACAGCGGCGGCGAGATCACGTACGTGCAATCCGAGATGGTCGAACATCATGCATCGCTCCTTTCGGCAAGCAGCTCGAGCGCCTTGTGCCAGCTCGCGCCCTCATCGCGCGACACCTCGGCGCGCCAGCGGAAGCTGCGCTCGCGAATATGGCTGAATATCCATCGCAGCCGCGCGCCATCGGAGCCTGTGCCTTCCTGGAAGATGCCGCCGGGCTGCGCGCGGCCGATCAGGTCGGCGCGATAGCCCGCGGCGGGATCGACCCAGGTGACGCGCCAGGCGCTGATCTTCGGGTCGTAGACGCGCAGTGTGGTGCCGTACTGGTTCGAGAACGGACCCCATGGCTGCGACTGGCCGACATGCCGGCCGCGCCGCGGTGGCGTGATCCAGACATCCTGCACGGCGCGTCCTTCGAGCACCC
>DASREB010000130.1:0-12143 GCA_035652275.1 Burkholderiales bacterium
CGAGCTGCTGCCCGCGTGCAATACGCTGATCTTCGACGAGGCGCACCAGCTGCCGGAGACCGCGCGGCTCTTTTTCGGCGACAGCCTGTCGACCAGCCAGCTGCTGGAACTCTCGCGCGATGCCCGCGCCGAGCTGCGCTCTGCCGGCGGCGGCTCGCCGGAGCTCGAGGCGCTATGCAATCGCCTGGAGCGTGCGGCGCGCGACCTGCGCCTTGCGCTCGGCGAAGCGCCGTTGCGCCTCGCCTGGCCGCAGGCGCTGCGCGTCGCCGGGTTCCCGGATGCGCTGGTGAAGATCCGCTCGGCGCTGCGGACGCTCGACGCTGCGCTCGCGGCGCAGGCCGAGCGCTCGGAGGGCCTCGGGGCGTGCAGCCGGCGCGCCGGCAACGCCTATGCGGTGCTGAACCGCCTGACCGAGACCGATGCGAGCGAGGACGTGCGCTGGGCGGAAGCCGTCGGCCAGTCGGTCCAGCTTCACGTCACGCCGCTCCATTCGGGCGAGCTCTTCCGCCGCCAGATGGATGATCATCCGCGTGCCTGGATCTTCACCAGCGCGACGCTCGCGGTAGGCGAAGATTTCCGCCACTTCACCCGTGAGCTCGGTGTGCCGGAAGCGACCACGCGGCGCTGGGAGAGCCCGTTCCGCTTCGCCGAGCAGGCGCTCATCTATTTGCCGCCGGGGCTGCCGCCCGATCCGAACGATCCGGCCTTCACCGATGCGCTGGTGGAAGCGGCTTATCCGGTGCTCGAGGCGAGCGGCGGGCGCGCGTTTCTGCTCTTCACCACATTGCGTGCGCTGCGCCGCGCGCACGAGCTCCTGCGTGGCCGCATCGAATATCCGCTGCTCGTGCAGGGCACGGGGTCGCGCAGCGAGCTGCTGGCGCGTTTCCGGCAGCTCGGAAATGCGGTGCTGCTCGGCAGCGCATCGTTCTGGGAGGGCGTCGATGTGCGCGGCGATGCGCTCTCGCTCGTGGTGATCGACAAGCTGCCGTTTGCGCCGCCCGACGACCCGGTGCTCGCCGCGCGCATCGATGCGATCAAGGCCGTCGGTCGCAACCCGTTCAACGAGCTGCAGCTGCCGCAGGCGGTGCTGCAACTCAAGCAGGGCGCCGGCCGGCTGATTCGTGACGAGGGCGACCGCGGAGTGTTGATGCTCTGCGACCCGCGCCTGCTGTCGCGCCCCTACGGCAAGCGCATCCTCGAGAGCCTGCCGCCGATGAAACGCACCAGGAGCCTCGAGGAAGTGCGCGAATTCTTTGCTAGCGCGGCTGCGGACGAAGCTCGTCTTCGATGTGCGCGCGGATGATGTCGTCGAAGCTGGCGTCGGCCCGGAAGCCGAGCGCCGCTGCGCGCCGTGCGTCGAAGTTGCGCGGCCAGCCCTCGACGATTTTCTGAATCACCGGGTCCGGCTGCTCCCGGATCAGGCGTGCGGCGGCGTCTCCCGCGACGCGGCGCAGCGCCTCGATCTGCTCGCCGATCGTGGCCGAAATGCCCGGCATCGTCAGATTGCGGCGCGCACCGAGCGGCGCGGTGTCGAGCCGCGCCGCGTGCAGCAGGAAGCCGACCCCCGCGCGCGGTGAGGCGAACCAGTGGCGCACGCTCTTCGCTACCGGTAGCAGCGCCTCCTCGCCGGCCAGCGGCTCGCGGATGATGCCGGAGAAGAACCCCGAAGCGGCGCGATTCGGCTTTCCCGGCCGCACGCAGATGGTGGGCAGACGGATGCCGACGCCGTCAAAGAAGCCGCGGCGGCTGTAATCGGCGAGCAGGAGCTCGTCGATCGCCTTCTGCGTGCCGTAGCTCGTCAGCGGCGCGCACAGGAATTCGTCGCCGATCGCATCCGGAAACGGCGCGCCGAACACCGCGATCGAGGAGGCGAACACCACGCGCGGCTGGTAGCCGTCGCCGATCGCGCGGATCGCTTCGAACAGCCGGCGCGTGCCGTCGAGGTTCACCCGGTAGCCCTTGTCGAAGTCGGCTTCCGCCTCGCCCGAGACAATCGCGGCCAGGTGGAAGATGAGCTCGGGCCGGCGCGCGAGCAGCTTTTGCGCTTCGCCGGGCGACGAGAGATCGGAGGCGGCGCTGCTTGACTGGTACGCTGAGTGCGGCGCTGCGGACGGCTCGACGATGTCGTGCAGCAGGACTTCATCGATGTCGGTGAGGCGCGCCGCGAGTTTGCGGCCCAGCATGCCGGCCGCGCCGGTGATGAGCGCGTGCCTCACCAGTTCGGATCCCAGATGCGCCACCACGGCACGCGCTTTTTCTTGCCGCCGGGCTTGAGGTAGACGCTCTCGGGGAAATTCTTGGTCAGCACGCGCCCGGCGGCATCGCGCAAATCAGTCATGCCAAGGGAGTCGTAGGCCTTCACCAGGATGGACATCGCCTCCTCGACCGCCGGCGCCTGCGGATAGTGCTCGATCGCATACTGGGCGCGATTGGCCGCGGCCAGGAAGGCGCCGCGCTTCATGTAGTAGTTGGCGACGTGCACCTCGTTCGAGGCGAGCGAGTTCACGAGAAAGCGCATGCGCGCGCGCGAGTCCTCTGCATAGCGCGAATCCGGAAAGCGCGTCAGCACTTCCTTGAAGGCGAAATAGGCGTCGCGCGCGGCCTTCGGGTCGCGATCGCTCATGTCCGGCGTGGTCAGCCACGACAGTACGCCCTGCATTTCGTAGAAGTTGACCAGCCCCTTCAGGTACCAGGCGTAGTCGACGTTCGGGTGATTCGGATAGAGCTTGATGAAGCGATCGGCGGCGGCGATCGCCGAGGCGCGCTCGCTATCCTTCCAGTTGGCATAGGCGATCTCGAGCTGCGCCTGCTGCGCGTACCGGCCGTACGGGTAGCGCGCCTCGAGCTTCTCGAGGAGCTTGATGGCCTTCTGCCAGCTGCGGTTGGCCATCGCGTCCTTCGCCTCGCCATAGAGGTGCTGCGCCGTCCAGCCGACGGTCTCGTCCTCGGAGTTGAGCGAGCTGCAGCCGGCGCTCACCGCGACGATCGCCGCGGCCATGGCTGCCAGTAAACTTCTCATCATGGGTCGCGACGATTATAGCCAGTGGGACGCGGCATTCGTCGCGCCGATGAGCGCCACGGTGCCGCCTGAAATGGGCGGACTGCGCCTGGATCAGGCGCTGGCGCGGCTCTTCCACCAGTATTCGCGCAACCGCCTTCAGGAATGGCTGCGCGCGGGCCATATCACCGTCGATGGCCGCTCGGCCCCGGCGCGCATGCTGGTCACCGGCGGTGAAAAAATTTCAGTGGCACCGCCGCGGCCGCCCGCTGCCGCGCCGCGCGCCCAGCGCATGCCGCTCAAGATCGTGCACGAGGACGCCGCGCTCATCGTCATCGACAAGCCGGCCGGCCTGGTGGTGCATCCGGGCGCGGGCCAGCCGGATCGCACGCTGCTGAACGCGCTGCTGGCTCACGCGCCGGCGCTCGCGGCGGTGCCGCGCGCCGGCATCGTGCATCGCCTCGACAAGGACACGAGCGGCCTGCTGGTGGTCGCGAAGACGGTCGAGTCGCAGGCATCGCTGGTAAAGCAGCTCGCCGATCGCAGCATGCGCCGCACCTATCTCGCGCTGGTGCAGGGCGATCCGCCGGCGAGCGGCACGATCGATGCGCCGGTCGGTCGCGATGCGCGCGCGCGCACGCGCATGGCGGTCACGCATCGCGGCAAGCCCGCCCGCACCGCCTACCGCGTGCTCGAGCGCTTCGGCCGCGCGGCGCTGGTCGAGTGCCGGCTCGAGACCGGCCGCACGCACCAGATCCGCGTGCATTTCCAGCACATTCGCCATCCGCTGGTCGGGGATACGGTGTACCGGCGCGGCACGCGCCACGGCATTGCCTTTCCGCGCCAGGCGCTGCATGCAGCCGAGCTCAGCCTGCGCCACCCCGCGACCGGCGAGGCCATCAGCTGGCGCTCGCCGCTGCCGCGCGATTTCAAGCGCCTGGTCGACGAGCTGCGCGCGTGCGAGATCTGATCCGTCCCGAGTGGCCGGCGAAGGTCGGCGCGCTCGTCAGCACCGCGCAGATGGGCGACATGGCGACGGCGCCAGCGCGGGCGAAGCTGCGCGCGCTATTGCCCGGTGAGCCGCGCTGGCTGCACCAGGTGCATGGCGCGCAGGTGGTTTGCGCCGATGAAGTGAGCGCGCCGCCGCAGGCGGACGCGTCGTATACGCATACGCTCGGCACGGTATGCGTGGTGAAGATCGCGGACTGCATGCCGGTGCTCGTCGCGGATGAGCGAGCGACGGTCGTCGGCGCTGCACATGCCGGCTGGCGCGGCCTCGCCGCCGGCGTGCTCGAAGCGACGATCGATGCGATGCGCGTGCCGCCTGCAGAGCTCTACGCCTGGCTCGGCCCGGCGATCGGCCCGCGCGTCTACGAGGTGGGCGAAGATGTGCGCGCCGCGATCGGCGAGCCGCGAAGCGCCTTTCGGCCGACGCGGCCGGGACATTGGCTGCTCGACCTGTACGCGGTGGCGCGCGCGCGGCTTCAGGCGCACGGCGTGCAGCGCATCTACGGCGGCGGTTACTGCACCTACAGCGAGCGCGAGCGCTTCTTTTCGTATCGCCGCGACCGCGGCCAGTCGCGCATGGCCGCGGCCGTCTGGCTACCGTAGAATCCCGAGCCCCATGACGCTCGGCTGGATCCTCGCGGCGAGCTTCGCCGGCGGCACGCTGTCGGCCGCGCTCGCGGCGTTCTCGCTCTTTCTGCGCGCGAGCTGGCTGCCGATGCTCATCTCGTACGCGGTCGGCGCGCTGCTGGGTGCGGCGTTCCTCGAGGTGATCCCGCACGCCTTCGAAAGCGGCCCGCCGCATCAGGCGGCGAGCGCGATCCTCGCCGGCATCTTCGGCTTCTTCGTGCTGGAGAAGCTGCTGCTGTGGCGCCACTGCCACACCGAGAACTGCGAGGTGCACGATCCCCACGAGCAGGCACACGACCATGGCCGCAGCGGCGCGCTCATCATGGTCGGCGACACGATCCACAACTTCGTCGATGGCGTGCTGATCGCGGCGGCGTTCCTGAACAGCACCGAGCTGGGCATCGTGGCGGCCGCGGCCATCATTGCGCACGAGATACCGCAGGAAGTAGGCGATTTCCTGATCCTGCTCCACTCGGGCTACAGCCGCGGCCAGGCGTTGGCGGTGAACCTGCTCTCCTCGCTTGCCACGCTCGTCGGCGGCGTCCTCGGCTATTACGGGCTGCAGTACGCCCAGCCGTGGGAGGCGGCGCTCCTTGGCTTCATTGCGGCCAGCATGGTTTACGTGGCGGTCGCTGATCTGATCCCGGGCCTGCACCGGCGGCCGGAACTGCGCGATACCGCCTCCCAGGCGCTCCTCATCGCGCTCGGAATCGGCAGTATTGCGGCAGTGCGCTTGCTGCTCGCGCACTAAGTGAAAGAGACTACGCTTCAGTAGGTTATTTGGTATTTGACGCCGGGGGTTGTGCGTCGCAAAATCGTCTCAGGATGCAACCCGGCTCCCCAGAAGGCGTGCTCGCGGCAATCGCGCAGTCGGGTAATGCGATGACCGAAGGGTGGATGCGCCTGCTGTCGTCGCCGCCTCCGTTAGAGCGCTCGAGCGCCCTGCAAGCCGAATATCTCGAGAGCCAGGCGAAGCTCTGGAACGCGCTTCTCGCCGGCCGCAACGAATCGCTGGTGGAAGACGATGAGGATCGGCGCTTCGCTGCGCGCGAATGGCGCGAGAACCCCTATTTCAACTATCTGCGCCAGTCGTATCTGCTGGCGGCGAAATACGTCGAGCAGCTGGTCGAAGCGGCGCCGCTCGATCCGCATGCGAAGGAGCGCGCGCGCTTTGCCGCGCGTCAATGGATCGACGCGATGTGCCCCGCGAATTTCGCCGCCACCAATCCGGTGGCGCTGCGCGAGGCGCTCGACTCCAAGGGCGAGAGCCTTGCGCGAGGCCTCGCCAACCTGGTGGCCGACGCGCATCGCGGGCGTATCAGCCAGACGGACGAGAGCGCCTTTGCGCTCGGTCGCAATGTTGCCACCACGCCGGGCGAGGTGATCTTCGAGAACGACCTGATCCAGCTGATCCAGTACCGCGCGCGTACCGCGGAGGTGGCGAAGCGCCCGCTCGTCATGATCCCGCCGTGCATCAACAAGTACTACATCCTCGACTTGCAGCCGGAGAACTCCTTCGTCGGCTATGCGGTGGACCAGGGGCACACGGTGTACATGGTGTCCTGGCGCAATGTCGGCGCCGAGCAGGGGCATTACGCCTGGGACGATTACCTCGAGCTCGGCGTGTTCACCGCGCTGCGCATCGCGCAGGAGATCGCGAAGAGCGACAAGGTAAACGCGCTTGGCTTCTGCGTCGGCGGCACGCTGCTTGGCGCGGCGCTCGCGGTGATGGCGGCCAAGGGCGAGCACACCGTAGAGAGCGTCACCTTTCTTGCGGCGATGCTCGATTTCACCGAGACCGGACAGATCGGCCTGTTCGTCGACGAAGCCTCGGTGGCCGCGCGCGAGGCGACCATCGGCAAGAACGGCATCCTGCCCGGCACCGATCTCGCGTTCGTGTTCTCGAGCCTGCGCGCGAACGATCTCATCTGGCCGTACGTCGTCAACAACTACCTGCTGGGCGGGCGGCCCGCGGCTTTCGATCTGCTGTACTGGAACGCGGACAGCACCAACCTGCCAGGGCCGATGTACTGCTACTACCTGCGCAACACGTACCTGGAAAACAAGCTGCGCGTGCCCAATGCGCTCACCAATTGCGGCGTGCCGGTCGATCTCGGAAGCGTGAAGCTGCCGCTGTTCGGCCTCGCCACACGCGAGGATCACATCGTGCCGTGGCGCTCGGCCTATCGCACGCTGCATCTGGTGGGCGGCGAGGACAAGACGTTCGTGCTCGGCGCAAGCGGGCACATCGCCGGCGTGGTGAATCCGGCGTCGAAGAACCGGCGCAGCCACTGGGTCGGTGCCGCGTATCCCGAGGAACCGCAGGCGTGGCTCGCGCAGGCCGCCGAGCACAAGGGCAGCTGGTGGCCGCGCTGGGCGAAATGGCTCGAGCGCCACGGCGGCGGCAAGCGCAGAGCCCCTGCGCGCTGCGGCAGCACGAAGTACAAGCCCATTGAACCGGCGCCGGGCCGCTATGTGCGCCACCGGATCGTCCACTAGGAGCGAACCATGGAAGAGATTTATATCGTCGGCGCGGCCCGTACCCCGATCGGAAAATTCGGCGGCACGCTCGCCAAGATGCCGGCCTCCGATCTCGGCGCGCTCGTCATCCGTGATGTGCTGAAGCGCGCCGGCGTGGCGCCCGACCAGGTCTCTGAGGTGATCATGGGCCAGGTGCTGACCGCGGCCGTCGGCCAGAACCCGGCGCGCCAGGCGGCGATGCGCGCCGGCGTGCCCTACATGGTGCCGGCGATGACCATCAACAAAGTATGCGGCTCCGGATTGCAGGCGGCGATGCTCGGCGCGCAGGCGATCGCCAACGGCGATGCCGATGTCGTGGTCGCGGGCGGCCAGGAATCGATGAGCACGGCGCCGCACGCGCTGAACGGCTCGCGCGACGGCTTTCGCATGGGCGACGCAAAACTGGTCGACACCATGATCATCGACGGCCTGTGGGACGTCTACAACCAGTACCACATGGGTGTCACCGCCGAAAACGTGGCGAAGGAATACGCCGTCACGCGCGAAGATCAGGACAAGTTCGCCGCGGCGAGCCAGAACAAGGCCGAAGCGGCGCAGAAGGCCGGCAGATTCGCCGACGAAATCGTCAGCGTCGAAGTGCCCTCGCGCAAAGGCCCGATCCTTTTCAAGGATGACGAATACGTGCGCCACGGCACCACCGTCGATGCGCTTGCGGCGCTCAAGCCCGCGTTCGACAAGAACGGCACCGTGACCGCCGGCAACGCCTCGGGCATCAATGACGGCGCTGCAGCAGTGGTGCTGGTTTCCGCCAAAAAGGCGCGCGAGCTCGGGCTGCGTCCGATCGCTCGCATCAAGGCGTTCGCCTCGGCGGGCGTCGATCCGAAGTACATGGGGATGGGCCCGGTGCCCGCATCCAAGCGCTGCCTGGCGCGCGCCGGCTGGGAGCCGAAGGACCTCGACCTGATGGAGATCAACGAAGCATTCGCGGCCCAGGCGATCGCGGTAAATCGCCAGATGGGCTGGGACACAGCCAAGGTCAACGTGAACGGCGGCGCCATTGCGCTCGGCCATCCGATCGGCGCCTCCGGGTGCCGCGTCCTGGTCACGCTGCTGCACGAGATGGCCAAGCGCGACGCGAAGAAGGGGCTCGCGTCGTTGTGCATTGGGGGCGGCATGGGCGTCGCCCTGGCCGTGGAGCGCTAGAAGGCGCTCGGATCGCATTGAACGTCGGCAATCCACAAAAAGGAATGGACATGGGCAAAGAAGGCGAAGTCATCGATCAGCCGCTGACCGAGCAGGAGATCTGGCGCGACGGCTCGCGCCCGGTGATCAAGCGCATCGCGTTCGTCTCCGGCGGCATGGGGGGAATCGGCACGGCGATCTGTCGCCGGCTCGGCCAGACCGGCCACACGGTGGTGGCGGGCTGCTTGCCGGGCTACGAGAAGAAGGACGAATGGATCGGGGCGATGCGCAGCGCCGGCTACCGCGTGCACGCGGCAGAAGGCAACGTCGCCGACTTCGATTCGTGCGCCGAGATGTTCTACAACGTGCGCTCGGTCGTCGGCCCGATCGACATCCTGGTGAACAACGCCGGCATCACGCGCGATTCGGTGTTCAAGCGCATGACCGAGAAGGACTGGATGGAGGTCATCAACACCAACCTGAACAGCGTGTTCAACGTGACACGCCAGGTGATCGACGGCATGGTGGAGCGCAGCTGGGGCCGAGTGATCAATATCTCCTCCGTCAACGCGATCAAAGGGCAGTTCGGCCAGACCAACTACTCCGCGGCGAAGGCCGGCATGGCCGGGTTCTCCAAGGCGCTCGCGCAGGAAGTCGTGAGGAAAGGCGTGACCGTCAATACCGTATCGCCGGGTTATGTCGAGACCGACATGGTGAAGGCGATCCGCGCCGAGATCCGCGAGCAGATCGTCGCCTCGATTCCGATGGGACGGCTCGCCCGGCCCGAGGAAATCGCGGCGGTGGTGGCGTTCCTCGCCTCCGACGAGGCCGGCTACATCACCGGCGCCAACATCTCGGTCAATGGTGGAATGCACATGATGTAGACTCGGCCGCTCGCGCCGAGACAACCTGAGGAGGAGTCATGGCGAAGCAGCGTATCGCCGTCGTCACGGGCGGCATGGGCGGCCTGGGCGAGACCATCAGCACCAAGATGGCGGACGCCGGCTATCGCGTCGTCGTCAGCTATTCGCCGTCGAACACCAAGTACCGCTCGTGGCTCGAGGAGATGAAGGGCCGCGGCTACAGCTTTTCCGCCTTTCCGATCGACGTGGTCGACTTCGAGTCGTGCGCGCGGCAATGTTCGATCATCCAGGCCGAGGTCGGCGCGATCGACATCCTGGTGAACAACGCCGGCATCACGCGCGACATGACGTTCAAGAAGATGACCAAGGCCGACTGGGACGCGGTGATGCGCACGAACCTCGACTCGTGCTTCAACATGACCAAGCAGGTGATGGACGGCATGATCGACCGTGGCTGGGGCCGCGTGATCAACGTCTCCTCGGTCAATGGCCAGAAGGGCGCCTTCGGCCAGACCAACTATTCGGCGGCGAAGGCCGGCATCCACGGCTTCACCAAGGCGCTCGCGCTCGAGGTGGCCCGCAAAGGGGTCACCATCAACACCATCTCGCCCGGCTACATCGGCACCAAGATGGTCACCGCCATCCCGAAGGAAATTCTCGACTCGAAGATCCTGCCGCAGATCCCGATCGGGCGGCTGGGCAAGCCCGATGAGGTCGCAGGCCTGATCATTTATCTCTGCTCGGAAGAAGCGGCGTTCGTCACTGGCGCGAACATCTCGATCAACGGCGGCCAGCACATGTATTAAGGAGTAAACTCGAACCGTGGCGCTCCCCGAACCGAAGACCGACAGAAGCGAGAATCAGCTGCGGCTGATCAAGAAATATCCCAACCGGCGCCTCTACGACACCAAGACGTCGAGCTACATCACGCTTGCCGACGTCAAGCAGATGGTGCTGAAGCAGGAGGAGTTCCAGGTGGTCGACGCGAAGAGCGGCGACGACCTCACGCGCCAGATCCTGCTGCAGATCATCCTGGAAGAAGAGTCGGGCGGCATGCCGCTCTTCTCGTCCGACCTGCTCTCGCAGCTGATTCGCTCGTATGGCAACGCCATGCAGGGCATGATGGGGTCGTACCTCGAGCGCAACATCCGCGCGTTCCAGGACATCCAGAATGCGCTCAAGGAGCAGTCGCAGCGCATGTACGGCGACAACTCGCGCGCTTCGCACGAGCTGTGGGCGCAGTTCATGAACCTGCAGGGGCCGGCGATGCAGAGCCTGATGCAGGCCTACATGGAACAGAGCCAGAAGATGTTCTCGCAGTTCCAGGAGCAGATGCAGAGCCAGGCGCGCAACATGTTCTCCGGCCTTTCCTTCCCCGGTTTCCCGTCTGGGCAGAACAAGAGCGACGCCGAGAAATCCTAAGGTAGGTTTCGTCTCGCTCGGTTGTCCCAAGGCGCTGGTCGATTCGGAGCGCGTCCTCACGCAGCTGCGCGCCGAGGGCTACGCCACTTCACCTTCTTACGACGACGCTGATCTCGTGATCGTCAACACCTGCGGCTTCATCGACGCCGCGGTGGAGGAATCGCTCGAGGCGATTGGCGAGGCGCTGCGCGAGAACGGCAAAGTCGTCGTCACCGGCTGCCTCGGCGCGAAAGCGGGCGTCGTTGCCAAGGTGCATCCTTCGGTGCTCGCCATCACCGGCCCGCACGACACCGCGGGCGTGATGCAGGCGGTGCACGCGCACCTGCCGAAACCGCACGATCCTTACGTCGATCTGGTGCCGCCGCAGGGCGTAAAGCTCACGCCGCGGCACTATGCCTATCTCAAGATCTCCGAGGGGTGCAACCACCGCTGCACCTTCTGCATCATCCCGTCGATGCGCGGCGATCTGCTGTCGCGGCCGCTCGCCCAGGTGATGCAGGAAGCCGAGAACCTGGTCAAGGCGGGCGTGAAAGAACTATTGGTGATCTCGCAGGATACGAGCGCCTACGGCGTCGACCTCAAATACCGCACCGGCTTCTGGCGCGGGCGCCCGCTGAAGACGCGTTTGACTGAGCTCTGCCAGGCGCTCGGCGAGCTCGGCGTCTGGGTGCGGCTGCACTATGTGTATCCGTACCCGCATGTGGACGAAGTCATTCCGCTCATGGCGGCGAGCAGGATCCTCCCGTATCTCGACATTCCTTTCCAGCACGCGAGCCCGCGCATCCTGCGGCTGATGAAGCGTCCGGCATCAAGCGAAAGGGTCTTGGAGCGCATCCGCCAGTGGCGCGAGGCATGCCCCGACATCACCATCCGCTCGACTTTCATCGCCGGCTTTCCGGGCGAGACTGAAGCCGAGTTCGGCGAGTTGCTCGCCTTCCTCGAGCAAGCGCAGCTCGATCGCGTCGGCTGCTTCGCCTATTCGCCGGTGGACGGCGCAGCGGCCAATGCGCTGCCCGATCCGGTGCCCGCGCCGGTGAAGGAAGAGCGGCGCCGGCGCTTCATGCAGACGCAGGCGCGCATCAGCGCGGCGAAGCTCAAGGCGAAGGTGGGCCGGAGGCTGCGCGTGCTGATCGACGAGCCCGGTGTCGGACGCACCATGGGTGACGCGCCGGAAATTGACGGCGTGGTGCATTTCAAAGGCGGCAAGAGCGGCGAGTTCGCCGATGTTCTTATCGATCGTGCTGATGAGCACGATCTCTACGGGAGTAGGTTATGAGCGATGTAATGGTAGTGGCAGGAGCACGCACGGCAATCGGCGACTACGGTGGCGCGTTCAAGGACGTGCCGGCGACCCGGCTCGGCGCGATCGCGATCCGCGACGCGTTGGCGAGAGCAAGAGTGGATCCGGCAAGCGTCGGCCACGTGGTGATGGGCAGCGTGATCCACGGCGAGGCACGCGACATGTATCTGTCGCGCGTCGCGGCCGTCGATGCGGGCATCCCGGTTAGCACGCCGGCGCTGACGGTGAATCGCCTCTGTGGCTCGGGTCTGCAGGCGATCGT
>DASREB010000131.1:0-12223 GCA_035652275.1 Burkholderiales bacterium
CCGCCCGACCAGCCGCCGCCCCAACCGCCGCCGTAACCGCCCGAGCCCCAGCGGTTCGAGGTCCAGCTGCGCCCGTCGTTGAAGAGTGTCAGCAGAAAGCCGATGAAGGCGGCGATGACGCCAATCGCGAGCGAGCCGATCAGCGCCCAGCCCACAAAGCCCGCCACCGCGCCGACGATGCCGGCGCCCGGGACGCGGCCGAAAATCGCGCGCAGCACGCTGCCGCCGATGGCGACGAAGATGAACAATGCGAACAGCCACTCCGGGTGAAAGGTGGACTGGCGGCTCACTCCGTGCGCGGCGGGCGGCGGCAGTTTCTCGCCTTCGACCACGCGCATGACGCGATCCATGCCGGCACGGACGCCGCCGTAGAAGTCGTTCTCGCGGAAGCGCGGCACGATGTCGTTGTCGATGATGCGCTTCGCGATCGCGTCGGGCAGCACCCCCTCGAGGCCGTAGCCCACCTCGAAGTGCAGCCGCCGGTCGTTCTTCGCCACGACGAGCAGCACGCTGTCGTCCACGCCTTTGCGACCGAGCTTCCACGCTTCCTCCACGCGCACTGCGTACTGCTCGACCGTTTCCGGCTGCGTGGTCGGCACGATGAGCACCGCCAGCTGGGCGCCTTTGCGCGCTTCGAATTCAGCGAGCGTCTGCTCGAGCGAGGCGCGCTGCTGGCCGTTGAGCGTGCCCGTCATATCGGTGACCCGCGCCTTGAGCGGCGGCACCTCGATCGCCCAGGCGAAGAATGAAGCGAGCAGCGTGAGAAGAAGCGCGGCTGCTGCCGACCCCCAGACAAGGGGGTCGCGAGCCGAAGGCGAGCGGGGGGTTTTCGCTTTTCGCAGAATCAACCCCCCCGCTCGCCAAAGCCGCTCGCTTCCCCCCTTATCAGGGGGGCGTAAAAGCAAATCACTTTTTGGCCGGCGTGCCGAAGTCGACGGTGGGCGGTTTGGCGATCGCCTTTTCGTCCTCGACGCTGAACTGCGCTTTCGGCTTGAAGCCGAACACCATCGCGGTCAGGTTGACCGGGAACTGGCGCACGTTGGTGTTGAATTCCTGAACCGCTTTGATGTAGCGCTGGCGCGCCACCGCGATACGGTTCTCGGTGCCCTCGAGCTGTGCCTGCAGCTCGCGGAAGTTCTGGTCGGACTTGAGCTGCGGGTAGTTCTCCGCCACCGCCAGCAGGCGCGACAGCGCGCCGGTCACCTCGCGCTGCGCCTGCACGAATTGCTGGAACGCGGCCGGGTCGTTCACGAGCTCGGGCGTGGCATTGATGGAGGTGGCCCTTGCGCGGGCCTCGGTGACGCCGATCAGCACCTGCTGCTCCTGGGCGGCGAACCCCTTCACGGTGTTGACCAGGTTGGGGATCAGGTCGGCGCGCCGCTGGTACTGGTTCAGCACCTCGGACCATGCCGCTTTCACCTGTTCATCCTGGGACTGCAGCGTGTTGTACCCGCAACCACCCAGTAGTAATGCCGCTACAACGACCAGCAGGCGCCTCATGGGGTCTCCCTCGGGAACGAAGGGCGCAAATATAGAACAGGAACCGCCCGCGCCGCGACACGGTCGAAAAACCCATGGCCGCCCATGAAATGGTCCTCGCTTGCGACACCTGCGGGCTTCCCCAGCGGGTGGAGGAGCTTGACCCCGGCATGGCAGCGGAGTGCATCCGCTGCGG
Organism: Burkholderiales bacterium; assembly: GCA_035652275.1. Taxonomy (GTDB): domain Bacteria; phylum Pseudomonadota; class Gammaproteobacteria; order Burkholderiales; family SG8-39; genus SCGC-AG-212-J23. The sequence continues at coordinate 1,676 of DASREB010000131.1, forward strand.
CACGCAGATTGTCTCGCGTCCGGCGAGCGGCGCGCAGACCACCGCGGCGCTCACCATCGCCGCGCTGGTGCTCTACATCCCGGCGAACATCTATCCAATCCTGCAGATGAATCTCTACGGCGCCTACTCGGAGAACACCATCTGGGACGGTGTCGTGAGCCTGATGCAGTACAACGAGTACCTGGTCGGGGCGATCGTGTTCGTGGCGAGCATCGTCGTGCCGCTCTTCAAGCTGCTCGGACTCTTGTTTCTCGTGGCGAGCGTGCGCTGGAACCGGGGAGGGCGCCTGCGTGCACGCACGCGCATCTTCCAGTTCATCGACGCCATCGGTCCGTGGGCGATGCTCGACGTGTTTCTTCTCGCGGTGCTCGTCGCGCTGGTCAAGCTCGGCGACCTCGCGCGCGTCATCCCGGGGCCGGGGCTGCTCGCCTTTACCGGTGTCGTAGTGCTGACCATGCTCGCTTCGCAGAGCTTCGATCCGAAGCTCATCTGGAACAGGGAATGAGAGGCTGCCAATGACCGGCGAAGAGACACCCACGGCGCGTGTGCGGCGCCGGCGCGTGTTCCGCCTGGTGTGGATCGTCCCGGCCATGGCGATCGCGGTGGCGGCTTATCTCCTGTGGCAGCGCATGCAGGAGTACGGCCCGGAGGTCCGCGTGACTTTCGCCGACGGCGCCGGGTTGCGCGTCGGCCAGACGCCGGTGCGCTATCGCGGTGTGCAGGTGGGCGAAGTCATCGGCGTCGCACTCTCGCAGGATGAAAAGCGAGCGGTAGTGCGTATCCGCCTGATGCGCTCCGGTGCCGGGCTGGCGCGCGAGGGCAGCCGCTTCTGGATCGTGCGGCCACGCGTCGGCTTGGGACAGGTGACCGGACTCACGACGGTGCTCTCCGGGCCGGAGATCAACGTGATTCCGGGCAAGCCCGGCGAGCCGGCGAAGTACGAGTTCACCGGCCTCGACAATCCGCCCTCGAGCGTCGAAGGCGGGTTGCAGATCGTGCTGCGCGGCGAGCACCCGAAGATGCGCGCCGATGCGCCGGTGTACTACCGCGGCGTGGAGGTCGGCGTGGTGCAGAAGATCGACCTCGCGCCGAACGCGCTCTCGGCCGACGTGCACGTCGTGATCTATCCACGCTTCGCGCCGTTAGTGCGCGAAGGCTCATCCTTCTGGGACGTGAGCGGCCTCAACGTCAAGGCCGGCCTGATGAAGGGACTCGAGATCGAATTGGAATCGCTGCGCTCGTTCCTCTCCGGCGGCATCGAGTTTGCGACCCCGCCCGGCACGCCGCGCGCGAAGCCCGGCACGGTGTTCTTTCTCTACAGCGAGCCGAAGAAGGAGTGGCTCGGCTGGGCGCCGAAGATTCCGATCGCGCCCGAAAAGTAACTAGGCTGCGGGGGCCTTCTTCGGCCGGCCAGGCCGATGGGTGACGCGGAAGATCTTGAGCGGCGGGACGGGCGGCGGATTCTCGAGGAACCGGCAGTCCGACTCAGTGGGCATCGAGAGCAGCGCGCCGATCCGGTTGCCGTCGACGAACACGTTGTAGCGAAGCATGTGCGCCGAGTTGGGAATGGGCTGCGCGATGATCTCGTATTTGCCCACCATGAAGCGTTTGCGTTCCAAGGTGGGTATGCTCATGCTTCCGTTTATACCATATGGCGAGCAGCAAGCCCGGACCGAAGAGCGCGCTTAAGCGCGCACCCGCGCGCCGCCGACCGCGCAAAGCGAAGGCGCAATCGCGCGGTTTAAGCGCCGGCGAATGCCGCCTCGACACGCTCGCCGGCGAAGCGAATTCGGTGAAGACGCGCATCGAGAACGAAGGCGGCTTCGTGCTCGGCTGCTACAACGATCCGCTCGGAAGACAGCCGCTGATCGCGGCGGTGCTGCCGATCGATGCAATCGAGCCGACACCGTTTCAGCGCGATCTCTCGCAGGCGCATCACCGGCGGCTTGCCGATGTGCTCGATCGCACCGGCATGTTCCTCGATCCGATCATCGCGGTGACCGCGCCGGAAAAAGGCTTCTGGACGCCCAACGGCCGCCATCGCCTCGAAGCGATGCGCCGGCTCGGCGCGAAAGCGATCACCGCGCTCGTCGTGCCCAAGCGCGAAGTCGCGTGGCAGATCCTCGCGCTCAACACCGAGAAGGCGCACAACCTGCGCGACAAGTCGCTGGAAGTGATCCGCATCTTCCGCAACCTGATGGAGGAGAGCGCTCAGAAGAGCGAGAAAGACGTCGCCTTCTATCTGGAGGAGCCGTCGTTCGTGACGATGGGACTTTGCTACGAGAAGCACCCGCGCTTTAGCGGCGCGGTGTACAACTCGTTCGTGCGGCGCCTGACGGAGTTCTCGGACGCGCCGCTTGCCAAGGCCTTGCGCGAGCACGAGCAGACGGCGGAGAAACTCCTGGACCTTGATGAGCGCGTCACCGAGGTGGTGAAGAAGCTCAAGGTCAAGGGCTTCGTCAGCCCTTACCTGAAATCATTCGTCATCGCGCGCTCCAATCCGCTGCGCTTCATGAAAGAGCCGCCGGCGCTCGAGGATCTGCTCAAGACCATTCGCGGCAAGGTCGAGCGCTTCAACGTCGACAAGGTGAAGCAGGAAGACATCGTCGCGAGCGGCGGCGCCGCGCCCGACGAAGACTAATTCAACGCTTTTGCTCGCATTCCTCGGCGGTACGCCCGCAGCGCTCCTGGCAGGCCTGCACGTCGGGCGCTTCAGTGTTGGTCTTGCGGCAATTGGCCACGCAGCTGTTGAGCGCCGCCTTGCAGCTCGGCGGCGCGTCGGGCGCCATCAGCACGTTCTGGTAGAGGTAGTAGCCGCCCGCGATGAGGATCGCGAGCACCACCAGCGAACCGAACAGGCCCAGCCCGCGCTGCGGGCCGTGCACTAAAGCTTCACGGCGCGCTGGATCGCTGGCCGCGCTGCCGTCTCATTCCCCCACCGCTCGAGATTCGACATCCCGGCGAGGAGCTCGGGGAAGGCGCCCTTGGTGCGCCAGTAGCCGGCATAGAGCGAAAGGTCGGCGATGGTGAACTCGTCGCCGGCGGCGTATTTGCGCTTCGCCAGCCAGTCGTTCCACACCTTGAAGTAGCCCTGCAGGCGCTGCTTGAACATGTCGCCGGCGGCGGCATAGGGGGCCGGGTCCTTGGCGCGCACGCAGGCATTGACGGAGCCGAAGCCCGGCGTGATGTCGGTCGAGGCGCTCATGTACGCTTCCCACATCGCCGCGCGCTTCGCCGCATCCTTGGGAATGAACTTGCCGGTCTTCTCCGCACAATAGACCATGATGGCGCTCGACTGCGCGAGCGTGATCTTCTTGCCGCCCGGCCCCTCATTGTCGACGATCACCGGGATCTGGCCCATCGGGTTGAGCGCCAGGTACTCGGGGCGCTTGTGCTCGCCCTTGGCGAGATCGATGGGATGCCAGTTGTACTTCAGGCCGCATTCCTCGAGCGCGATGCGCGCGCGCATGCCGTTCGAGGTGCCGGCGGCGTACAGATCGATCATGGAGTCCTCTCCTTGGAAAGCGCGAGTTTAGTGGAGCCGCGGTGCGAAAATGATCAGGCCGATCGAAATGGCGGCGAGCACCGCCAGCAGCACCGCGCCGGCGGCGATGTCCTTTGCCTTCCCGGCGAGCGGATGAAAGCCGGGTGACACGAGATCGGTGAGCCGCTCGAGTGCCGTGTTCAGCGCCTCGGCCACCCAGACGAGCCCGGTTGCAACGATCACTGCGCACCATTCCAGGCCGCTCAGGCGGAAATAGAGCCCGGCCGCTACCACCGCCGCCGTGGCGGCCAGCAGCACCTGGCAGTTGCGCGCCGCCAGCATGAACCCCACGCCGCGCAACGCATAGCCGATCGCCGCCATCGCCCTGGAGGGCATGCTCTTTGCTCTGCCGACTGCATTCTCGACAGGAGGCACCATGACGCCGAATCAGCCGCAATCCCAATTTGGCAGCACGACTAATGATATTCGCGACTACGGAACCGAGCAGGCCGAAGACACCCTGCAATCGGCCAAGCGGCAGCTGAACGATGTCCTCGACGGCCTCGGCGACCGCGCGCGCGAGTACGGCCGCTATGCCGATGAAACGGTGCAGCAGAACCCCTGGACCGCGGTCGGCGTCGGCTTCGGCGTCGGCATCGTGATGGGTGCGCTGCTGATGCTCGCCGCGCGGCGGGACTGAAAACTCGTGCCTTCCCCGTGAAAGCCGGGGCACGGTTTTGCCTGTCGTGAAGTAGTGACGCCGCGTTTCGGCGGCCGGCGACTGCGCCGGACGCGGCGCTTTGCTACCGTGCTCGGCATGCCGCCGTCATCGAGCGATGCCGAGCTGCTGCAGAAGCTGAAACAGGTGGAGGAAAACGCCTGGCTCATCTTCAGCGAGCTGCCGCCGAGCGGCGCGCGCACCCGCGCGCTGCATGTGTTTCTCGATGCGAAGGATTTAAAGGCGCGGCTAGAGCGCTTCGCCGCGCTACTGGACGAGTCCGGTCACCGGTAAGAGGCCCGGCTGGCTGGCGCTAACGCCGGTGCGCACCACCTGGTTTTTCGCCGCGCAATACTGGCACACACAGAAGTAGGCGCCTTCGCGCGTGCGCTCGTAGGTTTGCACGTTCGATAACGACTTGCATTTCTTGCAGATGAACTGCTGAGCGAGCGGCATCGCGGCATGCTGGCGCGGCGCGCATGACGGGTCAACCGCAGGCTCGAGATTTCGCGGCAAAATTGCCGATCCGCCCGTTCACGCTCCGCGTTCCGGACGCCGCGCTCGCCGACCTGCGCGAGCGGTTGGCGCGTACGCGCTTCCCGGACGAGCCGCCCGTTGCTGCCTGGTCCTGCGGCACGAGTCTCGACTACATGCGCGAGCTTGTCGTGCACTGGCGCGAGCACTTCGACTGGCGGGCTCACGAGGCGCGCATCAACCGCTTCACGCAGTTCAAGACGTCGCTTTGCGGCATCGAACTGCATTTCATCCACGAGCGCTCGCGCGCACCGGGCGCCATGCCGCTCCTCATCGCGCACGGCTGGCCGGGTTCGATTGTCGAATTCCTCGAGCTGATCCCGCTCCTTAGCGAGCGCTTCACCGTCGTCGCGCCATCGCTGCCGGGCTACACGCTTTCCTTCACCCCGGGACAGGCGCGCTTCGGCACTGAAGAAATCGCGGATTGCTTCGCCGAGCTGATGAGCGCGCTCGGTTACGAGCGCTTCGGCGTGCAGGGCGGCGACTGGGGCGCTTTCATCGGCTCGCGCCTCGCGGCGCAGTATCCGGAGCGCGTGCTCGGGCTGCATTTGAATTTGCTCGCCGTGCGTCGCGATCCGAAGATTCCCGCTGCCACGCCGGAGGAAGCCGAGTACCTGCGCCATCTCGCGCATTGGCTGAGGGAAGAGACCGGCTACCAGGCGATCCAGGGCACCAAGCCGCAGACGCTCGCCTACGGCCTTACCGATTCGCCCGCCGGGCTCGCCGCGTGGATCGCCGAGAAGTTCCGCACCTGGAGCGACGGCGGCATCTCGCGCGATGAGATGCTCGCCAACATTTCGCTCTACTGGTTCACCGGCGCGATCGGCTCGTCCTTCTGGCCCTACCATGCGCGGCTGCACCGCCCGTGGCCGTTCGAGACGGTGGGCGTGCCGACGGGCTATGCCGAGTTTCCGAAAGAGATACTGCGGCCGCCGCGCTCGCTCGCCGAGAAGGCCTACACCGACATCCGCCGCTGGAGCGTCATGGCGCGCGGCGGGCATTTCGCGGCGCTCGAAGAGCCGCGCGCACTCGCGAGCGAGATCGCCGCGTTCTTCAGCGCATTGCGTTGAGCAGCAGTTCGAGCGCGGCGTGCGCGAAGCGCCTCATGTTCGCTTCTCGATCGGCGCTGCCGGTTTCGAGCGTGGTGACGAGTTCGACCGGCCCGCTCACCGCAAGGCACGCGTGCCCCGGCGCGTCGCCATAGCGGTTGCCGGTGGGGCCGCTCGCGCCGGTCTCGGCGAGTCCCCAGGTAGCAGCGAGCTGCTCGCGCACGCGGCGGGCCACCAGGCGCGCGTAGGGCTCGCTCGCCGAGCGCATGCCGCTCATCTGCGCGTCCGCGATGCCGAGCAGCGCTTCGCGCGCGGCGCCGGTGTAGATAATGCCGCCGCCGATGTAATAGGCGGAAGCGCCGGGCACCGCCACTAGCGCGGCGTTGATCAGGCCGCCGGCCGACGATTCGGCCACCGCGATGCTTTGTCCTCGCTCCTGCAGCCGCGCGGCGACCTGGGCCGCCAGAGCTTGCAGCGATGTCATGGTTTCCTCCGGCACGCGGCGAGTATAGGATCACCGCCCATGCGCTACGCCTTGCTTCTCGTAACGCTCGCCGCGGCACCCGCGCTGACGCAGGAATCTCTGAACGAACGACAGCTGCTCGGCATGCGGCTTTTCAATCAGTCCTGCCGTGTGTGCCATACCAAGCCACAACTGACGAGCGTCCAATACGGCCCCGTGCTCTCGCGCGCCTCCCTCGGCGGCAACGACGATGCGTTGCGCGCTTTCGTCGCCAATGGCAGCGCGAAGATGCCCGGGTTCAAATATCACTTCAACCCGCCCGAGATCGACGCCATCGTGGCGTATCTCAAGACGATTCCCAGTCCGGAGTAGCCGACGGAGGATTTATGCGCCTTGCGCTTTTGCTCCTGCTAGCGACGAGCCTGGCCCACGCCGAAAGCCGCCTTAGCGGCAGCATCGTGTCGGCGAGCGGCGAGAAGATGAGCGGTGTCACCGTGTCGGCGAAAACCGGCACGATCACGACGAGCGTCTTCACGGACAAGGCGGGGAATTTCCAGTTCTCGCCGTTGCCCGCGGGCAGCTACCGCGTCTGGGCGCAAGCCATCGGCTACCAGACGGCGCGCACGGCGCTCGAGCTTTCGGCCGACCGCCGGCTCGACCTCAAGCTCGTGCGCAACGCTGATCCCGAGCAGACGTACCGGCAGCTCCCCGGCAACCTGGCGCTCGATGCGCTGCCCGAAGCGACCGAGCAAGACAAGCGCATGAAGCAGCTCGTACGCAATGACTGCACGAGTTGCCACACCGCGAGCTATCCGCTGCAGCACCGCTTCGACGAGGCAGGCTGGAACGCAATCATCGAGCTGATGAAGAACGCGAACGTCTACGGCAGCTATGTCGCGAACGATCGCAAGCCCTCCGGCATTCTCGATTACCACCACCGGGAGCTTGCTGCGTATCTCGCGCGCGCTCGCGGACCGAAGGGCACCCCTAAAGTGGTGCTCGAGCCGCGGCCGAGCGGCGAGGCGGCCCGCGTGGAGATCCGCGAATACGACCTGCCGCTTGATCCCGATGCGGGCCTGCCGGCGAACTTTCGCCAGAACGACGGCTCCGACTGGTCGCTCGGTACGCCGTCGGTGATGATTCCCGGCTGGGGCGTGCACGACGCGTGGCTCGACGACGCCGGGCAGGTCTGGTTCACGTGCAACATCCCGAACAAGCAAACTTCGATTGGCCGCGTCGACACCAGGACGGGCGCGGTGAAGCTTTTCATGATTCCGGCAAAAAGCGGCCTTGCCGCGCAGAGCCACGGCATGACACGCACGCCCGACGGCATGATCTGGTTCAACATCAACGCTGGCCGTGGCGGCCTCGGCCGACTCGACCCGAAGACCGAGAAGATCGATGTCTTCGTCCCGCCGGAGGATATGTCACCCACGGGTGGCGCGACCACCGTTGACTACGACGGTAAGGGCCGCATCTGGGTGTCAGCGCCCGACGGCGTGCTGCGCTTCGACCCGCAGGCGCAGCAATGGACCGGCTACAAAACCACGAGCTACAAACTGCCGGGCGGCACCGGTATCACCTATGGCGCAGCCGCGGATCGTGCCGGCAACGGCTACTGGGCGGTGATGATCCACGACATCATCGGCGTCGCCGACGGCGAGACCGGCAAGGTTTCCGAGATCAGGCTCGCGCCGGTGCAAAGCGAATGGGCGCGCGTAAGCGCGGCCGAGCGGGAGTTCTATAAAACGTACAGCCAGCCCGACTTCAACAATCCGCTGCCGTATGCGCAGGGGCCGCGCCGGATGGGCACCGACAAGAGCGCCGACGTGCTGTGGGTCGGAAACTCCTGGGGCGCGAGCTTGGCGCGTATCGACACGCGCACCCACGAAGTGAGCTATGTGCCGCTGCCCAAGCGCATGCAGCCTTATCACGTGCACGTGGACTCGAAACACCGGGCCTGGACCAACTTGTGGGGCGCCGATCGCGTCATGCGCTACGACCCGCAGACGAGAACCTGGATGGCGTTCGACCTGCCGACGCGCGGCGCTGAGCCGCGCTACGTCTCGGTGCACGAAGCGAGCGGCGAGCCGACGAAAGTGGTGCTGCCTTATTTCCGGGCGCGCAAGATCGCGGTGATCACGCTGCGCGACTAGCGCGCCGCTCTTTTAGATCGCGCGCCGATCGACCCCTGGAGGCGTCTCGTCGCGCACGCGCCGCTCGGGGCCGCTGTAGCGCCGGCTGCGCGGGTCGTGGTAGATGCGGCCCGGGCCGCTCGGGTATTCGCCGAAGCGCGCCGCGTAGTGCTCGACCGGCGCGTCGGGTTGCGAGTCTGCGCGTCCGCCCCAGCCGGCGCGCTTCCAGCTGCTGGTACACGCGTCGACGTCGAGCGCGCCATGCGCGCACATCAGCTCGGCCGCTTCGGCGGCTTCCTCCTCGTCCTCGGTGCGTACGCAGACGAGCGCACCGCCGCGGCGCACGCCTTCGGCGAGCGCATGCGCGTCTTCCTCCGGCACCCCGCGGGCCCCGAGCTGCGCGAGCAGCCGGCCGCTCATGTCGATGTCGTCGCCGCTGAAGCCGGCATCGTCGAGCGCGCGGATGACACCCCGTGCCTGGTGCGCATCCTTCAGTAAGCCGAGGATGACCATTCCCATGCCGAGCGTTCCGCAAGAGCCGTTCCCGGTGTAGGCGAGGTGCAGAGCGCCGCCGCGCGATTAAACCTTCGGCAGGGTGACGCCGACGAGCGAGTCGCGTGTGATGATGCGCGCGAGCTCCGCTTCGCTCCAGCCGTCTGTGCCCGCCGGCCGCATCGGCACGACGACGTAGCGCATGTCGGCATTGGAGTCGTGCACGCGCACGGCGACGTGCTCAGGAACGATGGTGCCGAATTCGGCCAGCACCGCACGCGGCTCGCGTACCACGCGCCGTCGGTAATTCTCGCTCTTGTACCAGGTCGGCGGCATGCCGAGGAGCGCGCGCGGGTAGCAGGAACACAGTGTGCAGACGATTACGTTGTGCACGTCGGGAGTGTTCTCCACCGCGATCAGGCGCTCGGCTTCGAGATCGAGGCCAAACTCGGCGCAGGCGCGCTTGCCGTCGGCAAGCAGTCGGGCCTTGAACGCCGGATCGGCCCAGGCGTGCGCAATGACCCGCGGCCCGCGATACGGAAAGTCCGCGTCGAACTGTTCCATGCGCCGCCGGACCTCTTCCGCCGTAATGATGCCTCGCTCGATCAGGAGCTCCTGCATGGCGCGGCTCATGATCTCGTATTCCGACGTTGGACCCTCGTCAAAGCTGCGATCGTGTGAATGATCGTGGTGGTGCTTCATGCCGGCTCCAGCCAATGCTCGTAGATTTCCAGCTCGATGGCGTCGCGCGCCGAGCCGCTGTAATTCGCCCACAGATCGCGCTGCTGAAAGCGCACGCGGTAGAGCACGCGTTTCGGCTCGCCGTTGAAGCCGTACGCGAGCTCTTCGGGATTCGGAAACACGCCACATACCCGCTCGATCACGCCGCGCTTGCCGCGAATGTAATGCGGCGTGCGCCGGTGTCCGGGCGGATTCGCTGCCTTGACTGCCACGCGGTCGCCGACATTGAAGCGGCGCGCGGGCGCCTCGGTGTAGGCGCTAGGCAGACTCATCGCGGCGACGCACCTCGGCCATCTTCGCCCGCAGCTGCGCTTCGCTGAAGTAGCCGCGCTCGATCAGCACCGTGCGCAGCGCCTCAGTGGTGCGCTCGAAATATTGCAGCTCGTAATAGCGGCTGCCCAGATCCTCGGCCGCGCGGCGCAGCTCGTCGAGGCGCACGATCTGGCGGCGGCTGAGCGTGTTGCGCAGCGCGTTCGCCTGCTTCTCCCAGAACTTCATGCCGTGATCGACGGTATCGATCGGCCCGCCCGGATCACCGCCCATGTCGTGCGGCTGCTTCTCGCTCATGGGGGGAGTTTACCGACGCGCATGGCACAGCGCTTGCGATGCTTGAGACGCCTCAGCCACGAAAGGAGAGACCATGAGAGTGCCCCATGTCGCAGTAAGTCTTGCAGCTGCTGCGGTAATGAGTGTTTTCGGATCGGCGTTCGCCCAGTCCTCGTCGACGACCGACCAGAGCTCGCAGTCCACACAGTCCACACAATCGAGCGGTTCGGGCAGCAGCACGAGCCCCTCGGGCGGTGTAAATGTAAATCCGAACGTGGGCGTGGATGCGAACGTCGGCATCAGCAATAGCGACGTCAACGCCGGCGCGAACGTGAGCCCGGGCGTGAACCTCGGCACCGGCGACCAGAACACGTCGAGCGGCGTAT
>DASREB010000132.1:0-2823 GCA_035652275.1 Burkholderiales bacterium
CCGTGAAGAAGCCCACCGTACTCGCGCTCAAGCGCAAAAAGGGCGAGCACCTGGCGATGCTCACTGCCTACGATTTTCCGACCGCACGGCTGGTCGCCGAGGCGGGCGTGGACCTGATCCTGGTCGGGGATTCGCTCGGCATGGTGGTGTTGGGTTACGACTCCACGGTGCCGGTGACGGTCAACGACATGGTGCACCACACGCGCGCGGCGCGCCGCGGCGCCCCCGATGCGTTCCTGATTGCCGACATGCCGTTTCTCTCGTACGCGAGCGCCGAGCAGGCGCTGCAGAGCGCCGCGCGGCTGATGAAGGGCGCCGGCGCCGATTCGGTGAAGGTCGAAGGCGGTGTCGAGGTGGCGCCAATCGTCGAGGCGCTGGTCACGGCCGGCGTACCGGTGCTCGGGCATGTCGGCCTCACGCCGCAGACGGCCTCAGCCCTCGGCGGCTATCGGCTGCAGGGCAAGGATGAGGCGAGTGTGCGGCGCATCGTGGATGGCGCCGTTGCGCTGGAGAAAGCGGGCTGCTGGGGCGTGGTGCTGGAGCTGGTGCCGGCAGAGCTGGCGAAGCTCGTCACCAACCGCATCGGCATACCGACCATCGGCATCGGCGCGGGCGCGCACTGTGACGGCCAGGTGCTGGTGTTCCACGACGTCGTCGGCCTTTTCAGCGGCTTCACGCCGACATTCGTAAAGCGCTACACCGAGGCCGGCGAAGCGATTCGCGATGCAGTAAAGCGCTACGCCGACGAAGTGCGAAGCGGTGCTTTCCCGGCACGCGAGCAGAGCTTCAGCATCGATGCCGAGGTGCTCCGGCGCCTCTATGGCACCTGATCACTTCGGCCGCGCCACGGAGATGGCCTTCCTGATGAAGCGCTTTTTTTCTTGCGCGTCCTCGATCTCGTCGGCGAGCAGGAGGTAGAGCTCCGGCAGATCGCGCGCCTTGGCGGCGGCGCGCTTCACCACCACGCGCGCTACCGCGCCGAGGTGCTGCGCCAGGTCTGCTTCTGCCTTTTCGAGCTGCGCGGCGCTGAAGCGCAGCTGGGACGGCGGCGCCGCGCTCGGCGCGCGCGAGGAAGGTGTCGGCCGGCTGGGATCGCCAGGCTTCGGCACCCCGAACTTCTGCACGAATGCCGCGCGCAGCTTCGGGTCGGCAATCTCCGCGGCAACCTTGTCGACCACCTGCGAAAGCGAGGCGCCCCTGCGCAGCTGTGATTTCACCAGCTTGTCGGCGATCGGGCCGATGTGCGCAGCGAGCTCGGCGACGAGCTGCGCGAGTGTCTGCGGATCGACCGGCGGCGTCGCCGGAACGATGCGCTCGGTGGGGGCGAACGCAGGGTTCGAGGGCGGCGTGCCGGCCGCCGTGGCGAGCAACGAGATCGGGGCGCCGCGCAGCGCGCCGCGCAGCTCGGCCACTGACTTGGGCCGCGCGTCCTTGGACGGTGCGAGCGCCCAGTCGATCGCCTTCAGGAGCGGCTGGCTGAAGCGCGAGCTGTCGGCGCACTTGACGGCGGGAACCATCGGATCGGAAAAGGCGCGCGCCGGCGCTTCGATTGGCGGCTGGCCGGTCACCATCCAGTAGAGCACGCCGCCGAGCGCATAAATGTCGCTCCACGGGCCCTGGCCGCCGCGCGAATCGTACTGCTCGACCGGCGCGAAGCCCGGTGAAACGATGGTCGTCAGCTCGGTATTCGCCGCGGCGGTGCGCGCGGAGCCGAAGTCGATCAGCACCGGGCTCGCGTCGCCACGAATGAAGATGTTGCCGGGCTTGATGTCACGATGCAGGAAACCGGTGGAGTGGACGACTTCGAGACCGTCGAGCACCGGCAGCGCGATACCGAGCACCGTGCGCTCATCGAGCGGTCGGCGGCTGCGGATCCACTCGTGCAGCGCGAGCCCGGCGACGAACTCCATCACCATGTACGCGGTCTCGTTCGCCTGAAAAAAGCGCATCACCCGCACGATGTTCGGGTGACGGAACGAGGCGAGCGTGCGCGACTCTTCCAGGAAGCGCGAGCGGCCCCAGTTGAACGTCTCGAGCGCCTCCTGCGACTTCGACTTCACCGAGTGGTCCGGCGCGCGCTCGACCCAGTCGGTCGGCAGGTACTCCTTGATCGCCACCTTGAGATTGAGGTTGGTGTCGGTGGCGAGATAGGTGAGGCCGAAACCGCCCATGCCGAGGAGCGACTCGATGCGGTACTCGCTCAGCGCAAATCCCGGTGGCAGCGCGACGTCGGTGCTCACCGGCTACGCCCTGCGGCTACTTTTCGTCGATCAGCCGGAGCGCCTTCTCGAGGCTGCGGCGCATGCGGTTGAACGACTTGGCGAGCAATGCCACCTCGTCCTTGCCGGATTCGGCGAGCTCCGGGGTGTCGAGCGCGCCGACGCTGATCTTGTCGGCCGCCGCCGCCATGGTGCGCATCGGGCGCACGATGAGGAGCGACAGCATCGCGTTCAGGATGATGAACACCGCCACGAACACCGCGGCGAGCGAGCCCATGAAGACGTAAAAGGCGTGGTTCGCTTTCTGGATCGGCACTTCCATCGGCACCGAGACGATCTGCGCGCCGATTACCTCGCCAAGCTTCCAGCCGTAGCCGTTGTTCGCACCGTAGACCTTCACCATCGCCGGCGGCGCGGTGGCCGAATTGGTGTGGCATGCGAGACAGGCGCCATCCTTGATCTGCAATGGGCGGGCAAGGAACATCGAGGGGCCGCTCGGCGTCCAGCGCGTCCCGGCAACCTCCTTGCGCTCCGAGAAGTTGCGGAACTCGTTGATGATGTCCACTTCCCATTCGGTCGCGCGGTTGCGCGGGTTGGTCGGATT
>DASREB010000133.1:0-7782 GCA_035652275.1 Burkholderiales bacterium
CGCTCGCGCTGCTGATCACGGTCTGGCTCGTCGCCGGCCTCTTCGGCCGCGATCCGTGGAAGCCCGACGAGGCCTACACCCTGGGCCTCGTGCACCACATCGTGCAGACCGGTGACTGGGTCGTCCCGACGCTCGCCGGCGAGGCATTCATGGAGAAGCCGCCGCTATTCTTCATCTCGGCGGCGCTCTTCGCCCAGGCATTGGGTTCCGTGCTGGCGCTCCACGACGCCGCGCGGCTCGCCTGCGCTTTCTATGCGGGACTGACGCTCTTTTTCGTCTGGCTCGCGGCACGCGCGCTGTACGGGCGCGAGGCGGCGCTCGCCGCCGTGCTCGTGCTGATGGGCAGCGTGGGCTACTTCCACACCGCGCACCTTCTCGTGACGGACAACGCGCTCGTCGCCGGCGTCGCCATCGCGCTCTATGGCCTCGCCGTGCATGCCCAGCGACCGCTGCTCGGCGGCATCGCCCTTGGCACCGGGGCCGGCATCGCGTTCCTCGCAAAAGGCCTGATCGGTCCCGGCATGCTGGGCCTTACCGCGCTCGGCCTGCTCGCGTTTCCCGCGTGGCGCACCCGGGCCTACCTGCGCGCGCTTGCCATCGCGGCGGCCGCGTTTGCGCCTTGGGCGCTCATCTGGCCGATTGCGCTTTATGAGCGCTCGCCGCGGCTCTTTTATGACTGGCTGGTGGTAAACAATTTCGGGCGGTTCACCGGCACGGCGGATCTCGGTCCGCAGAACGACCACCTCATGTACTTGAAGGTCCTGCCGTGGTTCGCGCTTCCGGCCCTGCCGATTGCGCTGTGGGGCGCATGGCGTGCGCTGCGCGGGCGCGATGCACGGCTCCTGCTGCCGCCCGTCGCAAGCGGCATGATGCTCGCGGTACTGAGCGCTGCGTGCAACGCGCGCGAGCTCTACTCGTTGCCGATGTTCGTGCCGCTCGCGATTGCCGCCGGCCCGGCGGCGGCCGAGCTGCCGCGGTTCTTCTCGCGTGGATTGTTGTGGCTGGGTCTCGCACTTGGCGGGGCGGCCGCGCTGCTCCTGTGGGTGATGTGGGCTGCGCTGCTTGCGCACTGGCCCCCGGCGCTTGCCGATGCGCTGCTCGCCTTCAGGCCGCAGTTCACGCCGGCTTTCGAACCGGGCATCGCCTTGATTGCGCTCGCCGCCACCGGCCTGGCGATCGCGACGCTCATTCGGGCGCGCGGCGCGCGTCTCGCGATGCCGCTCGCCTGGGCGCTCAGCATGACGCTCGCGTGGACGCTGTTCTTCACGCTCTGGCTCTCATACCAGGACTACGGCAACAGCTATCGCACGCTTATCGCCGACCTGAAAGCGCGCATTCCCGCCGGCGCCGACTGCGTCGCCGGCCGCGACCTCGGCGAGCCGCAACGCGCGATGCTCGAGTACTACGGCGGCATCGTGACGCGCGCCGAACCCGCGAACTGCGAGCTGCTTCTCGTGCAGCAGCAGGGCTACGCCTTGCCGCTGCCGCCGCATGGGCGCGATTGGCTGCCGCTGTGGAGCGGCAGGCGCCCGGGCGATGTCAACGAGCGCTTCTGGCTCTTCGGCTCAGCGCAAGTGGTACTGCACGCGCAGCACCAAAAAATTGATCCCGGGGTTCGGGTTCGCAATGCCGCCGTTGGAGAGATGCTGCAATCGCAGCGACAAGTCGTACGTCTCGAACCGGTAGCCGATGCCCACGTGGTCGCCGAACTGAAAGCGCGTGCTGAAGTTGAGGTGCCGCGTGATGTGCGAGTCGGAGAGCAGGTGAAAGCCGACCGCGCCCTCGAAGTAGGGCCCGCGCGCCGCCTGCGCATAGCGAAAAACTGGCGTCAGGCCCACGTCATGCACGGTGCCGGCGTCGCCACGCCAGCCGCCGGCCGCTAGGTCCCAGTAAAGCCTCCAGCGGCTGCGCTCGAGCCACTGCGGGTGCGCGGCCCATTGCGCGCCGATGCGCCACATGTCGACCTCGCGGCTGCCGCGACCCGTTTCGAACGACACGCTTTGCACCGCGAATGCGACCGGGCAGAACGCGATCAGCCCCGCGGCGAGGAATCGCTTCATTTTCCGCGAATATCATAGCGAATGGCTCAATACGTCTACACCATGCGCCGGGTGAGCAAGACGGTGCCGCCCCAGCGCACCATCCTTAAAAATATTTCGCTCAATTTCTTTCCCGGCGCCAAGATCGGCGTGCTCGGGCTCAATGGCTCGGGCAAGTCGTCACTGCTCAGGATCATGGCGGGCGCGGACGACAATTACGACGGCGAGGTGATCCGCATGCCCGGCATCAAGGTGGGCTACCTCGAGCAGGAGCCGCAGCTCGCTGCGGGGAAGAGCGTGCGCGAAACGGTCGAAGCGGCGCTCGGCGACCTCGCCGCGGCGAAGCAGCGCCTCGATGGAATCTATGCCGCGTACGCCGAGCCCGACGCCGATTTCGACAAGCTGGCGGAGGAGCAGGCGCGCCTCGAAGCGCAGCTCAACGCCGGCGGCGCCGACGAGCTCGAGGTTGCCGCGGACGCCTTGCGGCTGCCGCCCTGGGAGCAGAAGGTCGAGGTGCTCTCGGGCGGGGAGAAGCGCCGGGTGGCGCTGTGCCGGCTGCTGCTTTCCAAGCCCGATCTCCTGCTACTGGACGAGCCCACCAACCATCTCGACGCCGAGAGCGTCGAGTGGCTCGAGCAGTTCCTGAGCCGGTTCCCCGGCACTGTCGTGGCGGTGACGCACGATCGCTACTTTCTCGACAACGCCGCCGGCTGGATCCTGGAGCTCGACCGCGGCTACGGTATCCCTTGGGAAGGCAATTACTCGTCCTGGCTCGAGCAGAAGGAAAAGCGCCTCGAGGTCGAGGCGAGCCAGGAGGCGGCGCGCATCAAGACGATGAAGGCGGAACTCGATTGGGTGCGCCAGAACCCGAAAGGCCGGCAGGCGAAATCGAAGGCGCGCCTCGCCCGGTTTGAAGAACTGTCGTCGCAGGAATACCAGGAGCGCAACGAGACCCAGGAGATCTTCATCCCGGTCGCCGAGCGGCTGGGCAACGAGGTGATCGAGTTCAAGAAGGTCGCCAAGGGTTACGGCGAGCGGCTGCTCATCGACAAGCTGTCGTTCAAGGTGCCGCCGGGCGCGATCGTCGGCATCATCGGTCCGAACGGCGCCGGCAAAACCACGCTCTTTCGTATGATCACCAAGCGCGAGAAGCCCGACAGCGGCTCGATCGCCATCGGCAGCACGGTGAAGCTTGCGCACGTCGACCAGTTCCGCGACGAGCTGTCAGCGAATAAGAGCGTCTGGGAAGACGTCTCCGATGGCCAGGACATCATCACGGTAGGCAAGGTGCAGATGCCTTCGCGCGCCTATATCGCGCGCTTCAACTTCCGCGGCGCCGATCAGCAGAAGCCGGTCGGCCAGCTCTCCGGCGGCGAGCGCGGCCGGCTGCATCTCGCGAAGATGCTGCGCTCGGGCGCAAACGTCCTGCTGCTCGACGAGCCGTCGAACGATCTGGACGTCGAGACGCTGCGCGCGCTGGAGGAGGCGCTGCTCGAATTCGCCGGCTCGGTGCTCGTCATCTCGCACGACCGCTGGTTCCTCGACCGCATCGCCACCCACATCCTCGCCGCCGAGGACGATTCGCAGTGGGTGTTCTTTCCCGGCAACTATCAGGAGTACGAAGCCGACAAGAAGAAGCGCCTCGGCGAGGAAGCCGCGCGCCCGCATCGCATGCGCTTCAAGCCGCTCAAGTGACGCCGGCACCGCCGGCTTGAGAGGAGCCACCCGTCATCGAATCCGCGCGCGATTTTCAGGCGGCGGTGACGCCGCGCCACGGGTGGCGGTGACTGTTGACGGCCAAGCGCGGGCCGACAATGAGCCATGAACCACCCGCCGTCCGAGGCCGAGCATGTCCAACGCCGCGTGCTCGTGGTGGAAGACAACCGCGAATGCGCCGAAAGCCTGCGCCGGCTTCTCGTGCTTTGTGGCTATGAGGTCTTGGTGACGCACAGCGGTCAGCACGGACTCGAGGGTGCGCGAAGGCTCCAGCCGCACGTGGTGCTCTGCGATATCGACCTTCCCGATAGCGACGGCTACACCGTGGGATCGGTATTGAGGCAGAGCGGCCGGGCGCCGCGCGCGCGCCTGATCGCCCTCACCGGCCACGGCGGCCCCGGGCAGCGCCGCCGCGCCCTCGCCGCGGGCTTCGACCAGCATCTGGTGAAGCCGGTCGATGCGAACGTGCTACTGCTCGAGCTCGAGACCAGGGTCTAGAGAGACATCATGACCAATGACACGTTACTGAAGGCCGCAGGCATTGCCGGCGGAATCGAAGCGCTCGCTCGGCACCTGCGCGTGCCGAAGAAGCAGCTCGGCAGCTGGATCGGCGGCGAGGTAGAGACGCCGCGCACTGTTTTCCTGCGGGCGCTCGATTTCCTGCGCGGCGCGCACGCCGTGCGTCCGGTACGAGTAGGAAGCGAAACGCCCCTTCAAGCGGCTCGCAACTGCGCTGCGCGCACAGCACCTTAGTCGGCCGGACCAGGCTCAGAGGTACGGCGCAAACAGGCGTGCCACGCCGTCTCGCAGCTTGACCGGCAGCGAGCGCGCGTTGATCGCCTCGAGGGCAAGCTCGCGCGACGCGCCGATGCGCGCCTGGATCAGGCCGTCCATGTGCGCGCCGAGCTCCACGCTGTAGCACTCGACGTTGACCTCGAAGTTGAGCCGCAGGCTACGCGCATCCCAGTTGGAGGAGCCGAGCAGCGTCCACGCGCCGTCGACCACCAGGAGCTTCGAGTGATCGAACGGCGCGGGCCGCGCCCAAACACGGCAGCCGTGGTCGAGCACCTGCCAGAGTTGGCCGAACATCGCCCAGTGCACGTGCGGCAGGTCGCTGATGGCGGGGATGACGATGTCGACCTCGACGCCGCGCAACGCCGCCGCATCGAGCGCCGAGATCAGCGACTGGTCAGGGATGAAGTAAGGCGTCAGCACGCGGATCGAGCGCTGGGCGGCGTTGAGGCCGCCGAGGATCGCCCAGCGCACGCGCTCGAAGGCTTCATCCGGGCCCGCTTCGATGGTGCGCGCGAGGCACGCGCCCTCGGCGGCGATTGCCGGAAACCACTTGGTGCCGCGCAGCGCCTCGTCGGTGGTGAACTGCCAGTCGTCGGCGAACACTTCCATCAGCTGCGCAACGACCGGCCCGCGCAGGCGAAAGTGCAGATCGCGGTACGCCTGGTCCACGGCGTCGGGCCGCCAGTAGCGGCAGTCGACGTTCATGCCGCCGGTGAAGGCGACGCTGCCATCGACCACCAGGATCTTGCGGTGATTGCGCAGGTTCATGGCATGCAGCCGCGCCGGCACGAGCGGCGGGTTGAATACGGCCACTTTCACGCCACCCTTGTGGAGCGGCTTCACCGCGCTCGAGCTCGAAAAGCGCGCGTCCACGTCGTCGATTAGGACGCGCACCTCGACGCCACGCGCCGCGGCGGCCGCAAGCGAGCGCACGAACTCGGCGCCGATGCCGTCGCCGTCGAAAATGTAGGAGGCCATGGCGATCGAGGTGCGCGCGGCGTTGATCGCCTGGAGCATGGCCGGAAAGGCGTGCACGCCGTCGACCAGCGGCTCGATGGCATTGCCGGAGACGAGCGGCCGCTTCACCACCTCCGAGACGAGCCGCGCGAGCGGCGTGAAATGCGTGCCCGGCTCGCTCGCCGGGAACTGGGCATCGCCGCGATGGCGCACCATGCGGCGGCGCAGGCGCATGGCGCGACGCTGAACGCGGTTCACACCGAGGAACGCGTAGGCGATCGCGCCGAGCGCCGGCAGCACCCAGATCAGGAGCACCCAGATAGCGGCCGAGCGCGAGTCGCGCTTATAAATCAGCGCGTGCCCGGAAGCAGTGGCCGCGGCAATCACCACCGCGATCGCAAATGCGAGGTCTATGGTGTCCTTAATCACGGCCGGCATTGCAGCATGATTTGAACTAGTGCGCTGAGCCGAAGGTCAGCCTTATATATGCGCGCGGTCACCATCGTCCCCGGAAGCGCGGGTTCTCAGCGGCTCGATGAGCTCGCCGAGCCGCCGCGCGAGCAAGGCGCACTCCTGGTGCGTGCGCTCGCCGTGGGCATCTGCGGTACCGACCGCGAGCTGATCGACGGCGATTACGGCGAGGCGCCGCCGGGCGCCGAGCGTCTGGTGATCGGACACGAGTCGCTCGGCCGCGTCATCGAAGCGCCCGCGCAGAGCGGCTTTCGCACGGGCGACATGGTGGTCGGCATCGTGCGCCATCCGGACCCGGTGCCCTGCGTCAACTGCGCGCTCGGCGAGTGGGACATGTGCCGGAACGGCCGCTACACCGAGCGCGGCATCAAACAGGCGAACGGCTTCGCCGCCGAGCGCTGGACCAACTCGCCGCAGTTCACCATCAAGGTGGACCCGGCGCTCGGCCTGGCCGCGGTGCTGCTCGAGCCGGCGAGCATCCTCGCCAAGGCCTGGGAGCACATCGAGCGCATCGGTCGCCGCGCGCGCTGGGCGCCGCGCCTCGTGCTCGTCACGGGCGCCGGCCCGGTCGGTTTGATGGCGGCGCTGATGGGCGTGCAGCGCGGGCTCGAGGTGCATGTGCTCGACCGCAACGACGTCGGGCCGAAGCCGAGACTGGTCCGCGAGCTCGGCGCCACGCACCACCTCAAGCACCCCGGGATCGAGTTCGACATCGTCATCGAATGCACCGGCGCGCCGACGGTGATTGCGCAAGCCGTCACCGGCAGCTCGCCCGGCGGCATCGTCTGCCTGACCGGGCTTGGCGGAAAGACGCACGTGGCCTCCTTCGACATCGCCACGCTCAACCAGTCGCTGGTGCTCGAGAACCGCGTGGTGTTCGGTTCGGTCAACGCAAACCGCCGCCACTACGAGGATGCCGCGTGGGCGCTCTCGCACGCCGATCGCGGCTGGCTCGAGCGCCTCATCACCCGCAAGGTCGAGCTCGACAACTGGCACGAAGCGTACGAGAAGCACGAGCACGACGTGAAGACGGTGCTTTGCTTTGAGGATTGAAGACTACGCGCTGATCGGCGACTGCCACTCGGCGGCGCTGGTCGGCCGCGACGGCTCGATCGACTGGCTGTGCTGGCCGCGCTTCGATTCGGCGGCGTGCTTCGCGGGGCTCCTCGGCAAGCGCGAGCACGGGCGCTGGCGCCTCGCGCCGATCGGGATCGAGCGCTGCGTGCGCCGGCGCTACCGCGGCGACAGCCTGATCCTCGAGACGGACTTCGAAACTTCCGACGGCGCGGTGACGGTAGTCGACTTCATGCCGATGCGCGCCGAGCACTGCCATCTCGTGCGCATGGTGCTTGGCCGCCGGGGGCGGGTGAAGATGGAGATGGAGTTCATCCTGCGTTTCGACTATGGCGCCTCGGTGCCGTGGGTCACGCGTCTTGAGAAGGGCGACGGTATCCGCGCGGTTGCGGGCCCCGACATGGTGGTGCTGCGCTCGCCGGTGACCCTCCAGGGGCGCGAGCTCACTACGGTGGCGCAGTTCGAGGTTGCGGCGGGCGAGCGCGCCGCGTTCGTGATGACGCACGGCCCCTCGCATCTCGCGCTGCCGCCGCCGCTCGACCCCGAGCGCGCGTTCGGCGAGACCGAAGCCTTCTGGCATCAGTGGTGCCGCAAGTGCTCGCTCGGCGGCGAATACGCGCCGTTCGTGCGTCGCTCGCTCGCCACGCTGAAGGCTCTCACCTATGCGCCCACCGGCGGCCTGGTGGCCGCGCCGACCACCTCGCTCCCCGAGGAGATCGGCGGCGTGCGC
>DASREB010000134.1:0-2292 GCA_035652275.1 Burkholderiales bacterium
GCGCGACATCTATGCGGTGGGCAACGACAAGATGCTGATCGTGACGAGCGATCGGCTTTCGGCGTTCGACGTCGTGCTGCCGGATCCGATCCCGGACAAGGGGCGGGTGCTCAACGAAATGGCGAACTTCTGGTTCCAGCGGCTGGGGCACGTGGTGCCGAACCAGCTTACCGGCATCGACCCCGAGACGGTGGTGAAGCCGGAGGAGCGCGAGCAGGTGCGCGGGCGCGCGATCGTCGTTCGCAAACTGAAGCCGCTGCCGATCGAAGCCGTGGTACGCGGCTACATCATCGGCTCGGGCTGGAAGGACTACCAGAAGACCGGCAAGGTTTGCGGCATCGAATTGCCCAGGGGCCTGCAGCAGGCGGCGAAGCTGCCGCAGCCGATCTTCACACCCGCGACCAAGGCAGAAACCGGGCACGACGAGAACATTTCGTTCGACGAAGTGGTGACGCTGATCGGAAAACCGATGGCCGAAAAGGTGCGCGAGGTCAGCATCCGCCTCTACCAGGAAGCCGCCGACTACGCCGCGGCGAAGGGCATCATCATCGCCGACACCAAGTTCGAGTTCGGGCTGGACGACAAAGGTCAGCTTGTGCTGATCGACGAAGTGCTGACCGCCGACTCTTCGCGCTTCTGGCCGGCAGATTCGTACAAGGTCGGCATCAGCCCGCCGTCCTACGACAAGCAGTACGTGCGCGACTATCTCGAGACGCTCGACTGGAACAAGACGCCGCCGGCGCCGAAGCTGCCGGCGGAGGTGATCAAGCGCACCTCCGAGAAATACCGCGAAGCGCTGCAGCGCCTCACCGGAAGGACCCTCTCATGATCGGCATCGTGATGGGCTCCACCTCCGACTGGGAGACGATGAAGGCGGCGGCGAAGATGCTGGAGGAGTTCGGCGTGCCCTACGAAGCCAAGGCGATGTCGGCGCACCGCACGCCGCACGCGGTCGCCGAGTGGGCCTCCAGCGCCAGGAAGAGCGGCATGAAGGCGATCATCGCCGCCGCGGGCGGCGCAGCGCACCTTGCCGGCGTCGTCGCGGCGCACACCACGCTGCCGGTGCTCGGCGTGCCGATGCCCTCCAAGCATCTGCAGGGCCTCGACTCGCTCCTCTCCACGGTGCAGATGCCGAAGGGCATCCCGGTGGCGACCTTCGCCATCGGCGATGCCGGCGCCGCCAACGCGGCGCTTTTCGCCGTGTCGCTCCTCGCGCTCGAGGACAAGGCGCTCGCTGCGAAGCTCGACGAGTTCCGCCGCAAGCAGACCAAGGCGGTGCTCGAGACCCCGCCGCTCAAGCTCTGAAGGCTGAAATCGCGCAGGCGGTAAAGCTGCTAAAGGAAGGGCGGCTCGTCGCCTTCCCGACAGAAACGGTATATGGGCTAGGCGCCGACGCCAGCAATGCGGCGGCGGTCTCACGCCTGTACCAGGCAAAGGGCCGGCCCGCCGCGCACCCGGTCATCGTGCATTTCGACAGCGCCGAGCGCGCGTTTACCTGGGCGCGAGAGGTGCCAGACGCGGCGCGCAAGCTTGCGAAGCGCTACTGGCCCGGGCCGCTCACGCTGATCCTGAAGCGCTCGGCGCTGGCGAAAGATTTCGTCACCGGCGGACAGGACAACGTCGGCGTGCGCGTGCCGGCGCATGCCGTGGCGCACGAATTGCTCGCCGCGTTCGGCGGCGCCATCGCGGCGCCGTCGGCCAACCGCTTCGGCGGCGTCTCCCCGACGACGGCCGCACATGTGCGCGCCGATCTCGGCGGCGATGTTGATCTGGTGCTCGAAGGGGGGCCGAGCGATGTCGGCATCGAATCGACCATCGTCGACTTGTCGGGCGCAAAGCCGGTGGTGCTGCGGCCAGGCAGGATCACCGCGGCCGAAATCGAGTCGGCACTCGGCGCGCCGGTAGCCGAGAAGCACGCCGCTGCGCCGCGCCACTCCGGAGGCCTTGAGCGCCATTACGCACCGCGCACGCCGGCGCGGCTCGTGCCCGCGTATCAACTCGATCGCGAGATTGCCCGCTTGAAGGACAAAGTCGCGGTGCTCGCCTTCTCGCGGCCCGACGAGCGGGTCGACTATTGGCTGCGCATGCCGCGCGATCCGCAGGCCTATGCGCACAAGCTGTATGCGGCGCTGCGCGAGCTCGACAGCGCACACTGCGAAGCGATCCTGATCGAAGCGCCGCCGTCGACGCCCGACTGGGCGGCGGTATTAGACCGGCTGCAGCGCGCCAGCGGGTAACATGCCCGCATGCGAGCGATCGCTCTCATGCTGCTGATCCTGTGTGCGGCCTGCA
>DASREB010000135.1:0-17656 GCA_035652275.1 Burkholderiales bacterium
TCCTGCAGCTCATGATCATGCCGGAGGTGCTGATCGTCGAGAACTACCGCACCATGAGCCGCCTCGGGCTCGTCGACACGATCATCGGCATCGGGCTCCCGTACATGGCAAGCGCCTTCGGCATTTTTCTCCTGCGCCAGACGTTCAAGACCATCCCGCGCGAGCTCGAGGAGGCAGCGCGCATCGAGGGCTGCTCGTGGCTCGGCGTGCTATGGCGCGTCTACGTGCCGCTCGCGCGCCCGACCTACATCGCTTACGCGCTCGTCTCGGTGAGCTACCACTGGAACAACTTTCTCTGGCCGCTCATCGTCACCAATTCGGTGGAGACGCGTCCGCTCACCGTCGGCCTCGCCATTTTCGGCGCGCCCGAATCGGGCGTCGACTGGTCGGTGATCAGCGCCGGCACGCTGATGGCCGTGGCGCCGCTGCTGCTCGCGTTTCTTCTCTTCCAGCGCCAGTTCATGCAGTCCTTCATGCACGCCGGCATCAAGTAGCTAGACGACCGCGACGCCCTGGATCTCGATCATGATCCCGGGACGCGCGAAGCCCGAGATAGTGAGAAGCGCGCTGCACGGATAGCGGCCGTCGGGAAAGAACTCGCGTCGCAGCTCGACCAGGCGGTCACCGTGCCGCGGATCGTTGATGAAGACCGTCATGGTGACGAGGTTGGCGAGCGACGCGCCGGCGCGCTCGAGCGTGCGGTTCATCATCGCGAACACCGTGCGCGCCTGCTCATCGAACCGCCCGCTGATGTCGCGACCGTCGAGATCGGTCGTCGTGGTCTGGCCGGCCAGCCAGACGATGCGCCCGCCTTCGGTGATCACCGCGGGCGAATAGGCGCGGCTTTTCTGGCGCTCGTTACCTTCCAGATGCTGGATCTTCGCGGCTGACATGGCTGCTCCTCCCCGGCGTAGACTGGCGCCGCAGCTTACCCGAGGAGGAGCCATGAGACTTGCCGCGCTGTTCACCGCGCTCGCTGCCACCACTGCGGCTGCGCAGCCCGCGCTTAAGTACAAGCCCTTGATGGTGAAAACCCCGGACGGGGTGACGATCGCGGCGCAGGAATGGGGCAATCCGAGCGGACCGGAGATTCTGTTCATCCACGGCTTCTCGCAGGCGGGCTTGAGCTGGGCGCGGCAGGTGAACAGCGATCTCGCCAAAGAATTTCGCATGATCACCTACGACCTGCGCGGCCACGGCAACTCCGACAAGCCGCTCGAGCCGCAGAAGTACAAGGAATCGAAATACTGGGCGGACGAGGTGCAGGCGATCATCGACGCGGCCGGCCTGAAGCGCCCGGTGCTGGTGGGCTGGTCCTACGGCGGCCGCGTGATCGCGGACTATCTCAGCGTGCATGGCAGCGCACGGCTCGCCGGCATTAACTATGTCGACGCGGTGTCGAAATCCGACCCGACCCACTTCGGCGAGGGTGTCAAAACGTTGGCGCCGATGGCCTCCGAGGACCTCGCCACCAACATCGCCGGCACGCGCCAGTTCCTGCACACGTGCTTCGAGAAGCAGCCGAGCGCGGACGACTTCGAAACGATGCTTGCGTTCAACATGATGGTGCCGCCGCAGGTGCGCGCTGCCATGGGCGGCCGCCAGCTCAATCAGGAGGAGCGGCTTAAAAGCTTGAAGCTGCCGGTGCTGGTGACGCATGGCGACAAGGACCGGCTGGTGCTCGTCGCCGCCGCCAAGTACACCGCCGAGACGATTGCGGGCGCGAAGCTATCCGTCTACCCGGGAATCGGGCACGCGCCCTTCTATGAGGACGCGGCGCGGTTCAACGCCGAGCTCGCCGCCTTCGTGCGCGAAGCGAACAAAGGGCGCAGCCGGCATTGACCGTCGAAATCGGGGTCAGGCACCGATTCTTCTTTAATTGGTGCCTGACCCCGATTATCAAACGTCGACGCGCCGCTCGGCCGCTTTCGCCAGCGCCTCGGTGCGCGTGCGCGCACCGAGCTTCCTGAAGAGCGACTCGATGTGGAACTTCACCGTGTGCAGCGAAATGCCGAGCTTGCGCGCGATCGCCTTGTTGGTGAGGCCTTGGCCGATGGCGCCGAGCACTTCCATCTCGCGCGGCGTGAGCAGCGCGTCGGGCTCGAGCACCGCGGCAAAACCGGCCTCGGCATCGCTCATCACGATGTCCGCGGGCGCTGCTGCGTCCACCACTTCGTGACCGGCGGCGAGGAAGAGCGCGTGCAGCTCGGCCGCGAGCGCCGCATCCTCGACGCGAATCGCGACGCGCAAGCGCCGCGCCACGTGCGGCTTCACCGCTTGCATCATGCGGGCCGCGCTTCGATCGTCGCCTGGACCGAGAGGAGCTCGCCGCCGCGGATCACGCGCAGCTCGGCGGTGCGGCCGATCTCGGCAAGCGCGGCGGCGATGCGCCGCAGGCGATACGCCGGCGTGCCGTTCACCGTGAGGACGATGTCGCCCGCGACGAGCCCGGCCTTCGCGGCCGGGCTTTGCGCGGCGATCGACATGACCATCGCGCCGCCGGGCTGACCGGCCTGCTCTTTCAGCGCATCGGGCACCGCGATCGGCTGCAAGCCGACGCCGAGCCAGCCACGCGCGATGCGCCCGTCTTTCATGAGCTGCGGCAGCACGCGCTCGATCGTCGCCGATGGGATGACGAGCACGCGGCCGCGCGGACCGAACGTGGTGATGCCCAGGCGCGCGCCCGCCGCGTCCAGCGCGAGCCCGCCCTCCTCCGCGCGCGCAAGCGCGAGGTCGAGCACGATGTAGCGATCGATGCGCCCGCCGGCGCTCGACGCCCATTCCGGTCCGGCGCTGTTCACCACGCCGATGCGGGCGCGCACGCCGCCCGTGCCGTCGGCGCCGTAGGCGAGGACCAGCGCGCCGGCTCGCGCCTCGCCGTTCTGCGACGTTGGCAAAGGCGCCGGCTGTGCAACGCGTAGCGCTGCGATGTTGCTGCCGGGATCGCGGCCGGCGAGCCGCGCCTTGGCCAGCGCGCCGCCGGCGAGCACCAGCTCGAATTCCTCGCGGCGCGGTAGCGATTGCTCGGAGGCGATGGCGACGTCGGGCTGCCAGAGCGTCGCGCTCAAGTGCCGTCCGTGCGTGAGGCGCACCGCGGCGATGGCGCCCTGCGCGGCCGCGGCGCGCGCGGCGAGGGCGTCGGAGAACTGCGAGAGAAGATCGGTCGTCATGCGAGCAAGGTAGCCGCTCAACGGCGCCCTGCCCACCGGCCGGAAAACCGGGGCCGGAAAACCGGGGTCAGGCACCGATTTCGTCGTTAATTGGTGCCTGACCCCGATTTTGCAAGCTACTTGGCGAGCGCGTAGTCCAGCATGCCCTGGAAGTCGACCACCACTGCCGGCTCGTCGCCCACCACCCAGGCGTCGTGGCCCGAGGGAAGGAGGGAGATGTCGCCTGCCTTGCAGTCAAACTCGGTGCCGTCGTCCATGCGGATCCGCAGCACGCCCGAGACGTGGTACTGGAAGTGCGGCGCCTCGCAGCTCTGCGTGCCGGCAAGCGGCTGCACCGACGTGGCCCAGCGCCAGCCGGGCTCGAACACCGCACGGCCGATCGCCGCGCCGCCGATATTGAGGAGCTCGACGCGGCCCTTCGGAAAGCGGCGCACTTCGTCCGGCACGCCGAAGTTCTTCCATTGCGCCTTGTGGCTGTGAGCGGTCTTCATTGCGGCTCTCCGGCAATCACCCACTTCTCCGCGGCCGCCTTGCCGTCCTTGAGCATGGTGAGCGTGCCATCGAGCCGCTTGCCGCGCACCACGCCGCGCCACACGAGCTTGCCGTACTGCGGGCTCTCGGTCTCGGCCTCGAACGCGAGTCCGTCCTGCGCCGCGCTCGCCTGGTACGGCCCATCACCGTAGCCATAGGCGGTGCAGGCGCTCGAGTGAAAGCGCCCATTGCGGAAGGTGATGATCTCGGCGTCGCCCGCCTGCTTGCCGCACTCGACCACGATGCCGGCGAAGGTCCTGCCATCGAGTTTCATGAGCTCTTCTCCTTTGGGTGGAAAGCAGCCGCATGCTGCCGCCGCGTTGGTCGGCGCGGTATGGGGAAGATTGCGTACGTGCTAGGCGGCGAGGCCGGCGATCAGCCGCTCGGCGAGCGCGCGGAAGCGCTTCGTGTTGCCCTGCGAGCGCGCGAGCAGCATCGCGCCCTCCAGCGACGAAACCAGCAGGCCCGCCGCCTCTCGCGCGCTGCCCTTGAACGCAAGCTCGCCTGCGCGGCGGCCGTGGTCGAGCACCGCCGCGAGCCAGCGCTCGTTCTCGGCGAAGTAGTGCCTGAGCTCCTGCTGCATTGCCTTCGGCAGCGTCGCGTACTCCGCGGCGAGCATGCCGCAAAGACACATGCGGCCCTCGGCGAGCACCTCGGCGTAGATCCCGGCGTAGCGCCGCAGCTTGTCGCGCGGCTTCCTCACCTCGGCATCGATCGCGGCGAGCGCGGCGAGGAAGTTGCGCTGGTAGCGGCCGATGAGCTCCTTGCCGAGCGCCGCCTTGGCGGGAAAGTGGTAGTGCAGGCTCGCTTTGGTGACGCCGAGCGAGGCGGCGATGTCGGCATAGCTGAAGCCGTTGTAGCCGCGCGTCTGCACCAGTCGCTCGGCGAGCTCGAGGATACGCTGGTTGCTGGGCACGGGTGCGCCAGCTTACCTACTAGTAAGTTGACAGGCAAGCGCGGCCGGCGCAGCATGCCGCCGTGCTATCGCACCAGGCGATCGACCGCGCGCTCGAGGCGCTGCACGCCACCGGCGAGGGCTGCGTGAGCAGCGACGACTTCGCGCAACGCGGCGTCGAGTGCCTGCCGCGGCTCGTCGCCTCCGAGCTCACCACGCTCTCGGTATGCAACCTCGATACCGGCCACCGCGCCGTGGTGAGCGATGTGCCGGGCGCGCTTTGCGCCCGCGAGGTGGCGCTATTCGATCACTACTTCCACGATCATCCGCTGGTGCGCGAGCACGGCCGCAACCGGCGCGCCGTCACCCGGCGCATCGAAGATCTGGTGCCGCAGGTCGAGTTCCGCGAGAGCGGCCTCTACAACGACTACTACCGCGCCATTCGTATCGACCACGCCATGGCCGTGCCGATCCACGTCGATGCCCGGCTGCTGGTGAGCTTCGTCTTCAATCGCCGCGGCAGGAGCTTCGCGGATGAGGAGCGCGACGCGCTCGAGCTCATCCGCCCGCACCTGGGGAACCTCTACCGGCTCTGCGCCGCCCTCGGCCGCGCCGGCTGGGCGCCCGCGCAGACCTGGCAGCTCACGCCGCGCGAGCAGGACGTGCTTCACTGGCTCGCCGCCGGCAAGACCGACCGGGACATCGGCGCGATCCTCGCCATCAGCCCGCGCACGGTGCACAAGCACCTGCAGCGCATCTACGAGAAGCTCGGCGTTGAGACGCGTACCGCCGCGGTGACCCGCGCGTTCGGCATCGAGCGCGCCTGAACGCCTAGTCGCGCGCGGAGATTTTCTCGCGGCGCTCCCAGCCGCCGCCGAGTGCCCTGACGAGGAAAACGGAAGTGAGCAGGCGTTGGCCGACGAGCTGGGAGGCAAGCCGCTCGGCGGAAAGCAGCGACTGCTGCGCGCTGATCACCTCGAGCGGGCTCGCCACGCCGCCCTCGTAGCGCGCATTGACGAGCTCGAGCGTGCGCCGCGCGCTCTCCACCGCGACTTCCGCCTGCGCGGAGGCTCTGTCGAGCGCGGCAAGTCCGATGATGCCGTCCTCGGCCTCCTGCATGGCGGTGAGCACCACGCGGCGGTAATTGGCGAGCGCAATGTCGTAGCCGGCGCGCGCGGCATCGTAGTTGCCGCGGATGCGGCCGCCGTCGAAAAGCGGCTGCGCGAGCGACATGCCCGCCGACCAGACGAGGCTCGGCACGTCCCACAGGCTGTTCAGGTGCCGGCTCTCCTGGCCGTACGTGAGCCCGAGCGTGATGCTGGGATAAAAGGCGGCGTTGGCGATGCCGACCTGGGCGTTCGCCACCGCCATCGCGCGCTCGGCGGAAGCGACGTCGGGCCGCCGCTCGAGCACGTCCGATGGAACGCCGATCGGCACTTCCGGCGGCCGCATGTCGCGCTTTTCCGGGGGGAGCGAGAAGAGCGGCGCCGGCGTACCGGCCAGCGTGGCGATGGCGTGCTCGAAGAGCGCGCGCTGGCGCCTGAGGATGTCGATTTGCGTGAGCGTCGTGTCGATCAGCGCCTGCTGCTGCGCGACGTCGAGCGCGGAGCCGGCACCGAGCTGGTGGCGCGTGCTGGCGAGCCCGAGCGAGCGTTTCTGTAACTCGATCGAGCTCGCGAGCACATCGAGCTCGATGTCAGTCTGGCGCAGATTGAAGTAGGCGGTGGCGAGATCGGCGATCAGCAAAAGCCGCGCGGTCTCCAGATCGGCTGCCGCCTGCTCGGCGCTCGCCTTCGCCGACGCGACTGCGCTCGCGACGCGCCCGGCGAAGTCCACCTCGTAGCTCGCCTGCATGCCGAAGACGAGGTCGGTCTGCACGGTGGAGAAGTTGGGCGCGTTGTAGTTGTTGAGCGGCCGGTTCTGCGTGATGCGCGTGCGGGTGTCGCGCGCGATGGCCGCCACCTGCGGCCAGCGCTGACCCGAGACCGACGTGAACGTCGCCCGCGCCTGCGCCAGGCGCGCCGTCGCCGCGGCGAGCGTCGGGCTGTCACTGAGCGCGCGGCTCGCGAGCTCGTTCAGCGTCGGCTCGCCGAAGCGCTCCCACCATGCGCCCTTGGCGAGATCGTCCTGCGGCATCGCCACGCGGAAGGGCGCCTCCACCTTCCACTGCGCGGGCATCGCGGGCTTCGGCGGCTGGTAGCGCGGCGGGTTCATGCATCCCGCCAGCGCAACTAGCGCGAGGGCGATCGACGAGCGCGCGCGCATGCGCTTACTTCTGCGAGATGACGACCGGGTCGCCGTCGTTCAGCGAATCGGGCGGATTGAGCACCAGCCGGTCCTGCGGTCCGACGCCCTCGAGGAGCTCCAGCACCTCGCCGAAATTGCGGCCGATCTTCACCGGGCGAAGCTGCACCTTGCCGTCGGCGCCGACCACGGCGACGCGGGGACCTTCCGCGCGGAAGAGCAGCACGTTGGTCGGCACGGTGAGCGCGCCGGTGCCCGCGAGCGGCAACGCCACCTGCACGTACGCGCCGGGCAGGAGGTTGCCGTCCTTGTTCGCGAGCATCACCTCGACCTGCATGGTGCGCGTCTGCGCGTCGATGGCGCCCGCGGTGCGCACGATCTCGCCCTTGAAGTTCTGGCCGCGCAGCTCCTGCTGCGTGACGGAGACCTGCTGGCCCGGCTTCACCAGATGGGCGTAGGACTGCGGCACGTTCACGTACACGCGCAAGGGATCGGTCTGCGCCAGGACGAAGAGCGCGCGGCCGGCGCCGCCGCCCGCGTCGATCAGATCGCCGACATCGACGTTGCGCCGGGTAATGACGCCGGCGAACGGCGCCACCACGCGCTTGAAGCTCTCGAGCTGGCGCAGCCGCTCGACGTTCGCATCCGCCGCGGCGAGGTTCGCCTTGGCCTGCGCGTCGCCGCTTTTCTTCTCATCGAGCTCCTGCTGCGACACCGCGTCGCGCTTGCGCAGCGCCTCCCAGCGCTCGTACGTGCTGCTCGCGAGCGCGAGGCTCGAGGCGGCCTGCTGGCGCGCGGCGACCGCCTGCGAGAGCTGCTGGTCGATCTCCGGCGTCTCGATCTCGGCGAGGAGCTCGCCTTGCTTCACGCGGCTGCCGATGTCCTTGTACCACTTCTTCAGGTAGCCGCTGGCGCGCGCCGCGATCGGCGCCTGGACGTAGCCCTGCAGCGTGCCCGGCAGCACCACGGTCTGCGCCTCGGCGCCGGACTTGGGCTGCGTCACGCGCACGTACTGCTTGTTGCGCTCGCCGACCTGCGTCTCGAGCGTCTTGGCATTCGAGATGCGGATGTACACCGTGCGCCCGGCGAGCACGCCGAGGCCGACGAGGACCGCGACGGTCAGGAAGCCTGCGCGCCGGAGGGTGCGTTTCTGGTCAGCCATTTCTCTTTCCTGCGAATGAGCCCCAGGTGCACGGCGGTATATACCACCGGCACGAAGATCAGGGTGGAAACGGTGGCGAACACCAGGCCGCCGATCACCGCGCGGCCAAGCGGCGCGTTCTGCTCGCCGCCCTCGCCCAGTCCGAGCGCCATCGGGATCATGCCGATGATCATCGCCGCCGCCGTCATCAGCACCGGCCGGATGCGGGTGGCACCGGCTTTCAGCGCCGCCGCGAGCGGCTCGACGCCGAGGTCGCGCTGCTGGCGCGCGAACGCAATCACCAAGATGCTGTTGGCGGTGGCGACGCCCATCGTCATGATCGCTCCCGTCAACGCCGGCACCGAGAGCGTGGTGCCGGTGATGAAGAGCATCCACGCGATGCCGCCGAGCGCCGCCGGCAGCGCGGCGATCACGATCGCCGCGTCGATCCACGACTGGAAATTGACCACGATCAGCAGGTAGACGAGGACGATCGCCATCAAGAGGCCGATGCCGAGGCCGACGAACGAGTTCTGCATCGTGTCGACCTGCCCGCGCAGCGCCACCTGGCTGCCGCGCGGCAGCTTCGGCCGCACCTCGTCCACCAGCTTCTTCACCTGCGAGGCGACATCCGCCAAGTCGGTGCCCTGCACGCTGACGAACACTTCGATCGCCGACGAGAGGTTGTAGCGCGACACCACCGGCAGCTGCTTGCCCGGCTTCGCTTCCACCAGGTTGCCGAGGAGCTGCGTCGGCGTGTTGCCCGCGCCGGCGCCGGTCGCGGCGACCGGCATGTTGAGGAGCGCATCGAGGCTCTCGACCGTGTACGAGGGCGCGAGCACCTGGATCTGGTAGACGATGCCGTTCTGCGGATTGAGCCAGAACGCCGGCGCCGTTTGGGATGAGCCCGAGAGCGAGAGCAGCACGTTCTGTCCTACGTTGAACGCCGAGAGACCCACCTGCTGCAGGCGCGTGCGATCCATCTGCAAATCGATCGCCGGGCCGTCCATGCGCTGGTGCACGTGCGCATCCACCGCGCCGGGAATCTGCTGGATCTTCTTGGTCAGCTCGGCGGCGAGCTGGTAATTCGCCGCCAGGTTCGGGCCGGAGAACTGCACATCGATCGCCGCCGGCAGCCCGAAGTTGAGGATCTGCGTGACGATGTCCGCCGGCTGGAAGAAGAACTCCACGCCGGGGAAGCGCTTTGGCAGCTCGGCGCGCAGCATGGTCGCGAGCTCATCCGTCGGCCGGTGGCCGTGCCTGAGCGACATCAGGATCTCGCCGTCGAGCGTGCCGAGCGTG
This sequence comes from Burkholderiales bacterium, assembly GCA_035652275.1. Lineage (GTDB taxonomy): Bacteria > Pseudomonadota > Gammaproteobacteria > Burkholderiales > SG8-39 > SCGC-AG-212-J23. Next base: position 9,284 of record DASREB010000135.1, read on the forward strand.
CCGGCGTTCGAGTAAGAGAGGTTGATGCTCGAGTTGGGCACGCCGAGGTTGTCGAGAATGGTCTCGAGCTCCGTCGCCGGGATGAGCTGCCGGATCGACGCCTCGATCTGGTCCGCCATGCGCGCCGTTTCCTCGACGCGCGTGCCGGTCGGCATGCGGAAGTGCAGCCGCACCTGGCCGGCGTCGACGCTCGGGAAGAAATCGCGGCCGAGGAACGGATACAGCCCGCACGAGAGGACACAGAAGGCAAGGAACGTCGTGGCGAACGCTGCGCGCTTTTCGAGCAGCGCAGCGAGGAGCTCGCTATAGCCGGCGCGCATGCGCTCGAACGCGGCATTGAAGCGCCGGTAGAACGGGAACTCGCGCGCCGGATGCTTGAGCATCAGCATGACGAGCGTCGGCACGAGCGTCCGCGACAGGATGTAGGACGCGATCATGGCGAAGCACACCGCTTCGGCCATCGGCACGAAGAGAAAGCGCGCGACGCCGGTGAGGAAGAACATCGGCACGAAGACGATGCAGATGCAGAGCGTCGAGACGAACACCGGCACGCCGATCTCGCCCGCGCCGACCAGGATCGAGCGGTTCAGCTCCTCGCCGGCATGCAGGTGCCGCTCGATGTTCTCGATGGTGACGATCGCCTGGTCCACCAATATCCCGACCGAGAGCGCGAGGCCGCCGAGGGTCATGATGTTGAGCGTCTCGCCGAGCGCGAACAGCACCAATATGGACGCCAAAATGGAAAGCGGGATCGTCATCGCGATGATCACCGTCGACTTCCAGTTCCCCAGAAAGAGCAGCACCAGCGCCGCGGTGAGGAGCGCCGCGATCAGCGCCTCGACCGCCACGCCCTGGATCGCCGCCTTGACGAAAAGCGACTGGTCGAAGAGCGCGTCCACCTTAATGTCCGGCGGGATGAGCTGCACCGCCGTCGGCAGCATGTCGCGCAGATTGCCGACGATGTCCAAGGTGGACGCACCACTGTTCTTCAAGATCGAAATCAAGACGCCGCGCTCGCCATCGCGCCGCACGATATTGGTCTGCGGCTGGTAGCCGTCGCGCACCTGCGCCACGTCCTTGATGTAGGTCGTGGCGCCGTTCATGGTGCGCACCGGCATCTCGTTCAGCCCCTGGATCGCGTCGGGTGAGGCGTTCATGCGCACGGTGTACTCGGTGTCGCCGATCTTGGTCGTGCCCGAAGGCAGGATCAGGTTCTGCGTGTTGACCGCGTTCACCACGTCGGCGGGCGAGAGGCCGCGCGCCTGCAGCTCCTGCATGTCGAGGTCCACCGAGATCACGCGGATCTTGCCGCCGTAGGGGAACGGAATGGCGACGCCCGGGATCGTGACGAGCTGCGGCCGCAGCAGGTTCACCGCGGCATCGAACACCTGCTGCTCCTGCAGCGTCGCGCTCGAGAGGCCGAGCTGGATCACCGGGATCGATGAGGCCGAGTACTTGATGATGAGCGGCGGCGTAATGCCGGGCGGCAGCTGGCGCACCTGCGGCTGCATCGCCGCGACCACCTGGGCGATCGCCGTCTGGATATTGGCGGTCGGCTGGAAGAACACCTTGATCACCGTGCTGCCGACGAGCGAGGTCGATTCGATGTGCTCGATGTCGCTCACCGTGGTGGTGAGGCCGCGCTCGCTCGAGCCGGCGATGCGCTGCCCCATCTCCTGCGCCGGCAGGCCGGTGTAGTTCCAGATGATGGAGATCACCGGGATGTTGATCTCCGGGAAGATGTCCATCGCCATCTTCTGCAGCACGAACGGCGTGGCGAGGACGATCAGCAGCGCCATGACGATGAAGGTGTACGGCCGGCGCAGCGCGAGGCCGACTACACCGCCAGCACTGCCAATGGAGTTCTGCTGCCCGTCCGCCGCGGGCTCGGAAGACATAGGGGCGCTATTGTAGGGGTGCCGCCCGCGGCGACCGCGGCGAGATTGTGAAGGGAATATGAAGCCGGCGAGCGCCGCGCTGGCGGAGAAGACGCTGGCGACAGACGTACGATGGCTGATGCGCCTCTCCGCCCTGTCATCCAGCGAGGGACCATCGTGAGAAGACCGGTTTTCGCCGCGTTCGACCAGGGACAGATCCCCGACATCGCGGTGTTCAGCCAGGCGAGCACGCCGCTCGGCCTCGATCTCGACAGGCTGATCGCGGCGCTGCAGAAGTTCGTCACCGACCACGTCGCGCCGGTCTGGGGCACGCCGGCGCGGCTCGCGAGGAGCACGGGATTCAAAAAAGGCGCTTGGGCATTCGTGTTCCTCGACACCGCCGACCAGGCGAATGCGCTCGCCTACCACGAGCTCACGCCCGACGGCTTGCCGCTCTCCAAGGTGTTCGTGAAGACGATCAGCGATGCCGGCGCGTCGCTCACCGTCGCGGCATCGCACGAGCTCGTCGAGATGCTGGTCGATCCGGCAATCAACCTCTTGTCGCTCGGCCCCGATCCGAAGGCGGCGTATGCCTACGAATCCGCCGACCCGGTCGAAGCGGAGTCGCTCGGCTTCCGGGTGAACGGCATGCTGATGTCGGACTTCGTCTACCCGTCCTACTTCGAGAGCTTCCGCAAGCCGAAATCGACGAAGTTCGACTACCGCGGCAAGGTAACGCGGCCGTTCCAGATCCTTGCCGGCGGCTACCAGCTCGTGTTCAAGAACGGCGAGTGGTCGCAGCTCACGGCAACGAAGGCGAAGGCGCGAGCGCTCGCGGGCGAAGATCGGCGCCAGCACCGCAGCGAGATCCGCAAGATGCCGCCGAACCGCCGGCGCCGCTCGCGGCCGACGCGGCGCTGACTACTGCCGGCGACGGCGTGAAGCGGCGAATCCGGCGAGGCCGAGCCCGAGCAATGCGAGCGTGCCGGGCTCCGGAACGCTCAAGCTCGTATCGTTGGCCAATTGCCAGCTGAGAATGTTTTGCCGCTCGAACCCCGCGCCGGTGCCACCGGTGAAACCGACAAACGCATTAGTCGTGCCGATGATCGACGCGATGTTGAGTGGAAGATTGTTGTAGACCTGAAACAGAGAGTTGTTGTCATCCCGCACGCTCATGTTGAGCGTGCTGCCGTTGTAGCCGATGTTGACGGTCCAGATGTGGCCGTTGGACAGACATCCCGTCGCGGTGTTCGGGTTGACCAAACCGAATTCGCAGAAATGCACGTTGTACGGATTCACCAGAAACTGGTCGCTCGGCAAACCCTGGACACTGCCGTTCGTCAGGATCGCGATGTGATTGCTGTCGTTCTCCTGCACGTTGTCACCGACGTTGTTATAGGTATCGAACTCGATCGCGAAGCTGTTATTCACTCCACCGTAGCCAAGCGCGCCGCCGCCGGCGCCCAACCCGTTCGGATTTTGCGCAATGACGAAGGTAATGCCATCGGCCGGGTGAATCCCGCCCGGCTGCGTGAACTGGAACTGGAAGGTTGTGCTGAACGTGGCGTTCGCGCCGAGCGTCACCGCCGAAGTGCTGTAGGCGGCGCCGGCCTGACCGGTCGCCGGTGGCGTGATCTGCAGCTGGGTGCCGTTTTGGCCCGCGCTGCCGACAAAAGTCAGCCCGGCGGTGCTGGAGAAATCGGGATAGTTGATGATGACCCCGGCTTGCGCGGACACCGCGAAGCAGGCAACGATTGCTGCTAGTGGCCGGATGATTGCGCTCATGGCCTCCCCTTTCTAATCCGTCAGCTCGCGCGGCGGGACCATCGCGCGCGACGGTCTCCAACGTCGGAGCAAATCCCGGACCAGTCGAAGCGCCGCCTTTGAGCTCAGTGCATTAGCTCATTCGCAGCAGCGTTCGCCGCCGCGACTGTAAAGGCGCCCGACAGTGCAGTCGGACTGCGAGAGAAACGCAAGCGCCTAGTGCGAGTGCCCGCCCGGTCCGTGGATATGTCCGTGCGCGATCTCTTCGGCGGTGGCCGCGCGCACCTCGATCACCTCGCAGTGCATCTCCACCGTGCGGCCGGCGAGCGGGTGATTGGCATCGAGCGTCGCTTCGTTCTCGTTGAGCGCGGTGACGCGAAACACCGGCTGCTCGCCCTCCTCCTCGCCGGCACGCGCACGCAGCTCCGAGCCGATCGCGATACCTGTCGGCAGCCGGTCGCGCCGCTCCTGGAGCACCAGCGCCGGGTCGCGCTCGCCGAAGCCGTCCTGCGGCGTGAGCGTCACGTCCGCGGCTTCGCCCGCCACCAGCCCGGCGAGCGCGGCTTCCAGTTTGGGGAACAGGTTGCCGTGGCCATGCAGGTAGGCGAAGTCCTGCGCTTGCGCGCGCCAGCCGGTGGCGTCCGAGACCTCGACGTGCAGCGACACCACCGCGTCCTTCTGCACCTTCATGCAGGCGCTACATCGGCTTGATATTCGCCGCGGCGGGGCCCTTCTGCCCCTGCGTGACGTCGAAAGAGACTTTCTGGCCTTCCTTGAGCGTGCGGCGGCCACCCTGGCCCTGGATCGCGCTGTGGTGCGCGAAGAGATCCTTGCCCCCGCCATCGGGTGTAATGAAGCCGAAACCTTTTTCGTCGTTGAACCACTTCACGGTGCCTGTTGGCATGTATTGACCTTTACTCGAGATATGCACGGCTGTCCGAGCCGCGCGGCGGGCACGATGATCAAGGAAGGGAGACGGGGGAAATGCCGCGCGGGGCGGCGTCGAAGGTCGGTGTTCTCTACCTGAGGATCCTGCGGTAGCGAATGTACCACCGCGAAAGCGCGTGCGAAACTGGCTCCAGGCCCTTGCGCCCGGCCGGGCCGCTGCGCCGCGACTACGCGCTGATGAGCGCCTCCGCCGACACCGGCAGTTTCGCCGCCGCCTCCTTGAGGCTCTCGCGCGCGGGCGAGAGGAACGCGATCAGCGCCTCCTCGTCGGCGCTCGCCTTGGCGAAGCCCATCGCCCGCGGCAGGAGGTAAGTGATGCAGGAGAGCGTGCTCTGGCCGTCGCCGTTGTCGCCGACCGTGTACCAGATGCGGCTCTCGGCGGAGAAGCGGCCGAGGATCGGCAGGTTGTCGCGCGTCTCGCCGAACACGCTGTAATGCAGCGCCCGCGGCTTGCGGCCGGCAAGGCGCGGGAAGCTCTCCGCGCACCAATGCGACAGGCGCGCCACCGAGCGCTCGAGATCCGGGGGCGCGCTGAAGTTGTCGCCGACGACCGGCGTGTCCTCGCCGCCGACGATCAGCTTGCCGTCCTGGCGCGACCAGTAGTGCGCGTGCGGGTCGAAGTAATAGGCGTTGGGCGTGTTCTCGCCCGCATCGTCGTACGCGGCGAGGAACGTCCAGTACGAGCGCATGCGCCCCGCCAGGTTGGGATCGCGGTCGATGATGAAGCCATTGGTGGCAATGACGGCGTGCGCCGCGGTGAGCGTGTCGCCGCCCTCGAGGTCGGCGAACACCACGCCCGCCTCTTCGCGCAGGCCGAGCACGCGCGCATGCTCGCGGTAGCGCGTCTCACCGAGCGAGCGCGCGATCGCCTGCACGTAGCGCGTCGAATCGACGATCGCGTCGCCGGCGATGAAAAGGCCGCGCACGTACTTGCCGGCTGCCGTGCCGTAAAGCGCCTCGATGCGCGCCGCGCTCCAGGTCTCGAAATCGGCCTCGATGCCGAGGTCGCGCATCACGCGATGCTCTTCCCGCAGGCGCCGCTCGTCGTCGGGCTCGCCGACGATCAGCGTGCCGTACTCGCGCACGAGCTCGCGATCGAACTCGCGCGCAAGGCGCATCTGCAGCTCGACGCCGGCGCGCTTCACGCGCAAGAGATTCAGCGCCGCCTGGCGGTTGTAGCGGCGCGAGAGATAGGTGTAGCCGCGATCGTCCGGCGTCAGCACCATCTTGGTGTAGTCCGGGAACACCGGGCCGGGGGTGCCCGGCAGGTAGCGGTTGCCGCCGAGGCCGATGCGCTCGGCCTCGAGCACGAAGACATCATCGACGCCCGCGCGCGTGAGATGCAGCGCCGCCGAGAGGCCGGATAGGCCGCCACCGATGATCAGGACCTGGACGTCGGGCTGCATGACTCATTGTCGGCCGCGTGCGGCGGGCCTCATATCGCGCAAGTCACGACCGCTGCCAACTCCGCGGTGCAGCGGACTTTTTTCTGCTGTACGCAAGCGCGCGATTAGGCCGGCATTGAGGCCTTACTTCGCCGCCGCGCAAGCAGGCGCAGAATATGGCTTCTCACATGGGACAGCTGGAAAACGTCGGCGAAGAAAGCGCCTCTCGGCCGCGCGAGCCGGACGCCAACCCGCTCGGGCGCTGGCTGGTCGCGGAGGCATGGAAGGCCGGCTCGAGCGCCGAGCTCGCCACGGCGTTTCTCACCTTCCTGCACGACGCGGGATATCGCGTTGACCGCAGCACGATCATCATGCCGACGCTGCACCCGCAGGTATTCGCCACGGTGCTGGTGTGGCGGGCCGACACGCCCGGCATCCGCACGATCCAGGAGCCGCACGACATCCTGCTGCAGCCGAAATTCGCCGACAGCCCTTTCGCGCCGCTCATCCGCGGCAATGCCGCGGGCGTGCGGCGCCGCCTGGCCGATCCGGCATGCGCGCTCGACTTTCCGGTGGTGCGCGACCTGCACGCCGAGGGCGCTACCGACTACGTCGCGATGCCGTTCCGCTTCGCCGACGGCCAGATCAACGTGATGTCGATTACTTCATTCGCGCCGGGCGGCTTGGACACCGCCCAGCTCGGGCAGATCTACGACGTGCTGCCGGCGCTAGGCCGCATGTTCGAGGTGCATGCGTTGCGGCGCACCGCCACCGCGCTCCTCGAAATCTACCTCGGGCGCCACACCGGCGAGCGCGTGCTGCAGGGACTGGTAAAGCATGGCGACGGCGAGCATATCCATGCCGTCATCTGGTTCTGCGACTTCCGCGACTCCACGCCGCTCTCCCAGAGCCTCGGACGGCGCGCCTATCTGCGACAGCTCAACCGCTTCTTCTATTGCATGGCGGGCGCGGTGCTCGAGGCGCAGGGCGAGGTGCTGCGCTATATCGGCGACGCGGTGCTCGCCATTTTTCCGATCGAGAGCGACGAGGCCGCCGCTTGCGAGCGCGCCTTGCACGCCGCGCGCCTCGCGGCGCAGCGGATGCGTGAAGTCAACGCGGCGAACCCGGACCGGCCGCCGCTTCGCTACGGCATCGGCCTGCATATCGGCGACGTGACGTACGGCAACATCGGCGTGCCGGAGCGGCTGGAGTTCACCGTGATCGGTGCGGCGGCGAACGAAGCAGCGCGCATCGAGAGCATGACGAAGGAGCTGAAAAAGCCGGTGCTGACTTCAGCGGCCTTTGCCGCGGCCTGCCGTGCAACGCTCGTCTCCGCCGGCAAGCATGCGCTGAAAGGGCTGGACGGCGAGCACGAGCTCTTCACGCTACCGGACTGAGCGCCTCAGGCCGCGTCGTGGAAGATGATGCCGGCGGTGTAGCGCCTTCCTGAGCGCAGGCGGCTCACGCCGTGGCGCAGCTTCACCCGGTACGTGCCGCGCGTACCGCGCACCGGGCGCTCATTCACCGCGAAGATCACCGCGTCGCCTTGCGCAAGCGGCACGACCTCCGCGCGCGACTGCATGCGCGGCCGCTGCTCGGTCATCACGAACTCGCCGCCGGTAAAGTCGCTGGCCGGCGCCGACAGCAGGATGGTGAGCTGCAGCGGAAAGACATGCTCGCCGTAGAGATCCTGGTGCAGGCAGTTGTAGTCGCCTTCCTCGTACTTGAGGATCAGCGGCGTCGGGTTGCGCTGGCCGGCCGCATGGCAGCGCTTGAGGTAAGCGCTGTGCTGCTCGGGGAAGCGCGCCTTGCTGCCGAGCGCCGCGTTCCAGCGGTTGGCGATTTCGGCAAGGCGCGGATAGAGCGCGGTGCGCTGCGCGGCGATGAGCTCCGGCAGGGGATAGTCGAAGTACTTGTATTCGCCGCGGCCGAAGCCGTGGCGCGCCATCACCACCCGGCTGCGAAAGAGATCTTCCCGTTCATAAAGCGCAGCGAGCGAGCGGCATTGCGGTGGCGACAACAGCTGCTCCACCACTGCGCTGCCGCGCTCATCGAGTGCGGCGCTTACTTTTTCCCAGTCGATTTCCATGCCGCATATTCCTTCGGCAGGCAGACGGCGCACGGCCGATAGCCGGCGGCGCGCGCCTGCGTGCGGTTGAGAAAGAACACGCGGCTCTTCACGTACCCGCCGCGGGCGATGGCGCGCAACGCACCGGGGCAATCAAGGCGCCCGTAGATGCGCGTGCCGCGGTGGCCGCCGAGCGTTCCCGGCCGCGCGCTTTCGTACGGCTTGCCGTCAGCGCCGATGAGCGTCCATTTTCGCGGCATGACCCGAGTCTAGGCGCGGCGCAGCGCGAACGCGCTCCGCTTTTTGCTAACGCGGCACCCAGCCGAGCGCG
>DASREB010000136.1:0-7642 GCA_035652275.1 Burkholderiales bacterium
CGCGAAGTCGAGCGCGCCCATCTGCCAGAGCCAACCGGCTTTCGCGTTCACTTCCTCAACCACTTTCGCCGATGTGTAGGCGTCAGGGCCGGCCCAGAACCAGACCATGTGGGCGATCGGCGTGTAGCTGAATGTGAACCAGAGGACGATGAAGGCAAGCACGGCGGAAAACTTGGCGCGCTCAGCGATCGCGCCGAGGATCAGGCAGCAGGTAATGGCCGCGAAGGTCGCCTGGAAGGCGACGAACACCAGCTCCGGCAGGACCACTCCTTTCGAGAAGGTGGCCGCCATCGCATCCGTGGCCCCTTTCAGGAACAGCCGGTCGAAGCCGCCGAAGAACCGGTTGCCTTCGGTGAAGGCGAGGCTGTAGCCGTAGATACACCAGAGCACCGTCACCAGGGAGAAGACGACAAACACCTGCATGAGCATCGACAAGGCGTTCTTCGATCGCACCATGCCGCCGTAGAAGAGCGCCAGCGCCGGCACGCTCATCATCAGGACCAGCGCCGTGGAGGTGAGCATCCACGCGACATCGCCCTTGTTCGGCGTCGGGGCGGGCGCGGCCGCCGGTTTCGCTTCTTCCTTCTTCGCCTCAGCGGCGGGTTTGTCGGGCGTCGCCGCCGGCTTGTCCTGGGCGAAGGTGAGGCCGGCAAAGGCGAGCGCCAGCCACAGCGCGAGGAATGTGCAAAGTCTTTTCATCACCATCTCCTTAGAGCGCCGCCGCATCGGTCTCGCCGGTGCGGATGCGAATGACCTTCTCAAGATCGAACACGAAGATCTTGCCGTCGCCGATCTTGCCGGTGTTCGCCGATTTCTCGATTGCCTCGATCGCCTGCTCGAGGAGGTCGGACTTGATGGCCGCCTCGATCTTCACTTTCGGCAGGAAATCGACCACATACTCCGCGCCACGATAGAGCTCGGTGTGTCCTTTTTGCCGACCGAAGCCCTTTACTTCAGTCACCGTGATTCCCTGCACGCCGATCGCCGAAAGCGCTTCTCGCACTTCGTCGAGCTTGAAAGGCTTGATGATTGCCGTCACGAGTTTCATGTTTGACCTCAGAAGGTTTTGCCGACGGAAAATACGATCGTGCTGCGCCCAGCATCCTTCGTTTTGGTGCCCGACGAGTTGGGGAAGCAATACGGCTGCAAGGGATTGACGCCGATCGCGGGGCAGGACCCTTTGGCGTCAGTGGCTATGAGCGACGCACCGAATACCCAGCCCGTCAAATCTTTGGTGACGCCGAGCTTGTAATCGGTGTAATCCGCCTCCGAGTAGTTGTGCACTTTCAGGCGGCCGACATGGCCATTTACGCCCCAGCCGGCGCCGAGGTCGTACGTGGCGGAAAGATCGATGTAGTTGGTGCCCTTGGTGTCGGGAACTTGGAAGTAATCGCTGAATGCATGAAACCACTTCAACGAAAGCCATTTCCAGCTGCCACCGATGTAGCCCTCGAAATTGTGCACGGTGCCAGAATTGGTCTGGCCTGGAGCATGCGGGTTCGAAAGCGCAAGCGCCGGTGAAGCGTTCGCATCACTACCGGGGTAGTAGTAGTAAATCGCGCCGACGTCCAGGCCGACGTCACCGAAGGCCTTTTTGTAGCCGCCGTAGAAATCCATCTCGATGTTCCCGCCCCAATACCCCGCGCCTTGGCTGACGTTCGAATTCCAGTTGCCGAGGTAGACGCCGCTGGCATGGCTGTAATCGAAGCCGCCCTGGATCGCGGGTTTGCCGAACGTCTGGTCGATGCCACGAAACCGGTATTCGGAGACGAGGGTCATGTTTCCGGTCACTGGCGAAGGCGCCGGCGCGGCGGCTTGCTGAGCGCTGGCAATTCCGGAGGCTGATGCCGACGCGGCGAGCGCCAGTGGAACGACTAGCTTGCGCATTTGATGCTCTCCCTGAAGGGTGGAAAGGAATGCCGCCTCACGGTTAGCATCTCCTGTGCCACAGTATTTGTTGCGTGCAATCAAGGCGTTCTCGCACTGCGAGACCCACCACGCTCCGTGCCGGTGCAAGTGCACGCGCGGCCGCTTCGCGATGGTGCGCGGCCGGTGATAACGTTTGGCGGATGAACGAACGGCGGTTTTTTGACGACCTGAGCGAGCGCATCAACGAGGCGCTGCGCAATTCTCCGGCGCCGGACATCGAGAAGAACCTGCGCGCGCTGCTCGCGAGCTGGTTCGACCGCATGGACCTTGTCATGCGCGAGGACTTCGAAGTGCAGAAAAAGCTGCTCGAGGCTGCGCTTGCGCGCGTGGCGGCGCTCGAAACGCGCCTCGCCGAACTGGAGCGCCGCACCGGCGGCAACAACGCCCAGTAAACGCAAAGGCGCCTAATACGTTGCTCGCCTTGGGGAAACGGGTGAGCCATGACAGTCGCAACGGTAGCGAGCCGCGCGCTCGCCGGTGTCGAAGCGCCCGAGGTCACTGTCGAAGTGCACCTCGGGCCGGGGCTGCCGTCATTTCACATCGTCGGGCTCCCGGATGCCGAGGTGCGCGAGGCGCGCGATCGCGTCCGCGCGGCGTTGAATCACACGCACTTTGAATTTCCGGCTCGCCGCATCACCGTCAATCTGGCGCCCGCCGAGCTGCCGAAGGACTCGAGCCGCTTCGACCTGCCGATCGCGCTCGGCATCCTGGCGGCGAACGGGCAGCTTGCGCCCGAATCGCTGCACGGCCAGGAGTTCGCGGGCGAGCTCTCGCTCACCGGGGAGCTGCGGCCGGTACGCGGTGCGCTCGCCATGGCGCTGTCAGCGCGTGCTGCGGGTCGCGCGTTCGTATTGCCGGAAGGCAACGCCCCGCAGGCGGCACTCGCACAAGGCGCGCGCATCTTGCCGGCGAAATCACTGCTCGAAGTCGTGGGCCATCTCGCGGAGGAGGCGCGCCTCGCGCAATATTGTTCGCAGACGCCGGTGGTGCGGCCGGCGTATCCGGACTTCAGCGATGTAAAGGGCCAGCAGCATGCCAAGCGTGCGCTCGAGGTCGCGGCTGCCGGCGGCCACAGTGTGCTGATGATCGGGCCGCCGGGCACCGGCAAATCGATGCTGGCGGCGCGCTTTCCCGGCATCCTGCCCGCGCTCTCCGAGGCGGAATCGCTCGAAGTGGCGGCGGTGCATTCGGTTTCGAGCGCCGGCTTCGACGCGACGCGCTGGGGCGAGCGGCCCTTCCGCGCGCCGCACCATAGCGCTTCGGCGGCGGCTTTGGTGGGCGGAGGCTTCCTGCCGCGGCCGGGGGAGATCTCGCTTGCGCATCACGGCGTGCTGTTTCTCGACGAGCTGCCCGAGTTCGACCGCGATGTGCTCGAAGCTCTGCGTGAGCCGATCGAGACCGGCCGGGTGGCGATCTCGCGCGCCGCGCGACAGGTGCAATTCCCGGCGCGCTTCCAGCTGATCGCCGCAATGAACCCCTGCCCCTGCGGCCATTGCGGCGACCGCACCGGGCGCTGCCGCTGCACGCCGGAGCGCATTGCGCGCTACCGCGGACGCATTTCCGGCCCGCTCGCCGACCGCATCGACATCAAGCTTGAGGTTCCCGCGCCGCGCGAAGCCGAGCTCACAGCCGCGGGACTCGGCGAGCCGTCCGCGCAGGTCGCGGCGCGTGTCGCGCGCGCTCGCGAAGCGCAACTTGCGCGCCAGGGAAAGGCGAATGCGCTGCTCGGCACGCGCGATATCGATCGCCATTGCGCGACGGGCCGCGAGGGCGGCGAATTGCTGCGCCACGCGCTTGCCCGGCTGCTGCTTTCGCCGCGCGCCTATCACCGCGTACTGCGGGTCGCGCGTTCCATCGCCGACCTCGCCGGCGCCACGGGGGTGGGCGCGGAGCACGTCGCCGAAGCGATACAGTATCGGCGTCTCGATGCTAGCTTCTAGCTGCGATGGCGACCTATGCGATCGGCGACGTCCAGGGCTGTTTCGATGAGCTGCAGGTCCTGCTCGCCGAGGTTCGCTTTGGCGAGCGCGACCGCCTTTGGTTCGTCGGCGATCTGGTAAATCGCGGCCCGAAGTCGCTGCAAGTGCTGCGTTTCGTGCGCGAGCTGGGAGAGCGGGCCGTGGTGGTGCTCGGCAACCACGACTTGCACCTGGTGACTCAGCATGAAGGTTTCGAGCGCCCGCGGAAGGACGATACATTCCACGATGTATTGGCGGCGCCCGACCGGCGCGAGCTCGTCGACTGGCTGCGCGCTCGGCCGATGATGCACGCCGCAGGCGGCTACGCCATGGTGCACGCGGGCCTCCTGCCGCAGTGGAGCGTGCACCAGGCGCTGCAACTCGCCCGCGAGGTCGAGCGCGCACTGGTCGCGCCCGACTACCGGGACTTTCTTGCCAATATGTACGGAAGCGACCCTGCCCGGTGGAGCGATGCGCTCAGCGGCTGGGACCGACTGCGCGTGATCGTGAACGCGATGACGCGCATGCGCTTCTGTACGCGCGACGGCAAGATGGAATTTCGGGCGAAGGGCGCGAAGCCGCCGCCTGGCTACACGCCGTGGTTTGCGCTGCGCCCCGCTGACGAGCCGCGGCTGATCTGCGGACACTGGTCGGCGCTCGGCATGAAGTTGACACGGCAGCTCGCGGCACTCGATAGTGGCTGCGTGTGGGGCGGACGCCTGACTGCACTACGCCTCGAGGATGGCAGCGTCCACCAGGTTACCTGTACCGCTCGTGCTACTGGAGACGAATGATGAGCAATTGCGTGTTCTGCCGCATCGTGGCGAAGGAAATTCCAGCGGCCGTGGTTTACGAGGACGAGCGCACCATCGCCTTCATGGACGCGGGCCAGGTGAATCCGGGCCATGTGCTGGTGGCGGCAAAAGCGCATGTGGAAAATCTCTACGAGCTCGATGACGACCAGGCGGGCGATCTGCTGCGCACGGCGGCGCGGCTGGCGCGCGCCATACGCGCCGCCTTTCAGCCGCAAGGACTATCGGTGTATCAGGCGAACGGGAAAGCGGCCTGGCAGACGGTGTTCCACTATCACATGCATCTTCTGCCGCGTCATGAAGGCGACGGCATGATGCTCACCTGGCCCGCCAAGAATCCGCCGCGCGAGAAGCTGTCGGAGTACGCTACGGCGTTACGCGAGTCACTCCACCGGAGTTGAGCAAGCGCACGCGCTGGCCGGGCGTGAACTGCAAATCCGCTTCCTGCACGATGGCCCGCATCTCGCCGCTGTCCAGCCTCACAGTGATCTCGAGCGCATCCTTCTCGGTCGCCTTGTTCTCGAGGGCGTTGCCCGCCACGCCGCCGGCGACGCCCCCGAGGACCGCGGCAACGCTCGAGCCGGCGCCGTGGCCTACCTGGGCGCCGCCGATGCCGCCCACGGCGCCCCCGGCTGCAGCGCCGAGGCCGGATTGGCCGCCTTCGAGTCTTACTTTGCGCACGGAATCGACCGTCGCCATGCGCACCGTCTGCTCGCGCCCGGCTTCGTGCTTGCTGTAGACATTCGCCGATTCGTGGGTGATGCAGCCGCTCAGCGCTACGGCGAGCGCAACGGCCAGGTATGTCGCCTTCATCGTTATCCCTTCCACGGGGAGTAGCCAAAGGCGCGGTGGAACCGCGTCTCGATCTCGTCGCGCGACGGCGCATGGTTCTGCGCGCCGCGCTGCGCCACTTTGATCGCCCCCATCAATGCGGCTAGTTTACCTGCGCTTGGCCAGTCCCAGCCGTGCGCAATGCCATAGAGCAGTCCCGCGCGATAGGCGTCACCGCAACCGGTGGGATCCACCACCGCTTCTGCTTCCACGCACGGGATGTCATGCCGTTTACCGCCGGCGAGAATCACGGAGCCCTTCGCGCCTTGCGTATAGATGAGTGCTTGCGCGCCGCGTGCAATCTCCTCCAGCGTGCGCCCGGTGCGCTCCTGGAGTAGCTTGCCCTCGTAGTCGTTCAGCGCCACGTAACGTGCGAGCTTGAGGAACCCGTCGAGCTCGGCTCCCGAGAACATCGGCAGCCCCTGACCCGGATCGAACATCAGGTCGATGCCGTGTTCGGCACACTCACGTGCGTGCTGCAGCATGCCCTGTTTGCCGTCCGGGGCAATGATCGCGAGCCGCACGCCAAGTTCCGCTGTGATGTGATTTTCGTGCGCGAAATTCATCGCCCCGGGATGAAACGCAGTGATCTGGTTGTCGTCGAGATCGGTGGTGATGAAGGCCTGCGCAGTGAACTGTCCGGCGATCTGCTTGAGGAGCGCCGTGCTGATGCCGAGGCCGCTCAGTCGCTCGAGGTACGGGGCGCTGTCCTCGCCGACGGTCGCCATTACCAGGGCCGCCTCGCCAAGCAGCTTCAGGTTGTAGGTAATGTTGCCCGCCGTGCCGCCGAACTCACGACGCATCTCGGGCGTGAGAAAGCAGACGTTGAGGATATGCAGCTGATCGGCCAGCAGATGGTTCCGGAAGCGATCCGGAAACACCATGATCGTGTCGTAGGCGATGGAACCGGTGACGAGCGTGCTCATAGCGGATAGAACAGGTAGAGCCGATAACCAATGGCGCGCGTGCGGCTGGTGTCGAGATAAACCCGCACTGCCGCTTCGCTGCCCGCGGAGATGCCCTGGCGCAAAACCTCGGCGCGGCGTGGCGCCTCGAGATAATCGCGCGGCGCAATCACCCTTCGCAGGACCGGGTGATCGTTCTCGTCGGTGAGCGTGACTTCGAGCGCCGGATAGTCCTGCGCAAAGCGCGCGCGATTGCGGATCGAGGCCGTGAGGATGATGAGTCCGTCGCGCCGCGTATCGGCTTGCAGCTCGGACGCATCGATGCTCATGAGCTCGGGGTGGCGTGGCAGCGGTACCTCGCATGCCAACGACCGGCACAACGCGAGCAGCGCTTCGCGTGCCGTCGCGCTCGACGCTGCCAGCTCCGCCCGAAACCGGTAAGCGACCTGCCCGGCGAGGAGCAGCAAGCCGAGCAACACCGCAACGCTCCAGAGCAACGTGGCGCGCCGCGAGCGCGGCTCGGAGGCCAGGAAGTCGGCAACGCGCTCCTCATGCGCAGGCCCGGCTGCCGCCGCCGCTTGCCGGCCGGGGTCGAACAATCCGAGTTGCGGCGAGGGCTCGAGGGCGAGGCGTTCATCGCCCTCCTCCACTAGCGCCGCCACCCCGTTGAAAACGCCGCCGCACTTGCCACAGCGCACGCTGCCGCCGTGCGCGGCCAGCTGCGCGCTCTGTACGCGGAAAGCGGTGCCACAGATCGGGCAGCGGGTCACGAGGCTCATCGCCGCACCCCGGAGAGCAATACCCAGTCCTCCTCACGCGCGCTGACGCCGATCTCGAACATCGCGGCATACGCTTGCAGCACTTCCTCGGCCTGTGACGTGAGCACGCCGCTCAGCGCGATTGCCGCCCTGGGCGCCGCGTGTCCGCCGAGGCGCGGCGCGAGCTCAATCAGCGGTCCGGCAAGAATGTTTGCCACGACGAGATCATAACGGTCCGGCGTAAGCGCCTGCGGCGGACATGTGCGCAGCTTGACGCCATTGGCGCGAGCGTTATCGCTCGCCACCGCGAGCGCAACGGGGTCATTGTCCACCGCATCGACGCCGGCTGCGCCGAGCTTCGCCGCGGCGATGCCGAGGATCCCGGAACCGCAGCCGTAATCGAGCACCTTTTCTCCGCCGCGCACCACGCGCTCGAGATAGGCGAGCAC